>CAZKOR010000011.1:0-39688 GCA_964554405.1 uncultured Bacteroides sp. | reverse complement strand
GGTTGTCACAACCTTAATTAATATAGCACAGCGGGATTAGAGTGTCAACTGTTTTTTATGTGTTTCATGGCAGAACAACATACCCCTCCGCATCAATCTGTACGTCCTCCGACATTCTCCTCATTTCACCAAGCACCCTCTCTTTTTCCTCTCCGTCAAGCAGTGTTGTTCTACAGTTACTTTGTAAACAGGGAATGAACTGATAACTCTGTAATCCCTCTTCTGTCAGTGTGACTTTTACCATGCCGGTATCTATTGGTCTGGAATTGAACCAGAAATTTCCGAGACTGTAAATAACCGGAACTCCGTTTATTATCTCGATTTTCTGCAAAACATGCGGATGGTCGCCTATAATCAAATTCGCGCCTGCCTCCACAATTTCACGTGCCTGCTTATCCTGCGCCCAGTCTATCTCCTCCGTATTTTCCGTTCCCCAGTGGATATAGACAATAACAAAATCACTCTCCGCTTTTGCTTTTTCCACTGTCTGTAACAGCTTTTCGACATTCCAGCAGCGGAACACGCCCGGAGTGGTCTCCGTCGCCCCTTTGGTATCGGGATTATCGAGTCTTTCTATCTGCGTTGCCGAGACAAAGGCAATTTTCATATCATTTACAATAAAATAAACCGGTGCAGCCGCTTCCTCCAGATTCACCCCTGCTCCCACAAAAGGCATTTCGGCATCTTTTAACGTCTGCAAAGTATCTAAAAACGCCACTTCTCCATAATCGTATGTGTGATTATTAGCAAGCGATACAATATCCACTCCCAAATCATGCAAATAAGATACATACTCAGGTTTTGCCCGGAATGTAAATTGCTTCTCTTCTAACGGTTCCCCTCTGTTAGAATAGGTAAACTCATTGTTAAGCATCATGATATCGGCAGCCTGCATCTCCGCAATTAAATCTGGAGCAATCGCCTTATCGATATCTCCGCCGTTTTGTATCAGTGTTGCCGTCCCCGCATAGTTCGGATCAAAAAGAATGTCTCCCGCGAAAGTGATGGTGACGTAATCTGTATCCGCCGCTTCTTTGGTGTAAATACGGTTTGTCTCCATATATTCCTCATCCTGTAAAATATCCGCATATTTACCACTCGGAAGAATATCCGTTTCCTGCTTATCCTGTTCCCCGTCATTTTCCTCCCTATCATTTTCCTCCTTGCCATTTTCCGATGTCAACATTGCTACCGCTTCCCTCACCGGCTGATTACTCTGCGTACCGATATCGGTTCCCGAATGATACCACAGATAGGAAAAAATGCCAAAAAGCCCTATAACAAGGGCAAAAGCAAGGGTAATGAAAAAAGGCAGTATGAAATTGGAACGTTTTTTTCTGGTTTTCTTCTTTTTCATAGAATCATTGTATCACATATTGCAAAAAAGAACACCCTTTCCGTCTCTATGGTTTCGGGTGTTCTTTCTGCTGCTGCATTTTTTGTTTCTTTATTTTGAAAATTTCAGATTAATATTTTGCCGTATTGATTTTTACGCCGGGTCCCATTGTTGTGGAAAGCGTAATGCTCTTTAAATACTGACCTTTCAAAGCTGACGGTTTTGCTTTCACAATCGCTTCCATCAACGCATCGAAATTTTCCTGTAATTTTGCTTCATCAAATGATACTTTGCCTACAGGTACATGGATGATGTTCGCCTTATCCAGACGGTACTCAATCTTACCTGCTTTAATATCATTGACAGCCTTAGTTACATCCATCGTAACAGTACCGGCTTTCGGGTTCGGCATCAAGCCTTTCGGACCGAGCACCTTACCAAGACGTCCTACAACGCCCATCATATCCGGTGTTGCTACTACAACGTCGAAATCCAGCCATCCGTCGTTCTGAATCTTCGGAATCAGCTCGTCGCCGCCTACATAATCTGCTCCTGCAGCTTCTGCTTCAGCAACTTTATCACCTTTGGCAAATACTAAAACTCTTACTGTCTTACCGGTTCCGTTCGGTAATACTACCGCGCCACGAATCTGCTGTTCCGCATGACGGCCGTCACAACCGGTTCTGATATGAACTTCTACAGTCTCATCAAACTTTGCTGTAGCTGTCTTTTTTACTAATGCAACTGCTTCTGCCGGCTCATACTGCACCTTGCGGTCTACGAGTTTGGCAGCTTCCTGATATCTTTTACCACGTTTCATATCCGTTCCTCCATTACTTACTCTTCTACTGTGATGCCCATACTTCTTGCAGTACCGGCTATCATACTCATAGCAGCTTCAAGGCTTGCCGCATTTAAATCAGGCATCTTAAGCTCTGCAATTTCCTGAATCTTTGCTTTGGAAATTGTTGCAACTTTTGTCTTATTCGGTACAGCGGAACCTGATTTAATATTGCATGCTTTCTTTAAAAGAACGGCTGCAGGCGGAGTCTTTGTTACGAAACTAAAACTTCTGTCTGCATATACTGTGATAACAACAGGGATGATAACATCACCTTTATCAGCAGTCTTTGCGTTGAACTGTTTTGTAAATTCAACGATGTTAACGCCATGCTGTCCAAGTGCAGGACCAACCGGCGGCGCCGGCGTAGCTTTGCCGGCAGGAATCTGTAACTTAATATATCCTTCTACTTTCTTTGCCATAATGGCACCTCCTAATATAATGTGGTTAGGCGTGGAATACTATCCCACTCCCACTATATATCTGCATCGCCGAAGCGGGCAAATACCTACTTCAAGTTTCTGACTTCCGCAAAGCTGATTTCTACCGGTGTCTCTCTTCCGAACAGTTCTACGTTTATCGTTGCAGTCTGTTTGCCGTAATCCATTCTCTGGACAACGCCGACCGTATCTTTCCACACGCCTGCGACAACTGCAATCGTATCGCCCTCTGCGAAATCTACCGTTACATTTTCAACTTTGATACCAAGCGGCTTCATCTCCGCTTCCGAAAGCGGCACCGGTTTGCTTCCCGGTCCGACAAATCCCGTCACACCTCTTGTATTACGAACAACGTACCATGTATCGTCATTCATAACCATATTAATAAGGACATAACCCGGAAACATTTTTTTCTGAACGGTTTTTCTGGCTCCGTTTTTCATTTCCATCACATCCTGTAACGGAACGCGGACTTCCAGAATTTCCTCTTCCAAATGCCTGTTTTCAATTGTTTTCTCAATATTGGCTTTTACTTTATTTTCATACCCGGAATAGGTATGCACAACATACCAATTTGCTTCTGCCATACAATTATCCCTCACTCTACAATGTTGTCAAGAAATCCACGCCATACTGAAGCACAAAATCCAATATGGCAATAATTGCTCCGACTACAACCGAAATAACAACTACCGCAACAGACTGTTTCAAAAGGGAATCCTTATCCGGCCAGGTAATTTTCTTAAATTCAGATTTCACGCCATCCCAAAACTTAACCGGCTTGGGTGTCTTATCTGATTTTGCAGAATCTCCCATAATATAAATTGCTCCTTTCAAAAATAATGAACGACGAACAATTACTTGGTTTCTTTATGCAAGGTATGTGTCTTGCAGAATCTACAATATTTCTTTGTTTCCATTCTGTCAGGATGTGTTTTCTTATCCTTTGTGGTATTATAATTACGACGTTTGCATTCTGTACATGCCAATGTAATTCTTGTACGCATTTTTATTACCTCCGCTTGCCTGATTTATCAAAATTTGAGCATAAAAAAAAGACCTCAATCTCATCTCGTTTGTCTACTATACCATAACATTATTTTTTCGTCAACTGATTTTCCTTCTTTTCAAAAATTTTTTCACAAAATTATGAAATTACTATAAACAAAACCGGAAATCAACCGATATATATAAGAAGAGGAAGATAAGATTCTTTTCAAAAATGTGTAACCGGCTAACGGCAAAACAGGTCTCGGCACAAATGTCGCAGGCTGAGAGAAAGGTGTGGATATTTATATGAACATAGCGAGCATTAAACAGACATCGGGTGTTCTGCCTGCGAGTCAGTCAAGCCAGGATAGTCACGAAATCAATATTCAAAAGCAGATTGGCACTCTTCAGGAGAAAATGAGAGGCATCACTTATGACAGTGAAATGTCTGCGGAAGAAAAAAGCGATGAAAAGAAAGCTCTTCAGGAAAAAATTCAAAGCCTGAACAGTGAACTAAGACAGTATCAGACTCAAAAACGACAGGAGGAAGCCCAGAAGCGACAGGAAGAAGCTGCAAAGAAACAGGCAGAAGAAGCACGGAAACAAGAGGAAACTACGACTTCCGCTTCGAATTCTTCTACCGGCACTGCATCTGAACAGTCTACCGGAAGCGCTGCCGCTGATTCCACAGAAAAACAGGCAGAAGAACCGGAATCCGGATTTAACGATGCAGCATCAACAACTATGTTTTCTACTGCCAATACCAAAGAGCATTTGGCACAAATGCAGAAAATACGCACCAATCTGGAAGGTCAGATGCGTACTGCTTCTACGGACGAGCAAAAGACGAAGCTGCAGAAAAGAATAGATAACGTCACTAAAACTATCGGCAAAAAAATCCGTAAAATCGCAGATTCCATTGCCGATACCCAGAAAGATGATAAGGCACGGAAAGAAAAAGTTCAAAAACAATTGGAAGAATATCGGGAAAAAACCAAAAATGTCAGTGCTTCTGTTCCTAAAACGAGCAGCGCCTCCGGCAAAGGGAAATACTGGAAAGACGATTCCGCTATGCCCGGCAAAGTGTTGATTACCCGTAATAAATCTTAAAGATATTTATAAAGAAGCTTCTTGCTTATCTTCCTATTAAATGGTAAAATAGGAGTAATAATAGAATCCATTATTGACGCGGCAAAGGATAGCCGGTCGGATATTTATTTACATGATAGCAGATTTCATGGAAGAAAGGAGGCGCATCATGGCCTTTAATAATACTATTCACAATTATTCTAATGTTTATAATTACTACGTGACTTCTTATGCGCCCAGAACAAGCACACCTTATGATACCCATAAGAAGAGCGAACTGCGCAATGTCTATAATTCCATTGTTAAATTAAACAAGGACGCTCCGATATATATCCTTGATACAAGCAAGGATTCTTGTGCTTTTGCTGTCGGTATGAAAGAGAATGCGAGAGAACTTCGTAATGTGATTGCGTCACTTGGCGATTTGAGCGAAAACGAGATGTTAAATAAGAAAGCGGCTTATTCCAGCAATGAAAATATTGCTTCCGCATCTTATATTGGAACTCCGTCCGAAAGCGCCAGTGTACCTTCCTTAGAAGTTGAAGTACGTTCCCTTGCTACCTCACAGGTCAACATGGGCAATTACCTTCGTAGTAAAGAATTGGTGGCTCTTCCCGATTCTACCTATTCTTTCGATGTCAGCATCGATGATTTGAATTATGAGTTTCAGTTCAATATCAAACCGGAAGATACCAATGGGGATGTTCAGGAACGGCTTACCCGATTAATTAACAATGCCAATGTCGGCATCTCTGCTCAGGTTCTAACAGATGGGGAAGGCAATTCTTCTCTGAAATTAGAGTCCAAGGCAACCGGATTAAAAGAGAATAAGACAAATATATTTCATATATCTGACCAGCATACCAGTAAAACTGCCGGTACTGTTGATTACTTCGGATTGGATTATAATATGGTGTCCGCTTCTAACGCCAGTTTTTTAGTAAATGGCGAAGAGCGCACTTCACCTTCCAATCAGTTGACATTAGGACGTGTTTATCAGGTAACGTTAAACGGCGTCAGCAGTGAAGAGGGCGAAACCGCTTCTATCGGTTTAAAGACCGATGTGGAATCTTTGACAGAAAATATCGATACTTTAGTCCGTGGATATAATTCTTTTTTACGCGCTGCTGCAGAATACGGCGACAGACAGCCTAAGAGTAATCGTATCGTACACGAACTCGGAAGCATCACCAGAGTATTTGCACGCGGACTGACTTCCGCAGGACTCAATATTAACTTGGACGGCACTTTAGAAGTGGATAATGAAGCTGTACAACAGACAGCGTTGGGCAGCGATGCCAAAGAGGCATTCTCTTCCATCATGAACTTTACCCATTCCTTGGTGCGTAAATCGAATCAGATTTCTCTGGATCCGATGAACTATGTAAATAATATCGTTGTTGCTTACAAGAATCCGGGCAAGAACTTTGCAACGCCTTATATTACAAGTGCATACAGCGGTATGATGTTTAACAGCTATTGTTAAAAATTAAACAACAATACAAAACGGGCGATGTCAGAAAGACACCGCCCATTTTTTAATATGTTTTTATGTAGCAAACCCTGCATACTGTGTCATATACAATTCATAATATTTGCCTTTCTGCGCCAGCAGCGTCTCATGATTGCCGCTCTCCACTATCTCACCATGATCCATAACTACGATAATATCGGAATCACGAATGGTCGAGAGACGGTGAGCAATTACAATACTGGTGCGCCCCTGCATAATGTGCTGCATGGCATCCTGTATCGCTTTTTCGGTACGTGTATCCACGTTCGAGGTCGCTTCGTCCAGAATCAGAATTTTCGGGTCGGCAACAAACGCTCTGGCAATGGCAAGGAGCTGCCGTTGTCCCTGACTGATATTGGCACCGGAGCCGGTCAATACCGTATCATATCCCTGAGGAAGAAGCTCTATCATTTCCCGACACCGACTCATCTCTGCCGCCGCTCTTATTTGTTCATCTGTAGCTGTCTCATTTCCGTATTTTAAATTACTGCGCACCGTATTGGAAAACAAAACCGTGTCCTGTAGGACAATCGCGACATTCTGCCGTAAACTCTCTCTTGCAACACTACGTATATCCTGTGCATTTATATGAATTTCTCCGCTGTCTATCTCATAGAAACGCATAAGCAGATTGACAATCGTAGTCTTTCCGCTTCCTGTCGCTCCGACCAGCGCTACCTTTTTGCCGTTTGGCACGGTCAACGTAAAATTCTTTATTACAGGATTTCCTTCCTCATAAGAAAAGCACACATCCTTGAATGTAACGGTTGCTTTTTCCTCCTGTGCAAGTTTCTCTCCGCTTCCGTCTTCACCCGCTTCATCCAATATGTTAAAGACCCGCTCCGCTCCGGCAATCGCCGTTTGAAGCTGCCCATAAATCTGCGCAATTTCATTCATAGGGCGGCTGAACTGTTTTGCGTAAACAATAAATGCGGAAATCACCCCCACCGAAATTAAGCCATTCACAGAAAAGTAACCGCCGAAAGCTGCGATAATAACAAATCCGATATTGCCGATACAATTCATAACCG
This sequence comes from uncultured Bacteroides sp., assembly GCA_964554405.1. Lineage (GTDB taxonomy): Bacteria > Bacillota > Clostridia > Lachnospirales > Lachnospiraceae > UBA3282. The sequence goes on along the minus strand of CAZKOR010000011.1, from coordinate 32,448 downwards.
GTCCCATAACGCCGCTGAAAACATCCGTTTTGATTCCGGCCTTCGTGAGGGAATCCGCCGTAGCGCAGAAATCATCCGTTGTTATCTTTTGGTGATTGTAGGCAACAACGGTGCGGTATCCGGAAACCATTTCTTCTACCGTGCCATTTAACTGCCCGAGCAGCGCCTGACGTCTGCGGGAAAACTTACGCACTTTTCCCGAAAGAATTTTAGTTGCCAGAAATGTCAAAAGCACAGTGACAAGACTGAGAAATGCAAGCTGCCAGCAGTACCACATCATAACCGCTACAGTTCCTGCAATCGTAAGGACGCCCGAAAACAGCGACGGCAAAGACTGCGAAACCGTAGTGGAAATATTTTCGATATCGTTCGTCATACGGCTCATCACGTCGCCATGAGAATGTGTATCGAGATAACGAATCGGCAATTCCATGATTTTTCCGAATAATTCTTCTCTCATCCGCTTCACTACATTCTGACTGAGCTGTGCACTAAATAACCCCTGTAACAGCCCGCAGACTCCGTAAAGCACATAAACGGAAAACATAAGCAGCAAGGTATGAGAAAGAACGCCCGATTTTTCTCCCGCAATCATGTCAATAGCGCGGCTTTGCAGACTAGGTGCATAAACACCGCAAAACGTACCGAATATAACGACAATAAGCATACAGAGCACCAGTATTTTTTCATGCATAAAATAAGTGAAAATCCGTTTCAAGGCTGCTCCAACATTGTCGGCATATTCCACCTGCGCAAAGCGCGCATTCCGATTTGCCATACCGGGAATATTCCGTTCCATTATTTTTTGGTTCTGGTTTGTACTCATGCGCTCTCGCCCTCCTCTCCGATTTGAGAATGATAAATATCCTGATAAACCGGGCAGGATTTCATCAGTTCCTCATGTGTTCCGCAGGCTGATACCGCACCGTTTTCCAATACAACAATCCTGTCCGCCGTACGCACGGAAGCAATTCTTTGTGCAATAATAATTTTGGTACTATCCGGATGCGATACTTTTAATGCCTGATATAAATCTGCTTCGGTTTTCAAATCAAGGGCGCTGGTGGAATCGTCAAAAATAAAAATTTCAGCTGGCTTCAAAACTGCCCTCGCAATTGAAATACGTTGTTTTTGTCCGCCTGATAAACTCATACCCCGCTCTGCAACAACAGTTTCATATCCCTCCGGCGTAGAAGAAATAAAACCGTCCGCCTGCGCAATCACGGCTGCGGATTTTAACGCAGCATTGTCCGCCTCCGGCAATCCCCATGCAATATTTTCTCCAATCGTTGCACTGAACAGTTCGCTTTTTTGTAAAACAACCGCAACTTTCTCCCGAAGCGTCTCCTGCCGGTATTCTTTCACATCTATCCCGTCCACTAAAACCGTACCGTCCGTCACATCATAAAAGCGGGGAATCAGGTTGACCAGAGAAGTTTTACCGCAGCCGGTTGCTCCCATAATTGCCACCGTTTCTCCTTTTTGAATGGTCAGATTGATATGGGAAAGTACATTCTGACCGTTTCCCGGATAGGCAAATGAAACATCGCGGAACTCAATTTCACCCTGTACTTCCGTTTCTTTGTCAAAAGAACCGTCTGTCAGTTCGGGCTGACTGTGCAGCACTTCTTTTATTCTCTTCCATGAAGGGATTCCTCTGGAAATATTCTGGAACAGCATGACAAGCATCAAAATACCATTTAAAAGCTGAGTGGTGTAGGTAATCGCCGCCATAATGGTTCCCGGCGTTGTGCTGCCGTCTTTTACTTCATACGAACCTGCCAGCAAAATAATAACAACTACTACATACATCAATGTATTCACGATAGGGTTCATAAACGCAAAAATCACAAGCGTTTTAAGCTGTGTTTTAATTAAGTCCTGATTGGCTTTTCCAAACCGCAGTTTCTCGTAAACCTCCCGCACACAAGCCTTAATAACGCGGATACCGGATACATCCTCCTGCATAATGGCATTAATGGAGTCAAGCTGCATTTGCAACCGGGAAAACAGCGGATTGGCTCTCCAAAGGCAAAAAGCAATACAGCCCACCAAAAACGGAAAGGCACACAGTACAATTAAGCCAAACCGCGGATTCAACCGGAACATAAAGTACATGCTTCCAAATGTAAGGAGGGAAGTACGAATCATTCCTCTCACAAATAATGAGACAAATGCCTGCACCTGCGTAATATCGTTTGTTACCCTCGTTACCAGAGAACCGGTGCCGAACCGGTCAAGCTGGGGAAACGAAAAGGTCATCACTCTGCGAAAGCAGTCTTTTCGGATTTCGTTTCCGATATTCTGACTGGATATATGTACAAATACATTATTGAGCGAACCGCAAAGTCCTCCGAACAAGACGAGGACAATCATCTGCAGTCCAAGCGCCCAAATCAGGTGTAAATCGGAGACACTGCCGTTATTTACACCAAGCACTCCATCATCTACAATCTGTCTCATGATGCCCGGCTGAAGCAAATCCATCAACACCTCACAAACCATAAATAAAGCTGCAATTACAGCAAAAAGAAGATATTGTCTAATATATTTCCACATACTCAATTTCTCCAATCCGCACAAATTTTTTCTAAAAGCAGCAAAAACTGCTCTTTTTCTTTCTCCGAAAGACAGGAAAACATTTCTTCATGGCGCTTTTGACGCTCTCCTAAAGCTTCCCCGGCAAGTTTCCTTCCGCTATCCGTCAGACGAATATCCGTTGTTCTGCGGTCAGCCTCATTTGAAGTACGGATAATTAATCCGGCTTTTTCCAATTTGGCAAGAATTTCACTTGCCGAGCCCGGCTGGATTCCCAAACGCTCCGTTAAGTCTCTCTGCGTCATCGGTTCAAACTCATTCAGAATAATCAGAATACGTTTCTGGCTTGCTTTCCCCTCAGAGCGCGCACGCATCATATGCCCTATGTCCCATAAATTAATCATCAGCCTGTCATTGATATCTGCGGCACGATAGTGTGTCTCACGCATCTCGTGTTGACGTCCGCCGCCGGAATGAATATTTTTTTCAAGCATAAAAACGTCCTCCATTTTCATTAGGTACCTTGAATATAACATAAAACCAAAAAATGTAAAGGTACCTAACTAAATGGGTAAAAAAATCGGATGCCTGTGCACCCGATTTTGTACTTATTCATATTATAACGGGATATTCCCATGTTTCTTTTCCGGCAGCTTAACCTGCTTATTTTTTAATCCATGCAGCGCTTTCAAAATAGCGTCTCTTGTTTCTTCCGGTTTAATCACCTCGTTAACATACCCTCTTGCAGATGCCACATAGGGATTTAAAAAGCGTTCCTCATACTCCGCTTTACACTGCTCACGCATTTCCTGCGGATTTGGCGCCGCTTTGATTTTTTTCTTAAAAGCAATATTGACCGCGCCGTCCGCTCCCATAACTGCGATTTCCGCAATCGGCCATGCATAGACAATATCAGCGCCCATTTCTTTAGAATTCATCGCAATATAAGCGCCGCCGTATGCTTTCCGCATAATCAGGGAAATTTTCGGTACGGTTGCTTCCGAATAAGCATATAAGATTTTAGCGCCATGACGAATAATGCCGTTATGCTCCTGTTCTGTTCCCGGCAAAAACGCGGGAACATCAATTAAAGTTACGAGCGGAATATTGAAACAGTCGCAGAAACGAATAAATCTGGCAATCTTATCCGAAACATGGTAATCCAGAGAGCCACCCATGACATTCGGCTGATTGGCAACAAAGCCTACGACTTTCCCTTCCATTCTGCCCCAGCCGACAACGCCGTTCATGGCAAATTCTTTCTGTACTTCAAAGAAACTTCCCTCATCTACGATGCAGTCGATCACTTCTTTTACATCATAAGCGTGTCTGGAGTTATCCGGTACGATATCCCTGATTTTCTCAGCTTTTCCTTTCGCGCTGCTCTCCACTTTGCTGAACCTGCCAAGCACCTTGCTTACACCGCCGGGCAGATGATTCTGCCGCTCTTTTGTATTGATAACCGGCGGCTTCTCCGTATTATTACTCGGCAGATAGGATAATAATTTACGGACGCCCATCAAACATTCTCTTTCCGAATCATAAGTAAAATGGGAAACGCCGCTCTTTTTGGCGTGTACATCCGCACCGCCCAGTTCTTCCACCGATACTTCCTCGTTAATGACGGTCTTCACAACATTGGGACCGGTAATAAACATTTTGGAAATGTCTTTCACCATAAAAATGAAATCACAGATAGCCGGCGCATAACATGCTCCTCCGGAACAGGGTCCTAAAATGACCGCAATCTGCGGAATCACGCCGGAAGCCTGCGTATGTCTTAAAAACATCCCGCTGTAACCGCTCAGAGAGGAAATTCCCTCTTCAATTCTCGCTCCGCCGCTGTCATTGATGCAGATAAGCGGCGCTTTCATCTGCATTGCCATATCCTGGATACGGCAGATTTTAAAAGAATGATATTCTCCCAAAGTGCCGCCGATAACCGTAAAATCTTCACTGCATACAAAAACAAGCCTGCCGTCTATCTCGCCATAGCCCGTTACTACACCGTCTCCCGGTACCCGCCTTTTATCAAGGTCAAAATCATCAATTCTGGATTCCACAAATCCATCCACTTCTACAAAACTGTCTTTATCCAACAGCATTTCAATCCGCTCTCTCGCCGTGAACTTCCCACTCTGATGCTGTTTGTCAATTCTGGCTTTTCCTCCGCCGGCAAGGGCTTTTTTTCTTCTCTCATCCAACTCCTGAACCGCTTCGTCCCAATTCATGATACAACCTCCTAATATCACCCAGTATGATTGATTTGATTTTCCAATACTTTGACTTTCAAACTATTTAAGCAAAATTATAGCAGAGTCATACCGATTGTCAAGTACTTAATCTTATGTTTCCTCTGCTGCCATCTGTAGTGCGGCTATAATAACCTTATCCATATCATAGTATCGGTAGGCGCCTAATCGCCCGCCGAACAAAACCTGCGGCTGTGTCTGCGCCAGCTTCTGATAAGCGGCAAACAAAGCATCGTTCTTTTCATTATTTACCGGATAATACGGTTCTTCTCCCGCTTTCCACTCTGCCGGATACTCTCTCGTAATGACAGTGCCCGGCTGATGCCCGAACTCAAAATGCTTATGTTCTATGATTCTTGTATAAGGTGTCTCTCTGTCCGTATAATTGACAACCGCATTTCCCTGATAATTCTCACAATCCGGCAGTTCTTCCTGCTCAAAGTGCAGCGAGCGGTATTCCAGATATCCCAACTGATACTGAAAATACTCATCAATCATACCTGTATAAAGTACCTTTGCAAAAGAGTTTCCCTCTTTGTCAAAAAACGCTTTGTTTTCTCCCGTTGGGGTAGACTTTATATACTCCTGATAGGAAACTCCGGTCTTTACCTCAATACCCTTCAGCATTTTCTCAATGATTGCCGTATAGCCTCCAACCGGAATTCCCTGATAGGGGTCATTAAAATAATTGTTATCATATGTGAAGCGCAGCGGCAGTCTTTTAATAATAAAAGCGGGAAGTTCCTTACAGTCACGCCCCCACTGTTTCTCCGTATAGCCTTTGACCAGCTTTTCGTATACATCCCGTCCTGCCAGTGATAATGCCTGCTCTTCCAGATTTCGGGGGTTATCAATATGCAATTCTGCTATCTGGCTTTCAATCTCCGCCTTTGCCTGCGCGGGTGTCACAACGCCCCACATCTTGCTAAAGGTATTCATGTTAAACGGAAGATTGTATAATTCGTCATGATATCTCGCTATCGGCGAATTGATATAATGATTAAAAACGGCAAATTGGTTCATATAATCCCACACCTTTTTATCCGAGGTATGGAAAATATGAGCGCCGTACTTATGCACATTGATGCCTGAAACCGATTCCGTATAAATATTTCCGGCGATATGTTTTCTTTTATCAATGACAAGAACTTTTTTGCCTCTTTTTTTCATCTCATACGCAAAGACTGCGCCAAACAATCCGGAACCGACAATCAAATAATCGTACTGCATAGTAATCTCCCTGCGAAGCTCCTATTGCTCCGACGCCTGATATTTTTCAAGCTGTGCGTAATCTTCCATCAGTTCAAGAGCTTTCTTTCTTCCGGTCTTATTTAATTTAATATAGTACTGCATTACCCTGTTCTCAAGAATTTTATTTCCCAGCGGGCTCTTCTTATCCAATGGAGAAAAATCAACCGGGTTTAAATTCAATCTATCACACATCCGAATAACAGTTCCATATGCCATTCCTTCAATTCCTCTGTCTAATGCAGTTACAAGAGTTGAATACGGAATCTCCATTTCAATTGCAAATTGTCTTACACTCTTGTACTGTGATAAAATTTCTGTCTTTAAAATTTCTGCCTTGGTCATATGACAGTCCCTCCCTTAATGTAAGTATTGTTCACCGCGAAGCAATTATTCTCCATCGCCTCAGAGTTTATTGTACTATACCATAAATACCGTTAAAAAGAAACTCCTTATTCCATATTTTAAACGAGATTTCGATGATTTGTTCAAAATAACAAAAATTTCTCCAAAATTATTGTCTAAAAACACTATAAGATGATAAAATAGTTTTACAAATCACTATATATTACTATAAAGAGAAAGGCTTGCTTATTACTATGCTACCTATTACAGTCTGTATGATTGCAAAAAACGAAGATATTCACATTGAGGAATGCTTAAAAAGGCTGCGTCCCTGTAAGTTTGAAATCGTTGTTGTTGATACCGGCTCCGTTGACAGAACAATAGAGGCTGCCCGGAAGTATACGGATAAAGTCTATCACTTTGAATGGTGCAATGATTTCAGTGCGGCAAGAAATTATGCTGTCAGTCAGGCTTCCAATGACTGGGTCTTAAATATTGACTGCGACGAATATCTGGAAAATATAAATTTAATTGATATAGAGGATTTACTGCGGGACAACCTTTCATCCGTAGGTATGATTATCCGTAACAACCCCTACAGTATTCAGGGTATCCGTTCCATAATGACGGAACGAATCGGCAGACTTTTTAACCGCAAGTATTGTCATTATGAGGGCAAGATTCACGAACAGGTTACTACATTAAACAGTACGGAGCCGGCAAGTTTTCATATACCCCTGACATTTTACCATGAGGGATATGTGACCGAATCCGAGAAACGTATGCGTGCCACCCGTAATCTGGAAATGCTGCTTCAGGATTTGGACACAAAGGGACCTAATCCCTATATTTATTTTCAGCTCGGTCAAAACTATGTCTCATTAAATGACCTGGAGAAGGCAGCCCACTATTACAAACTTGGTCTGGATCTGAACGCAGACCCTCATACCGCTCTCGTACAGAGTATGACAGAGACGTATGGCTATTGCCTTATCGAACTTGCAAAATATGATATCGCACTTGCCTTGAAAGAAAAATACGATTTATTTTCAAACCGTGCGGACTTTGTATACCTGATGGGTATGATATATATGAAAAAAAATATGTGGGAAGAAGCTATTGAGGAATTTAAAAAAGCTACTACGCTGACCTCGTTTTCCCGAAAAGGCGTCAACAGCTATCACGCCTACTACAACATTGCCTCTATCTATGAAAAAATGGGCGATATAGAAAAAGCAAAAGAATATTATCAAAAATGCGGCGATTTCAGTAATGCCGTAAAAAGACTGGGAGAATTATAATCATGCTTCCAATATCCGTATGCATCATTGCAAAGAACGAAGAAGCACATATTGAAGAATGTTTAAAAAGATTGAAACCCTACCATTATGAAATAGTTTTAGTTGATACTGGCTCTACAGACCGCACAGTGGAGGTTGCAACAGGCTATACGAATAATATTTACCACTTTGACTGGTGCAATGATTTCAGTGCGGCAAAGAATTTTTGCCTCGCGCACGCCTCTCATGACTGGGTTCTGAACATTGACTGTGACGAATATGTGGAATCAATTGATGAGGACGAGCTTGCCCGCCTGATGAAGAGTCATTCGGAAAACGCGGGAAGAATTTTGATTCGGAATCGCGTTACGGAGAATGGAGTAGTTTCTTATGAAAATGTCCGGGTCAGCAGATTTGTGAACCGTAAGTATTTTCATTTTGTGGGAGCAGTGCATGAGCAGTTGGAGCGGAAAGATTCTATTCCTAAGACGACCTACTCCGCCCCTATCCAAGTTCTGCATGTCGGGTACGATGGTTCGGAAAAAGAAATGCGGGAGAAATCGCTACGTAATATTTCTCTTTTGGAACAGGAACTTGCTGCAGCCGGACCCGATGCTTATTTGTATTATCAGTTAGGACAAAGCTGTATGAAGCTGAAAGATTATGAGAAAGCTTATGAATGGTTTGATCTGGGGCTGTCTATGGATGTAGAGCCCTCCCTTGATTACGTGCAGGGGATGGTGGAATCTTATGGGTATTGTCTTTTGGAATTGAAACGTTTTGAAGAGGCGCTGCAGCTTGAAGGGATTTATGATATTTTCGCTGTCAGGGCTGATTTTGTTTTTTTGATGGGACTTATTTATATGAATAACGGACTGCTTAACGAAGCAATACAGGAGTTTAAAAAGTCTACCTCTATGAAACAGTTTTGTCTGGAAGGCGTTAATAGCTACCGTTCGAACTATAATATTGGAGTCATTTATGAATGTAGCGGGCACTTGGATGAGGCACAGGAGTACTATCGGAAGTGCGGGGAGTATGAGATGGCGAGGGAGAGGCTTAAGATTATCAACAATCCTAAGCCCTGAATACTTGGTCCAATCCCATTTGCCGTATATGCTCCAGATAATCATATATGGCATCCTGACTATATATCTTATTACCGTTTTCATCCACCTTCTTTGACAAAGCACATGCAACTAAAGCAAATTCATTCTCTAAAGAGGTGTCAAACACTCCCAAATCATCCGTATTAATTGAAATATTCATCTGTTCCGAAAGCTTTAAATTATCTTCGTTTTTTAATGCATAGTTATTAAAATGAAACATCGGATGTAAATCGTATCTTTTGAAAGTGCCAATTAATACATTTGAAGTCGGATTACACTCGATTGCAATTCCCTTTTCATTGATTCGTTTACGCATACTCTGCTGCATCTCAATCACCAAATCAATGTATTCTTTTGTTGCCTCTACGATTTTAATCTCCTGTCCACGCACTTTCTCATCATGTCCAAAATGATATCTATAATATAAATGAGAAATTTTCTTTTGCTGCCGTAATATATCTGCCTCTTCTAAAGATTCCTTTTTTTTGCTTTCGTACCTACTTTTCCACACATCATCGCTGTCACGGAACTCCCCAGTCTGATATAATCCCGGATAATCCCCGCGTAATTTCCAACTCTCATAATACTCTCTTAAAGTATATGTATATGTTCCCTGTCCATCATCCAAATATATCTCATATAGCAGTTTTTGTGCCTCGTACTGCATCCTGCTTCTTAAATTATCTGCAATTGTCACTCCCAGTTCCAAAGAACGAAACAAAAGCCAAACATAATTATCAAGTAAATCCTGTTTGGGCATCGTAATCAAATTCTTCTTTAAGGAATAATGCACCTCCGGTTCCACACCTAACGCTATTGCATGTCCTAGCCTGTCTCCCCTTTCCAGTTCTAAAAACATTACCGCCTCATCTATTGCCCTTAGTCCATCTGCAATATCTAAAAAATCTTCTCCAACATGATAAGTAATCCATAATCTTCTATCCTGTACCCTTTGTTCCTGAAAGATTCCAATTCTGTTTCTTTCCGCTTTTATCTCTCGCAAAAACCTAAATTCTGTTGCAAAAGTTTCCGGTCTACAGCCAATCTCCACAGAACATGCATCAATGCCGCATACCCGCTCGCCATAATACCGATTTGCCAAAAGCACCCTCATCATTGCTTTTGCACATTTTTCTGTTCTATTCCGTGTAACATAATTTCTGGGTTTATCAAAGAAATCCTTGTCATTTTTCACATAATACTCTATTTTTTCCTTAGGAAAATGAATCACAAAAAAATAATCCTGCTCCTGACCATATTGGCGAATATCCAACATAGATTTCATTTTCTCGCCATTTGCAAAATAAAGGTATTCATCAACAGACTGAACTTTTTGCAGATTTCCCCTGTTAGTTAATGAAGGCGTTATTCTGACTTCCAAAGATGTAACAGGTTCTCCAAGCAATGGCGCCTGTATTGCCAATCGATAAGATTCATATTGATACTCTTTAACATTCTCCCAAAAATCTGTTTTTCTATCCTGATAGGCAGCAAAATTCCGAAAACCTGTTTTCTGGTTTGCCTGTATCAGCTCGCTCCGAAACTGTGTCTTTATCAACAAATATAAATACAATACATCCTGTTCTTCATTCTTAAATCTGCCACTGTAGCAACTATAAAAACAATCATATAAAAACTTACGTTCTCCGGTAAGAAGTCGGTTATATTCATATCCCTTCCACTGATTTTCTTCTTGCTCTATAGTATAATCTAAACATACCGCTCTATACAGACCAGGCTGCTTAAACAAACTGCCGTAAGTATACCGTAAGCTCTTAACACAGTTTTTCAGCAGACTAGCGTCTGGAAAGTCAACGAATTTCACTAATTTACTGAATAAACTTTCTTTCTCTCCATATTGTGGCATTTTAATGCGCTGAAATAACTCCGCACGAATCCAACAAGCAATATACAGCCTTTTCACCCAATCATATTGATTGTCCAAAACACCTAGTGTAATATTGCCATTCAAATTCTCCATCATCCGTTTTCCGGCATTTTCCGCTTTAAAGAACTCTGCTATTTTATCCGGATGATTCATCATACAGCTCCATGACAAAGAAAATGACTGCGTAGAGCCATATAAATGACAATGATTTTCAGCCATTCCTTTTTCTAATATATGCCGCAAACGTATATCATCCGTACTTATAATACTATTCCATGCAAAAAAGTCACGATACTGCTGATTTTTACAATCTTCATATGCCATATAAGGCAAAATCAGCAAATTCTGTCCCAACCGCAGAGATGCAGAACGCCAATTTAACATCTCCATATATCTACAATATGGCATATCTTCCCTCATCACCAAAATATTTTCCATATATCGGGGAATCAAATTGAAGACACTTTGTTTCAGGCAATCATGTTCTCCCTGCATATAAAGTTTCATGTCATAATAAAAATTATCCACTTCATCCGGAGAGTAATTATGAAAATTCAAATAAGCATAATGCCGAAAACTCTCTTCCCCTATATACCGACTATTTAATTTTAATAAATGATATCCCTGCTTTTTCTCGAGTTGTGCTCTTATATTTTCAATCAGCATCTCAGGCAGAACCCGTCGGAAGGTAATATCCAGATATTCTCTTATTGGCTTCATTCGTATCTTCCTTATTTTATCCGTTTATTTTGCTATCCTATTTATCGCGATATTCCACTTTGTCAATCTTCTCCTTCCATCCTGTTGCGAGCCTATTATATTCATCACGAAGCGCCTTTATCTGTCCGATTTTTGTCTGTGTATCTTCAACCGTTTTTTCTTCCTCTTTCAACTCATCGTCTTTTTCCACATTAGAATAATCCACTATTTGTTCCAGTACATCTAACATCTCGTTCGCCGTATCATTCCATACTTCGAACAACTCGCCAATGCTTTTATCCTCAATAATCAGGTCATCAATTCCCCAATCTTCAGGAGAAGCCCAATAATCTACAAAAAGTTTGTTTGAAACTTCTGCAACTGCCGGAGCATTGACTACTTCTCCGCCTTTTTCTATATTAATATTTATCTTTGCCGGTATTTTCTTTCTCAATTCTCTTTTCAATTTTTCAAAATAATACTGTGCAATATCATTATTACATATAAATGATATCGTAATAAAATAATTGTGTTCTGACTGGTCATTAGTGATAATCGCAGATACATTACTTTTCAATTTTAGATAACTAAGCTCATTCACTGCATGATCTATACACTCATAGACCTTCCTCATCATTTCTGTAGGTGCCGCTAATTTAGATGTATTCGCTTTGCTATACTTGATTTTTTGCTCCATCTCTTTCTGTATCGCATATTTTAATTCACTGTTTAAAATAATCTGAATCAGACTTTGATAAAATAGTATCTGCTTCTCTGCTCTATCTTCATCTTCTTCCCATATATCGCTTGAAACTTTTCCAAAATCTTTTACACAAGCTGTAAAAGGCCCTAAAACATCAAATAAGCGTTTTGTTCCCTGTTTTTGAAAAAATAAAGCCTCATGTGCGGAAATGAACTGTCCTTGATATCCATCTACTATGTTATCATCTGCAATCTTTTTAAATTCAGTATAGTTCACCGGAAATACCTGTTGAAATATATTCCGTTCCGGTAAATAAATTTTAAAATAATTTTTATATAATTCCCTTATGCTTGTTAAATACTCCCCTTGCAAAAAATTATAAACCGTCATACGATTTTGATAGATTGTAAAATATGTTAAAAGAAATACAAAAAAGTACCTGTCTTCCTTATACTCTTCCATTTCAATCCACTTGTTGAGCATATATTCCACTTCAGAAAAATCATTAGTTCCCATATTCGTCATTATATTTTTTTCTTTTTTTATACAATATTCCTTCAGGAGCACTATAATCTTCTTCGTTTTATCCCTTAGTGGTGTATTTTTAATATCCCTATATATCTCTTGCTGCTCTTTTGTCAAATTATAAGGACACCAATAGCCCGAAAAATAATCCTCAAATTTTTGCAGATTGCTGAAACGGATTTCCATATCACCAACTACATCGTCCATCTCATTTCCATCTTTTTTCTCCTGCTGTCCTCTTTCATAAAAAAGCAAAAACTCTTTCCATGTTAACTCACTCTTAGTATTCTCCAGCGTTTCCATATAATCCAGAAAATGTGTCAACTCACGCATAGTCTTTGGCAATATCTCATGAAGATAGGGTTTCTCCACAAAAATAATTCCCGTCTTTTCATAAATCAACCGTAATAATACTTGCTGAAACTCATGGATATCATTACCCTCTGTATCTTGAAATAACAATAAATTCTGTATCTTGTCCAAACCTTTAATTTTTTCACCATATTCTAAGACAATGCTATTTTCTTCAGTACACACCTCTACATTTAACTGCGGAAGATGAATCTGGCTGACCATTGGGAACATTTTTTCCAAATATCGTTCTGCCATCTTCTTGCATTCATAAATATCTACAGAACCCTGATGTGTAAGGAGAGTCTTGTATTCATCCGCAAAATTTCTTTCCAACGAATGCCGCAATTGTTTTAAATCCGCCGCAATCAATAACATGACATTAGGCAGCATAAAATATTTCCGTAAATCTTCCAATATTTTATATGCCATCTCTTCATTCAGATCCACATCATCTATCTGCAAAATCAAAAAATTCTTGTTCTTTGCAGTCTTTGCACCACTGCAATTCATAAAATCTAAGTATTCATTTATTAGTTTATATAGCTCAACCTTCAGATTAGTACTATCACCAATTTCAGATAAATAATATAAATCATCATAAATATCTTCCTGCTTAATATTTCGCTTTAAAATATCAATATTTCTATAACATTTCTGAAAGCATTGAATTAAATTTGCCTTTTTCTCATTCAAAATAGGGGAATAATTTGATGTCTGGCAAAACTGCCATTGCTCTTTAAAGGAAAAAAACATTCGTGAAATAATTACTTTAAGAATAGAATCACCTGATTCCATCGCTGTTGGCTCAATGCAGGAAAGAACATGAAAACCAACTTCTGCAATATCCAAATCATTATTAAAAAACTGTTTAATCATTTTATTATTTCCAAGCATTCTTCCAAATGAAAGCATTGTACTGGTCTTACCCGAGCCACGTCCTGCGGTAAATACAATCGCATAATTAGAATATCCCAAAATCTCTTCTGATTCCAGTTCTACATTAGTCCTTTCACACCCTATGCCATCCCTGCACTCTAATGTATCTCTTTCAGTTCTTCCCACTGCAAGATTTATTCTTTTCTTAAAATTATTAAATAACTCAATATTTTTCTTTACACTAAGTATTGCCTGAATGTTACTTTTATAAAAAAAATCATCTGGATCTATCCAGTCTCTTACCTTCACCCGATTTTCATCTCCACGATAAACTACAATTTTCCGTTCCGTACGCTTCCTAAAGTTTTTCATTCGTATATACTCCATTCTTCTTTAATAACGAGAAAGCAGAAATACTATTTCTGCTTTCCCGCCCTATATCTCATAATATATTCTCTTTGCTCATGCGCAATCTTCTGACTGCGTCGAACCAATTCCCGGCTTCTTTTTGTCAAATCGCCCTTTGCCTGTTGGTTACTACACTCTATCATAAAAAAATCCCAATCCCCTACGGACTGTCCTGTCTGTCTAACTTTTCCTATAAAATCTTCTATGGACTTAAACATGGCATCTTTCTCATGTGAAGTTTTTCCAGAATTCTCAATAAAAGTTAATAACTCCTTTCGAAAGTCCAATCCTGCACCACTACATCTCCTCTCCATTGCTACTAATAAGGGGATAAATATGGAATTTCTTTTTGGTTGCACCGTAATGGACTGCTCACCCGCCTTACAATATTGCGTATAGTCTTCTTCTGAATTAGCTTCCTTATATACAGATACTGCCATTAAACCTGCATCCATGAATTGTAATGTATAAGCTGTAATGTAAAAAAGTGAAAACCGTTCACCGGCTTTTTCTGCTCCCTTCCTTACTTCTTCCATAAAGTCAACAATTTTCTCTCTCATTTCCTTATACTGAAGTTTTGTAGGGACATAACTTCCTGACTGCAACTCATATGCCTGCTTTTCTGCCTCCCAACCAGCTTCCGATATGATATCTTCCATAATACAAAGCAATCTTTCCGCTTGCTCATCCTGAGGTTTCATAGCAATCTCTGGATATATTGGTCGGGACATTACCGTCGCTTCCTGCAGAAGACATATCAATTCGTCTAGAGTAAATAAGGCATTCTGTTGTATATATTGCAGCAATTCATAAATTTCCTGCGTTCTTCCATAATTATGCGCTAATTTCATTAACTCTTCATTGTTGTCATCCGCCTGCCTCAAACCATAGTCTTCCATAAATGACAACAATAAACTCTGGCTTAATACCATGGAAAGGAACTCACTGCAAAGCCGGCTTGAATTTCTTTCCCATTGTTGGACAATTTGTACATATCTTTTATTTGGCAGCCTATTTTTTATATTAAATAATACATCCTCTTTCGAACCTTTAGATAAAGAAGGTAGAAAAATAAAAGGAATCAAACGATATTCATCCGCTTTAGGCGTGGCGCACTTTCGTATTGTCAATATTGCCTTGACGTTTTGTCCTGCATGTATCATCCTTATATATGCTGTTTGTACATTCTCGCGGTATGATGTAACCACAGATACATATGCGTCTTTGTCAACTTTAATTGGCGATTCCTTTATTAAAGTTGATAATATAAAACTGGCATTTGCCGCTCCGGATTCGCAAATTAACACTGACATACGGTTAGATAAATTTCGCCAGACACTCGCTTCTGATACTGTATTACATTTAACCTTCGTCTGATATCTTGCTAACATAAGAGAAGATTTGTTACTCTTCATATATACCCGAATATCAATGGTTGATATTAATTTGGTCCTTATCTCATCTTCAGAAAATATACATCCTTGCTCTTTCAAGTAATATATGATCTGATTCTCCAGTTTAACTAAAAAAGCATTCATGGCGCGACCATGAATCAGTATATCATCACAGATTAAAATGTCTGGAAATCTTTTGTTTGCGGAGAAAAAAGAGGCAATTTCAGCACACAAAGAAAATATGACACTATCTGTCATACATCCATTCTCATCAAATTCTGTTTCTGTTTCACCGTCAATACTCATAAATATCCGACTCAAAACAAAACTCCGCCGAACAAGGCAAACTTTATATCGATGTTTACTTTCCCTTATTTCGCGATAAAATTTTCGTAATCCCCAAAAAAAATCATCGCCCAAAATTAATTTTGCGTCTGTTACATCCATAAATTTCCCTTCCAATTTGGACTTATAACTTATTATAAAATACTTGGTGTTCAGTTTCAATAGAAAAAGCAATAAAATTACATCTTTTCTATAGCATATACATATAAAATATCCAATTTAAAGTATGTTTATCCATTGTATAATTTCCTTTCACATTCCAATTTACATCCTAATCCTGCACAAAGGAAATTTTTGCAAATACTCCGCTATTCCTTCTTCACACAATTCAACATCCTCTAATTTACAAGCCAACACATCACAGTAGGTAAATGTAGTCCCGCCCCAACCTACGCGTACTCTCTGCATATACTCAGCAACGGAGCGCATAATATCTACTCCACCTTTACAAAGGTAATTCCCATAGTTATCAAATATAAAGAAAGTCGAGTACCCCTCATGATTCAATAGATCATATGCCTCCAAATACTTTTCATATTGCATATATGTTCTATAGCAATTCTCCCAATACAGCAATGCATTTCCGTTTTTTAACAATGATCTTGCCGAAATAAGGCAATCCCCATCAAATCCATCTGTATCTATCTTCAATAAATCGATGCTCTCAGACTTTACATTTCTTTCTTTTAATAAGAAGTCGACTGTCTTACTGGGAGTTTTGGGTTTTTCATCTTTTAAACGCTCCATGGATGCAGTCCCAGATGGATTAACTTTTGCCGAATAAGCTCCTTCCATATTGTCTGTAATAAAAGCTCGTTCAATATGTACTCTATCTGGTTTTTCTAAATTCCGGACATTATCAGACAAAAGATTAAAGAATTCTTCAACAGGTTCTATACAAATAAATCTGTCATTAGTATGATTCCACATAGCTGTCAGCGAGTCCCCAACGTTAGCTCCAATATCAATAATGAAATCTCCCTGCTTTTTTTTCGTCATTTCGCTTAGATATGGCAAAAATCTATCATACATTTTATAGGATTTCTGAATAACAGGCAGCGCATGTCCCCCCCCCTAGATCAATTCGGATATTATCAATAATGTAATTTCTTGGATCCGCAAGCACATTTTTATCAAATATACATTCAAGCAAATCCATATCCCAACTTGACAAATCAGCTGCCTGTATAATCTTTTCTTCCGGTATCTTTAACGCTAAGCACTGTTTTATGATCGCATGATAAGACTTTACGGCAATCAAACAATAATCAAATGACAAATCTTGCAGGCAGTCAGGATTTATAATTCTTATTTGCTTTTTCGCTACTTCAATTCTTCCCGCGGCATATGCCTTATTATTGTCAACAAAAGCTACAATTTCCACATCTTTCCTTATATAATCCTCAATGGAGCGCTCTATTCTCCCAAGTCCCCAAATCACAATTTTCATATCTGCCATCTCTCGCAAAATCATCATTTTTTAGTATTATCAATAACATATTGATAATATCGAAGTAACTTATTAACTGAAATCTCCGGCGTTAACCTATCTATCCGCTTTCTTGCGTTTTTACCCATTTGCACTTTTTCCAGTTCGCTCATTGCTGCTGCTTCATTCATCTTCTCCAATAAACTATTGGCATCTCCTGGTATACAGAGCAAACCGCTTTTCCCATCATCAATCAATTGCTCATAACTTGCCCCATCAGTTCCAATAACCACTCTCTCAAAATACATTGCTTCCATACATGCATTTGAAAAGTTCTCACTTAATGATGGAAAAATCACAAAATCAGCATGCTGAATCAAAGGATATAATAGTTTATGCTGCAACGCTTTCATCTGGATAATTCTATCTTGATATCTTCCTGCTGATTCCTGCAAAATTCTCTTATAATCATTTCCCTGGTCAATTCCGCAGCATACAAAATAGTATTCCGGATTTAATTTTAAAAATTGTTCCAAAATTTCCGATATCACTAGTATTCCTTTAGTTTCATTTAAGCGCCCATAAAATAGAAAATATTTCTTTCCATCCAATTTTTCTCGATAAACACTATCATCAGTTGTTTCGCACTCATTCCAAAACGGTGTTTCAATCACTGACACTTTCCTATGAATATCTGCCGCAAAAGCTTCCGCATGGGCATTGCTTGGAGCAAACACTGCATTACAACGTTTGGCGGCAAGACGTTCGCAAAAAGCATAAATATCCGTTTCTTCTTTTTGATAATTCCTGTAATATAACTTTGTATAACTAGACAATCTCATAACTGCTGGTATTTTTCCAAAATATGAAATAGATAAACTTGTTATAGATGAATACTGAATAATATCTATTTTCCTTTCCTGAGAAAGTTCCTCAATCTTTTTGTTAACTGCCTTCCCTCTGTATAATATATTTCGTATAAGATCTATCACTTTAATATTATAATGGCGGTAATCATCATGAACAAAAATAACTTCTACACCATCCTCCACATAATGCCTATCCCTTCTTCCAAGTGATAAAACAATGGGCGTATGACCAAATTCTTTCAATGCACCTGTTACCCTTCGCCAATACATGCATGTTCCCCCGTTCGTAATCTCACCTTGTTCTTGATAAAAAGGGGGCACAAATAAAATCACCATATTATTTTATCTCTTCTATTCATAAGACTTGTTTCCAGCAATATTCCCATACTTTCTCGTACTTTTATGATATCTGTTCATGCATAAATATGCCGAAAAACCTTAGCTATAAATTTATCTATCTCGCTATAAATAATGTCGTACATCATTTTTCTTCCATATAAGCCCCTTGTTTCTTGTTCCTTATACTTTGCCCATAATCCAAAAATCCTTACTCTCCAAATACAATATCTTAGATAAGAATCATATCTGATTATTTCTTTTTTATGTTTCTTTACTATACCTTTACACCCTAAATATAAGTTCTTGTAATTTTTCGTAATACTCTTCTCACTGCCAATAACAACAGCCACAGGTCTTTTGCAATGCTGCAATTTATACTTCATCCCAATACTAACTACTAAATCATCATCCTGCCAGGACAATAAACTTTCATCAAAAAAACCAACTTTCTCAAATACTTCTTTTCTAACCATAATAGTAATCATACTGCATAATGCCAATTCCTGCACTAAAAATTTTTTTTGCTGATATTCAGATATATCATCATATTGTACTAAAGTATTAATCTTACTACTTTTCTTTCTACAATAGACATCACCATATACTAAAACGCATTTACTATTCAACAACACATTTAATCGGGTTTCGACAGAATCTTCTGTCAGGCAGTCGTCACTATCCAAAAATGCAATATATTTGCCCCTCGCATTTCTTATTCCCTCATTTCGCGCTGCATTTGCTCCTTTTTTCCCTATTGGTGTTGTGCAATATCGGATATTTTTAAAATGTTTATACCGATCCCGTAAATAATCCAATGTACCATCATTTGAATGGTCATCACATACAACTATCTCAATATTGTCATAAGTCTGTTTCAAGCAAGAATCAATCGCCATCCCGACAACCTTTTTACGGTTATATGTTGGTATGACAATTGATACCAAAGCGCTTCTGTCGTCATTCATACCTTCTATCTCTCCTGTCTAAACTTCATCCACAATGTCCATCAATGAAAGGATCGGACAATCAACCTTGCCCCTTAATTTTTCCTCAATCGCACTAAAGGACGTGATAGGTGTGACAACAATTGCATCCACCTGCTCCAATGTATCATCCGGCGAAAAAACCTCTATATCTAAATTAAGGAAATCTGCTCTTTGGTCAATGGCATATACAACCTCTATTTCCGAACCCTCCAACTCATCCAGCAAAGTTTCTCCGGCATAGCTTAGCCCATAAACAGCAATTTTTTTGTATCCGTTTTTTTCAAAATAGGCACTGAGATTTTTCCCTTCCTGCTTCACATTAACCCATTGATTCATCATCAGGAATAAATCCTTAAACTTATCAGACTCTCCCTTTGCCTTATCCATTTTTTTCCCTGTCATCTTAATAATAGTTCCTGCTCCTGCCACAATACCCGTTAACAAAGATAATACCGATACAACTCCTTTTTTCATAGAAATGCCTCCTTCCTTTTAAATACTATCTATAATTTTGCATAATCTTTCCCCAAATTTCTGTTTTGTCCATCTCCGGGCTCTTTTGTATCCGAGTTTTTTCATTTTCATGCGTAAGTCTTCATCTGCCCACATCTGTTTAATGCACCCGGCTATTTCCTCCGGCGAATCCGGATCAAATAACAGCCCGGCATTCCCTACCTGTTCCGGCATAGCATATTTATTCGATACGGCAACAGGACATCCCAATGCCATAGCTTCTAACGGTGGGATGTTGGTCGGTCCAAAATAGGAGGGCATAACCATGCCAACCGCATGCTTATATAAATAAGTAATATTTTCGTTGCTGACAAAACCTAAAATAGTGACATACTGCTCTAGTCCGTTATCTGCTATATATTTCTTAATTACCTTGTAGTAATTTTTCTCTGAACCGACCAATACCAAATGAATATCATCTATGGATTCCCGCAAAATATTGATTGCCCTAAGCAGATTCATATGATTCTTATGCATCCAAAACTGTGCGGGATAAAAAATATATTTATCCGGTACATCAATATACTGTTCTGCCGCATTCCATACATGGTCCGGCACCGTAAAAGGCAGACTGACAACATAAGGTTTTTTCGCACCTGCTTTCATATAGGATTCCATAAATTGACGCCTTCCTAAGTCAGAATCTACTAAAAGACAAGTTGTGTATGCCGTAGAACTTCTCATACAAAGCTCACGTTCCTCAAAACTGCTTCGCACCTCAGGAAATTCCGGTTCATACCGGTGCATCAAATCATGCACTGGACTTACGATTTTCACTTTATAATTCGGCAGAAATAAAAACTGCTGCGGTGAAAATAAAATATCAATTTTTTCCTCTCTGATTACCCTGCCAAGCGGTGTCATATAAGTATACCATAGCTTGGCCAAAAAAGGATATTTGCAATTAAATTCCTGTTCTCCGACAGAGAAGTCAGGCAGTGGATGTCCCAAAAATCTGACTCCTTTTTCATTCGCCCACTTCTGCCAATATACATTTCCACACAATACTACTATCTCATAGTCTGTATCCATTTTCTCTGCAAGACAGTTTACTGCCTGCATAGCGTACTGGTGTCCTCCTCCATGCTGAGGTCTTGTCTGAAATATTAATCCAATCTTTTTTTTCTTCATTGCAATTCTCCATGCACTTTTTTAAATTGCCCTTGCAATAAAAAAACTTGTCCATAAATCAAAAGTTGTTTCACCAAGGGTCTGGCAGTCTAAATTGTCAAGCAATTCAAATCCTGCTTCCATCAATAAAAACTCTAATTCCGGTCTGAAAAAATAGCGCATGTGATGTACTTCGTTAATCATCTTCATTACTCCTGTAACCTTATCTATAACAAAAACGTCATAACACACATCCACTACATTCTCTTTATCGTGCATAACCGGTCTTGCTACCCGTATTAATTTATTTATTTCATCGTCAATCTCCTTTACCCTTACACAGGGTTTATCGCTCAAAACACCGGGGCCATACTATACATCAAAAAGGAAAACGCGCCTCTGATAAAGCTTTTCTTGCTGTCTTGAAAGCTTCCAGTGCATCCTCATTCTTATTCTGATAACTCATAACATGAAAAAGCGATATGACAGCATCGTACTTCTGCTTAGACAAAGTTCAATATCATGTCTCCCTGTTCCACAGCCAAAATTTATAATCTTAGCAACATTATGTCCATATTTTTTCAGTAAACTATCCACCTGTTTTGCTTCATCCTTATAATTCTTGTCTTGATAAAAAGAATTATAATAGTAAGCATAATCCTTAAATACTTCCATATCTGTTTCTCCTACATATCATCTCTCATTATCACTTCATCCGGTCCAATCCCCATAAACCTTTTTTTATCCGCATCCCCGGTATATGGTCCCTGCTTAACCTCTATCATTTCAGTTTCTTCAAGAACCGTAAATCCATGTCCTCCGGAAACAAGCAGTATAACATCTCCCGCTTCCAATATGGCGCTTTCCAGATAATCTTCATAATCATCATAAAAATCTACCCGCAGTTTTCCTTTTTTAATAAAAAGAACTTCCTGCGTCAGTACCACATTTCTATGTACCAGATTATGTACATGCGCATCGATTATCTTTCCTGTCGGATGATGCATATAGGCAACCTGCTGTGAATATTCATCCGGTGTAATAAAGTCAACGCCTTCGCAGTTATAATCATTTCTGATAATCATTGCCAGCAATCTTTCTTTTTTCTTTACCATTTGAATTTTATCCATTCTTATATCTGCCTTTCGTATCCATTCTTTTTCCAATTAGCATAACTCGTGCATCATATTTTTAACAGCTAATACTACCTTGTCCATTTGTTCCATCGTCAGCGCTAGCCCGCTGGGAATATAAAATCCTTTTCTTGCAAGATACTCCGCATTCGGATATATTTCGTTTAGAAACAAACCCGCATTTTGATAAACCGGCTGCTCATGCATACACCAGAAAAACGTTCTTGTTCCAATTCCCTGTTCTGCCAGAAGTTTCTGAACCATTCTGTTATCCGCCTGCACATTTTTATCCAGAAGTATACCATATACCCAGTATATATTATCGGCATAGTCCGTTTTTTCAATAGGAAGTATGAGCCCTTCAATATCCTGCAGTTTCTCCGTATAATATTTTCCCATTGCTCTTTTGCGCTCTATAAATTCAGCCAATCTTTCTAACTGAGCAAGACCAACTGCTGCCTGTAAATTCGTGAATCTATAATTATCACTGATTTCATCATGTACATATCTGAT
This sequence comes from uncultured Bacteroides sp., assembly GCA_964554405.1. Lineage (GTDB taxonomy): Bacteria > Bacillota > Clostridia > Lachnospirales > Lachnospiraceae > UBA3282. The sequence goes on along the minus strand of CAZKOR010000011.1, from coordinate 9,592 downwards.
ATCTCTTCTAAAGCACAGATTTCTAAGCATACGGCATCGCTCTGCCAACTCTTCGTCATCCGTAACAACCATACCGCCCTCACCGGTCGTTACATGTTTATTTGGATAAAAGCTGAATGTACTAATATCTCCGAAACTCCCGCATGGTTTTCCCTGATAAGTCTGTCCGTGCATTTCTGCCGCATCTTCAATCACTTTTAAATCATATTTTTTAGCCAGTGCCAGAATCTTATCTACTTCTACCGGCAAGCCATACAGATGCACAATCATAATGGCTTTTGTTCTATCCGTTATTTTAGCCTCTATTTCATCTACATTCATATTCCATGTAGATAAATCACTGTCTATCAATACCGGAACTGCCCCAAGCTTTGTCACCGCCATAGCACAGGAAATAATCGTAAAAGCCGGCATAATGACTTCATCACCTTCATGAAGACCAATTGCCTGTGCCGCAATCTCCAGAGCAGCCGTTCCATTCGATACGGCAATGCCATATTTTCTGCCGACTGTTTCACTCATTTTCTGTTCAAATTCTTTTACAAACGGTCCCTCCGAGGAAATCCATCCGGAGTCGATACATTCGCATAAATATTTCTTTTCGTTTCCATTTAGTAAGGGTTCGTTTACCGGTATAAACACCATATGCCTTTCCCTCTTCTCTTTCTCAATACATCCACAACATTTGATTGATATCTATTATTTCAATATCCCGTCCTGACAATTCATCTATAACGTTCTCATAAATATAACGTGCTGTTACGATAATCACCTGCAGCCTGTCCCCAATATTTTCAGGTGACTCGACTATATATCCTTCTACCACCTGCCCTTGTTTCTGTTCAGACTTATCAACTACCATATTAATAGGTAAGCCTTTTCCCCTGCAAAATTCCAAAAAAGAGACTCCGTTTGCCCCAGCGCCCCAAATACCTACAGCCTTATGAAGCTCCCTATACTTCGCAAACAAACTAATGACCGCGGCTGTATTATACGGCTGGTTCAACTCCCGCTTCAATCCCCACTTTTCTTTATACCATTGAGAACTAAAATCCATCTCCTTATACTGTTCCAATACACTTTTAATATCATCATCCAGTTTATCATAATATTCTCTGTTCACAGAACAGATTGCATCCATTCCTTTCTCCTGCAGGAACTGATAAAATTCTTTTTCTTTTTCTTCTGTTTTACAATCTAGCAAACCGGCAAGTAAATGTAGATAAACAAGATAAAAGTAATAAGGATACAAATCTGCAAATCTGCCCCTTCCGTTCAATTCCTCACCTATATGAAGAGTTGCCAGATATGCACACATTGGATTTCTATCATGAGAAATTCGTGATGGTTCATCATGGTCGCGGGCATAGACCATAACCCTGCCATCGTTCAGAAACAATAACTTCTTAGCCAGTAATACTGCCATACAAACAAAATAAACATCATTTGCGCAGCTTAAATCCTGAAATTCCAGATGATTAGATATGATAAACTCCTTATTATACAATTGACCTGCCGGAGCCATCTGCCATCTCAATATTTCATATGGCATACAGGTCTTCATTTCAAATGGCACATTACAATACCGGCTGCGAAATGCCTCACTATGAAATACCCGCTGTTTATTGTAAATATTTTCACCAGAAACATGCTTTCTTTCAAACATAAGGACATCTGTATGATACTTTTCTGCTGTTCCGTATGCACATTCCAGCATCTCTTCCTCAAAAATATCATCACCATCTAAAAAAGACAAATATTTGCCTACAGCTTCTTTCATTCCGCGATTTCTGGAATATGCCGCACCTGAACGTTCCGGATTAGAAAAGATTCTGATACGCTCATCCTCTTTTTGAAAACCCTGCAGAATTTGCATCGTATCATCTGTTGAAGCATCATTGACACAAATCAGCTCAAAATCCTGAAATGTCTGATTCTGTACACTTTTTAAGCATTCGGCTAAAAACCTGGCTGCATTATATAATGGCATAATAATTGATATTTTGGGCATTATTTCTTCTCCTTAATAAAACATGCTCTATAATAATTTGTATATTCTATCTCTAACAATTCGCTCGTTATTATGATTACACATATAGATTTCCGCCATCTCGCCCATGGTTTTGTTTCCTTTTCTGCCATTATTATATGCCCTCTGCATCACCCCGCACAAATCCTTATGATACATGTAAAAAAAACCTTCCTTTTCATAATCCTTAGCCATACATATATCTGGCGCTATTACTGTTTTTGCTCTTGAAAAAGCATGTATCATTACTCCTGAATTCATGCTACTTCCTCCCTTGTATGGTAACACAATTACATCTGAAATATCTATTATATTTTCCATTTCAATATCTTTCAGATACTTAAAAATCACAATTATTTTTTTATCCATTCTACATAAATTAGCAATTTTCTTTGCATACTCATTATCCATAGGCATTCCTGCAATAATCAATTTAGCATTTTGTAAATTTAATTTACGAAACGCCTCAACCCCAGCTTCAATATTTTTATATGATTTAATCTCTCCTAAAATAGAAAAAAGAAAATCTTTCTCACCAATTCCATATGTACCTCTAATACTTTCAACATCTTTTCTATTATTATAAGGTGTATACATAATATGTGGAACATAAACTGCTTTTCTCTTATTTACCTTAACATTAGGAATATATTTTTTGCTGCTCTTAGAATGTAGTATAATAATATCAGATTGATTTGCAAGCCACTCCATATTCTTTTTCGCTTGATTTAAACCAATCATTTCATGTGGCATTTTATTATGAAAAACCCATATTATTTTAACGCCAAATAGTTTGTGAAACAACAACTGAATTTTTAATTTTCTATCCAGCTCTTTTTCTATCCAATTTAAAAACACTGCTTTCGTTTTCAACATTTGAAGAATATTGGTCAACTTTGCCAGTTTCCCTGTCACATAGTATCTATCCTGCAATATCTTCACCATATTGAATGTATATTTATTAACTGCGTTCTGCTTCTTATAATATGGTATATAAATCACTCTGTTTCGTTTTTCTTCTCTTGCCATTATAATTTCTCCTCGTCCAGTTAGCAGCCACCAATTCAAGCAGTGGATTATTCTATAACCAAAGAAAGCTGTTTATGCACTCATATAAAAGACATAGCACAAGAGTTATTACATAATATCCTCTTATCCGAAATAACTTGTCCCATTTACTTTGCATTTCTGATATGCTCAATTTGGACAGTATTGCTATAATTGAAAAACACAATTATGTCTACCAGAAACATGACAAATACTAGGCTTATTTAAAAACCTTCCTTCAATCATTATTATTGCAGATTTATATTTGCAGACTTTTATTCACTTGTTTTCAAAATCTTATAAAATTTTTTTGTCATTTTTTCTATACTATAATTTTCTAGAACAAATTTTCGATTATCTTCCAACATATTAACATATTCTTCATCAGATAAAGTTTGAACATATTTTATACATCTATCTATTTCATCAATATCACTTAATGAAAATCTTAAATTAGGATTTTTTACAATATCCTTTTCCATTTCTATATCTGACACAATAACCGGTCTTCCATAAGCATATGCTTCCAAAACAACATTAGGAGTACCTTCTGAAAGTGACGGCAGAACTACTAGGTCAGCCTTTTCATATTCTGCACACATATCCGCTACATTTCCCAAAAATTCAATCCGTTCTTGTAAGTGATTTCGTTTAATGAAAGTCTGCAATTTGCTATAATACATTTTATCTTCTATGCGACCAGCAAAAAAAATCTTTCCCTGAAAGTCCGAATAACTTCTTAGGTAATATAAAAGCATTATTTGATTCTTACGAGCAATTATTCTCCCCGGTACTAATATCCGATGAATATTCCTATTCTTCTTCACTGGAAGCAGGGAAACAACGGGTCTCCCATTTCTTATCAATCCCACTTTTTTCCCTGTTAATTTCTCTAATTCCTTTTTCGCATATTGAGAATTTCCAAGAACATATGTGCAATATCGAAGGCACTTTTGATAATACTTATTATCTTTAATGACTTCTGCGTCTATTCTTTCTGAATAGATTACCCTAATTCCTAAACTACTCATAATCCGTACTAACGCAAGGTCTGCTGGAATATAAATTAAGCATACACCATACTTTACATGCAAACAATTTGTCAAAATATGTTTTATCAAATATTGTTTAATTTTTGTTGTATCATTTAACTTTCCGCTTATTTCATAAAATCTGACATTTTTCTTTTTCAATTTATCGTTTTTTAAAACATTACTCTCACTTTTAAAGCGATGTTCAATAACAATATCCAACTTCCATTTAGCCTTTTCAGCATAATCAATCAAATATCGGAACTGTGTTTCTGCACCTCCCATAACATATTCAGGCATAAGCAATAAAATTCTTTTTTCCCTTTTAACATATTTTCTTATTATCTTCATTTTATTATCCAAAATCTTTCTAATATTGATCCATTTTATTTTATATTTGATATAAAATATCTTCTAATGAAATAATTGGGCAATCCACTTTATCGCTTAGCATGTCCTTAATTTCATCAAAAAAAGTAATTGATGAAACAACAACTGCGTCTACCTCGTCTAATTGACTGTCTGGAGTTACAACATCAAAATCTACAAAAATTTTCTCCGCATTTTTATCAATTCCATACTTTACATCAATGCCAGTTCCCATAAGTTCTTCTACTAATGTCTCACCTGCGTAATGCATACCATATATCGCAATTTTTTTATAGCCTTCCTGTTCAAAATAGGATGAAAGATTCTTACCATCCTGTTTTACTTTCACCCATTGGTTCATCATTAAAAACAACGCTAAATGCTTGTCCGATAATTCTTGTTTTTCCATGACACGATTATCCATCTTTTTCTTAATAGCAACGATTCCCGCAGCAGCTCCTCCCATTGCTGATAAAACCCCTACAATTTCTTTTTTCATACTTATCCTTCTCCTTTTCATTTTCTTATATATTTTTCTCTCGATATCATCAATCTTTTAAGCATTTCTGGCAAATTAATTGTCCAATATTTTTCTTATCCTTTTCTTGTATAACACTTTCCTCTTTTCTTTTCATCATATCTAAAAAAACATCCAAAGTCACGAAATCATCATTTTCAACAGCCGATTCATTTCTTATAAAACTTTCTTCTACTATTTGCCATAAATAAGGAACCTCTTTCTCCGAAACTATTAATTCACTTCCTGATAGCTGCTTAGTTTCTTTATCATAGATTAAAAGCATATTGCCTCTGCAGGGATATATTAACACTTTATCTTCTAAAACAATATAATAGTCACAAATATTCTGATTACAGAATGCATTGTTCACTAAACGAAATCCTTTTGGATATAATAAAGGGTTTTCTATGGTTTTCTTTTTTTTATTTATACGAAGGATATGCTTCAGGCTATAATTTAGTACTAGTATTTCATCATCCAGAAAAATCAGATTAGAATAGGGAACACCAATTTTATCTTCCCAAATTACACTTTCATTTTTGTACTTCTGCAATAATCCATTTTCTTTATTCCACTCATAAATATCTGTAGATTCCATTTGTAAAATCCAATAATTATTTCCATCAAAGTATATTGAAAAAATCTTTATATTATTATGAAACATTCTTGAATAGTCTATCATCTTGGCTGTATCTAAATTAATTTCATACACTTTATTGCTATTAAACAGGCTCAATAATACGCTATCCTTACTGACTGCCAATACATTTCCACACCATAAATCTGTCTTGAATAGAGCACTTAATGCGTTATCTTTTTTTACCTTATCTTCCAACAAATCAAGTACAAAAACTCCTTTTTTTATGGTAGTAGGAAACAAATATACTCTATTTTGACGTTGTATAATATTCGTCACATTAAAATCTTTGTCATCAAAATCAGGTATCTCTATAATCTGTTCCTGATGCCGCACAATATCATACTTCATAATAACGTTTGTTTTTGTAGGAAAAAAATAAATTGCATCCTTATAAAATATGCTTTCATAGTTCATTGATAATCCTATCGTTCCTGCCCATTCAACATCGAACTTATGTACAAAATGAACCGAAAAATCCTTTAAATCTAAATAAAACACTCCATTAAATGTTCTATTAAAAAAATATATATTATTATCTATCCGGCAACTGCTGCCAAATTTTAAATGAGTTCTGATATCTTCCATTAACAAAACCTCACAATATAATTTTTTATAAGGATTTTTACTCTAACAAATAAGAATTACTCTTTAAGTAATAATAACTTGGTTTAGCCAAGAACATCGTATAACCACTATATTTTCCTTTATGCTTTACCGACTTATGGGCAGCTCTCCATTTATGCACAATTTCCCAATACTTTTCATAGCATTTTCTTTCCTCTTCATTTTCCACCCACAAATTCTCCAGACGAGAATTCATTTCTTTTGCTGCCTCCAATATCTCATCTTCCGTATTATCCTCTAATATAATTCCTTTTTTTACAAATTTAGAAGTATAAATACTACATTCATCCATAATATCCAGCATCTCATTGAAATTCAAATATCTTTTCTTCTTTTTCGAATAAAATTTCTTGGGGAGATACATAACATATCCTGTATCGGGAAAACTTTCACCGCCATAGCATATTGTAACTACATTAGTCATTAATACAGGGCGTCCCCAATAACCGCATATAACGGCAAGTCCCGTATCGCAAGAAACTAAAAATTTACATCGCGATAATAGGTAAAAATCCATAAATTCATCATAATATTGATTTGCATAATCTATTATGGATTCATCATTACATTTCTTTGTCTCGTACTTCCCTAATCGAACGGAACGCAAACCCAATGTGCGATAAAAATATTGGCTTGTTTTTATAAATGTATTGATATTACAAGCTCTGCATTTAGCCTCATGCCCTGCATTTTTACTAAAATTTACTGTTTTTACGTTGACCTCCCTAGCATGTATGCAAATAAATTCATCTTCTACTCCCATTTTATGTAGCTTACTTTCACCTTCAAGAATCTCTTTTCTTGTAAATGGTAAAAGAGGCTCATTTAACCTTACCTTTATTCCTTCTAACCTTACCTCTTTATACTTATCAAATTGTTCCGTATAGATATTTTTCATATGAAAACAGAATATATAAGTCCAAAGATTTATATTAGATTCCATAATAAAATAAACTTTTTTCCCAAAAACATCATACAATCTTCGATTATAAATTCCACCGGAATATGTTTCACGAAAAACAGGTAAAGCAACATATAATTCTCTCTCGTTCTTACTATTCATATCCTCTAACAAATTGAAAAGCCGCATCACTGTTTCACCAAGGCTTACAAATTCAATTCCATAAAGATGAATTCTGTCATATTGACTGTTCAGAGATTGCCATTGCCTTTCATAGTTCATCATATTTTTGAAATCAAAATTCTTATCATGCTGTAGCTTTTCCTTGTAAATATTTAATTTCTTCATAAAAAAATATTTTTTTGAGTGTAATTGTAAAAACGAATCTACTTTTTTATTATAATCATGAATTATTTCCACTCTTTACATCCTCCAGATAATTCTTACTAACTGCCTTAATTGACAAGCCAATCTGCTTTCTGCGGTTGTCCTAATTCCCAAGGTTCCCATACATTTTCACAACTGCAAAATCTACATAACGGAACTGAATGGTTAAAATACTTAATAATATCCCATCCTTCAACTTCATCGCTCATCAAATCAATAGAAGAAGCATTCATTTCATCCTCTGTAATATGTACATCAAAGTAGTCCTGCATAGCATATAGCCTTTGGAAAATTCCACACACATAGATTCTTCCTTCATCAAGAACATGACATATACAGTCCCTGTACCGCCCAAATGTCTTGTCTCCCCCCTCCTGTTTCAGACTAATCATTTTTCGAAACTCTGTAACAGGCGAAGTAATATAAAAGGATACCTGATTCTTATTTAAAAAGTCTATTATTTCATTTAATTTCTCCCTTGTCGGAGGATACTGCGAAATATGAAAGTAAACATTACATTGTACCATCGTGTCAATTAACTCTTGTGAAATTTTAGTAAGCAGTAATCCATTTGTCGTAACGCGAATCTCCGTATGGGGAAAATATCTTCTCAATAATGATATATATTCATCAAGCTGTGGATTCAGTAACGGTTCTCCACCTAAAACGCTAAATAGCAACATATCGCTAAATTTTTCCTTCAAGCAGATTAAGTAGCTTTCAAATTTTCCCAAATCCAAAATATCTTTTTCTTTCACTAAATTAGAAAAATTACCACATCTCTTACAATGCAGATTACAATAATTTGTTACCGAGATTTCCAGTTTAGGCATTACTGGTTTAAAATCTTTATAATATTTCACAAATGGTCCCAAATCGCCATTTTTATCCAATACAGGCACTTGGATTTCTAAACCTCTCTTCGGATAAGCTATATAAATCTGCTGATAGCCCTGCAGTAACAATGACGCGGTCATATTCTGCGCTAAATCAATTTTTCTGACAGCGACAATCACTGCGTCCACGCTTTCAAAATGATGCTCTTGTAAGAATTCTTTTTCCGTATAAACCGGCAGTCCGCATATTTCCTTATTGTGAATTAGATTATCAATCCAAGAAACGACACTCACTTTTGCACATTCATGAAATGCGATTGCTTCCCTGATATACTGTCCATATTTTCCCGCTCCATATATAGCCACTTTCATTTCCATTATCCTCCTAAAACCATTCTCGTATTTCATTATAAATTTGTTTTAAACCGATACCATTCATCTCTTTTATTTGCGCATATGTTCCATATCCATTAGAAAAACCTTGTAAACCCAACCGCTTAAATTTCACGCCATGCCCACTCTCAGCAATCACTTCCGAAACCGCACTGCCAAGTCCGCCAATGATATTATGATCTTCTATGGTAACAATCTTACCAGTTTCCTCTATTGCCCGCAAGATAATCTCTTTATCTATCGGTTTCAACGTATGTATATTTATTATCCTTGCCTGAATTCCATCTCTTTGTAACATCTCTGCAACATCTAAAACATCTTTTAAGATACTGCCTGTCCCGATTAAAGTAACATCATCTCCCTTTTTCACGGTTACGCCTTTGCCAATTTCAAACAAGTAGTCCTGTCTATATATTTCCGGTTCTTTATTCGTTCCAAGACGAAGGTAAACCGGACCTTCATATTCATATGCAGCGACTGCTGCCTTTTTAACTTCTAACGGACTTGCCGGACATAAAATTGTTAAGTTCGGCAATGCCCTTAACCCGCCTAAATCCTCTGTTGAATGATGCGTAGGTCCAAGTGCGCTATAGACCTCACCCGCACCTGTTCCCACAATTTTAACATTCTGCTTTTGGAGGCAAATATCATTCCTTATAAATTCAAAAGCTCTGTAGGCAAGAAAAGCTCCTATTGTATATGCAAACGGAATCTTCCCGCAGCTTGCCATACCCGATGCCATACCTAACATATTTGCCTCCGAAATACCCAAGTTCAAATATTGTGCTGACAAATCTTTTCGATATTTATCGTAT
>CAZKOR010000010.1:38237-40457 GCA_964554405.1 uncultured Bacteroides sp. | reverse complement strand
TTTCATAAATCTGCTCATCGTTGATTTCCTCATCCGACGGGCTTCGGTAATTTGCCACAAAGGCATAGGAGCCCTCGTTTTGCTCACTTTCCGACATTGCCTGTGTGTCCAAACATCTGGAAAGAATATACAACTTTTCATTGACGTTTAATTTATAGCTGTAGCCCTCTCCTGCTGCCTCTACCTCTTCAATATGAATTTCATTTAACAGTCCCTTATCCTGATATCTTGCCAGAGTTTCCGGTCCCCATATGGATAATACCATGGAAAACAGCGTCACGAGAATGAACACCGATATTTTTACTTTGTACTTCATTCCATCTCCCTGCCTTTCCCTAACACAAAACTGAAACAGGAACCCTCTCCCGCACTGCTCTCAATTTCCAACTCACTATGATGAATTTTCAAAATCTCCACACAAAGCGCAAGCCCCAAGCCTGCTCCATTCTTACTTCTTGCACGGGACTTATCCACCATATAAAATGCTTTGGTAATCTTATGCACTTCCTCCTCCGGAATACCAATTCCGTAATCCTTCACCGAAAAACGATATCCATTCTCCAGCGCATATCCGTTTACTTCAACGCGGCTGCCAGATTCCGATGCTTTACAGGCATTATCAATCAAATTGACTAACACTGTCTTAATCAGATTAACTTCTGCAAGCATTTCACCCTGTTCATATGCAAACTCAAATGTAATGTCCCTGCTGCCGTCAAACATATCTTTTAAATAATTGAATACCGCATCTGCGGAAACAACCTGAAGCTGCGCTTCTTCTTTTCCCGCAACAATGATATCCAGAAGGCGCAGTGACATTGCTTCCAGTCTCTTTCCTTCGGTATAAATATAGTTCGCGGACATAATGCTTTTTTCTTCATCCATCTTGTGGGAACGAAGCATATCCGCATAACCGATAATCGCAGTTAACGGTGTTTTTAATTCATGCGCAAAAGCGCCCATAAATTCTTCTTTTGCCTCAATCTCTATTTTCAGCTTTTCAATATTTTCTTCCAAGGCTTCCGCCATACTGTTAAAATCCTGCGTCAAATCACCCAGTTCATCCTGACTGATTTGTTTTGCACGGTAAGCATAATCTCCCGCTGCCATCCGCTTGGTTGCCACTGTCAAAAGACGAACCGGCTTTGTCAACATCGATGAAATGAAAATCATAATTACCATACCGACAAGAAGCATTATGAGCGTTACCTGCCGATACAGAGCAAATCCCATAGCCCGCTCCGTAAATACCTCTGAAACATCTTTCATATTTTCCAGATAAAGGATACGATTCAAAGCAGTGACAGTCGTTCCACTATGTATATAATATTTATCCCCTGCCTGCATAATCCGATACGTCTTCAGATTCTCACCTGTCTGCATTAACAGCTCTTCATCCATTTCAAATCCGTCACTGGTATAAAGCACATTCTTTTCTTCGTCCGAAATGCGCAGCAAACGCCCGTCGCTTTGCCCGCCTCTTTCCAGATTTGCGGCAATTTCTTCTACCGTATTATCCGGCAGGACACTGTATTTTGCCGGCACGCTAAGCGCTGCCGTTTCAAAAGCAAAACCAAGAATATTGGTTTCATCCATTGCCTGTCCGACTTCTCTTTCCAAAGATGTCTCAAATACATAATTTACAAAGTAAAAGCCGCTGAATCCCAGCGCCAATGCCATGACAATAATCATCCACAGCAAAATTTTTAATGAAAATTTCATTCCGATACCTCTAAACGATAACCGACCTTATATACGGCTACCAGATTTTGCTCCCATCCGAGTTTTTTTCTTAAACGCTGTACATGTAAATCCAAGGTGCGGCTGTCACCTAAATAATCCTCTTCCCAGACTTTTTCATACAGCATTTCCCGAAACAGGGCTATATTTTTATTTCTGACAAAAAGCATTAAAAGCCCGAACTCTTTATTTGTCAGTATTACCGGTTTTCCCGCTCTTGTTACTCTGCGTGCTTCCACATCCACCACAACATCCCCAATAATCACCCTCTGATCCGATTTATTATAACGGCGCAGCACCGCCTCCACACGCGCGAGCAGCTCTACAACATCAAAAGGCTTTACAAGATAATCATCCGCCCCCAGCTTTAACCCTTTCACCCGGTCCTTGACTTCATGCTTTGCCGTAATAAAGATAACCGGCACTCCCAAGGGACGCACATACTCCATCACATCATAACCGTCCGCTCCCGGCAGCATA
>CAZKOR010000010.1:33410-38227 GCA_964554405.1 uncultured Bacteroides sp. | reverse complement strand
AATCAAACTCCTCTTTTTCAATTATCGCAATTGCCTCCGCTCCGTCCTGCACCGTAGTGCAATGATATCCTGCGGAAGATAAGTTCAAATCAATCAAATCACAAATCGGTTTTTCATCATCCACAACCAGTATTCTAATCATGCTTATAACCACATTCCTTTCTCACGCGTGAGACTTAGAACTTCTTCTCACGTTGTCCACCCCCAGTAGGCACGTGCTTTCTCTACAAGTAACTCCATTGTATCTTCATCACTGCAACGGTATGTCTTTTTGATATCCATGTCTGCCGAAAACCCTCCGGTTCTCTGATAGTAAATGGCATAATCAGTTTCCACGATAATTTCTCCCTTTTCATCCTGGTAACTATATCTCGCCAATACTACGATATCTTTGAGCCCGTCTCCATCAATATCACGGCAGTTAATCCCTTTAAGCGCATACAGGTTATCATAATCTCCCATAGGCTGTAAACTGGAAATAATATCTCCCTGCTCGTTTACCAGATAAATCATGAAAATATCATAATCCGCAATACGATAAGTTCCCGGCACAACCTGTAACCGCCCCAGTTTTCCAAAAGTTCTGAAATAGCATTGTTCACTGATAATATTCAGTCCGTTGGCTAGCAGTTCATTTAAAGTAGCCGCCGTATATAAAAATTCCGTTGAATAGCCGTCCCTGACAAATGCCGTAATGGCATCTGCCCCTTTATTCATTCCGAAACGGTTGATTTTTTCTGAAATCCTATAATCTCTGTAAAATCCCGCCTTTCCGTTCTGAAAAAGCACGTCTCCCACTTTATATAATTTTCCTTCATCAGAGCCGTCAACGCCCATACAGGAAGTAAGCAGGATAATATCCATATGCCCGTCCTCATCGAGGTCGCGGAAAGCCACTGCTGCAATATCGCAGTCCGGCTGCTTCATCTGGCCCAGCACCCTGTTATTTGTCTCCAGCTGGTCTGTCTTATAAATGATATTTCCGTTCTCCTCTGCAAAAAACAGGGCAAGACGGTGATACGCTTTATCAAACGCAGGAATCAGGGAAACTTCCCCATATCCGGTCACTTCTATCGGAAAAATCTGGCTCTCTACAATGTCATATCCGTTAGCAGAAATATCACTTCTCTTCTCTATTGCTTCCAGGCGGAGTTTATATTCCTGATACTGCGCAAGAACATCTTCCTCCTGCCCGGACGCTTCCACTGCCTGTGCGGTAAGCGGAAACACGAAGAAAAAACCAAAGCATGCGGTCATAAACCCCACTTTGACACTTTTTATCCAATTTTTAATTCTTATGTACTTTGACAATCCTAAAGTTCTCAACTTACCGCCTCCAGATAGCTGCCGGTTCTTATCGTACTTAAAACAAACTTAACTGTTCATATCCTTTATTTTCCGGAAATTCACGAAAATAGGAAAACAAAGCATCCACATCACATACAATATTATGTTTTCTGCATTCCGCCCGAAACATTGTCATTAATTCCCGATGATTATCGCTTGTAATTTCATAATCATATCCATATTTTTTATGATATTTTTCATGCAGTCCCGGAAAATGTGCATCAAGCGCCTTATAAAAATATTCCCGGTTCCCCTGCCTTAGTGTCATTCCTATCCTGAAGCAAAGGATGCCATATACTCCCGCCTGAATACAGTAATCCAGAATTCCCTGTACGTTCTCTCTTGTATCATTGATAAAAGGAAGAAGCGGCGACATCCATACGACTGTCGGAATGCCGTTTTCCTTCATTATCTGTAAAACCTCGTAACGTCTCTTTGTCGTGCAGACATTCGGTTCCAATATCTGACACAACTTTTCATCATACGTTGTCAATGTCATCTGTACAACACATTTGCTTTTCCGGTTAATACTCTGTAATAAATCCAAATCCCGCAAAATGAGATCTGACTTCGTTTGAATTGCCAGTCCGTATCCATATTCGTCTATCAGTTCCAGACACTTTCTTGTCAGCTTAAGATTCTCTTCGCACTGCATATACGGGTCGCACATGGCTCCCGTTCCAATCATGCACCTTTTTCGTTTCGAGCGCAGCGCCTGTTCCAGTAATTCCGGCGCATTCTGCTTCACTTCGATGTCCTCGAAATCATGTGTAAACTGATAACATACACTGCGGCTGTCGCAATAAATACATCCATGCGTGCATCCCCTATACAAATTCATACCGTTTCCTGACGATAAAATTCCTTTTGCATCTACAAAGTGCATTTTTATATCCATGCCTCTTTCTCAGTTGGTGATACGGAAATCTACATCTATATTATATGCCACAAATATTCTTTAAGCAATGCACGATTCATTTTGTTATGATAACATATTCTAAAAATATAAAATTTTTGTAACGAATCCCCATCTGCTTCGTCTAATCAACGAAAAGGCATAAAAAGGGAGGTGAATATGTCCATGGACTTCGACAAGTTATACGATGCCTATTACATGCAGGTCTATTCTTATGTAATGACACTTGTAAAAAATGCCCACTTAGCCGAAGAAATCACGCAGGAAGTATTTTTTAAAGCCTTAAAATCCCACAAAACCTATGCGCATAAGTCAAGTGAACTGACGTGGTTATGTGCGATTGCCAAAAACAGCTGTATTGACGAAATGCGAAAACAGTCCCGCTTTCAGGAATGGGATGGTGAATTACCATCTGAAGACAACGTGGAACAGGAAGTAGAAGATGAAACTGTTACGTTACAGATTCATCAAATCCTGCACCATATGGAAGAACCTTATAAAGAAGTATTTCAGCTGCGTATCTTCGGAGAACTCTCGTTTAAAAAAATAGGACAGATATTCGGGAAAACCGAAAGCTGGGCGCGTGTGACATATCACCGTGCCAAAATAAAAATACAGGAAAGGATGGAACAACATGAATCAGAATAATATGAACAACTGCGAAATCATACAGGATTTACTGCCTTTATATCAGGATGGCATATGCAGCAATTCCAGCAAACAGCTAATTGAAGAACATCTTTTTACATGTCCGGACTGTAATCTGTTGATGCAAAAACTACAAAACAGTGAAATGGAGAAACAATTAGTTCAGGAAAAAACGAGCGTATTAACGGCACATTCCAAAAAAGAGAAAAAAAGAACTTTTACTATCGGTATTTGTACTGCAGGCATTCTGATGATTCCTGTTATTGTCTGCCTTATATGCAATCTGGCTATCGGACATGGACTGGACTGGTTTTTTATCGTATTAACTTCTCTGTTAGTGACGGCTTCCCTCAGTGTCGTTCCGCTTATCACAGAAGACCATAGAGGATTATGGACATTAGGCAGCTTTACCATATCTCTGCTTCTGCTGCTTCTCACAACCTGCCTGTACACACGGGGAAACTGGTTTTTCCTTGCTTCCGTTCCTACGCTGTTCGGTCTGTCGGTTGTGTTTATGCCATATGTTATCTACTGTATTCCATTGCCGCAATTACTGTCGCATCATAAGGGATTACTGGTTATGCTCTGGGATACGCTGTGGCTGTACGCTGTCATTATCGTCTGCGGCTTTCATGCTTCCACACCGGACTATTGGCGTATCGCTTTAGAAATAACGTCTTACTGTCTCTTTTTGCCGTGGATATTATTTCTCACTATCCGCTATTTGAAAAGCAATGCTTTTATAAAGACCGGAATTTGCCTGCTGTTTGCAGGAATCTTCTGTTCCACGATCAACAGTGTTATTGCATTGATTTTACATGACCCATACAACTATCATCTTATCCGGAATGCGGATTTTGTACACTGGAACAATGCTGCGTACAATGTTGCAACATTCGTTGGTATTCTGATAGTTACGATACCGCTCGGTATAATTTTCCTTATCATCGGGTGCTGTAAAAAGCATAAATAAAGAACAGGCTGTTCTGTCTTTTATGATAGAGCAGCCCGTTCCATAATATCCCTCTGTAATTTCTAACCTAATTTGATTTTTCTATTTACAATATCAGAAATAACCTCAACTAAAAATTCATGTTCTCTTTGTAACACTCTGTCCGCCAGTAATTCTGCTGTGTCATTTTCTAATACCGGCACTTTTGTCTGTGCTACAATTTCCCCGCTGTCATATTCTGCATTTACTCTGTGTATGGTAACTCCGGTTTCCGTTTCACCTGCGTTTATCACCGCATTATGAACATTAATGCCGTACATGCCTTTTCCGCCAAACTTTGGCAGCAATGCAGGATGAATATTAAAAATTCTGTTATCATATTTTTCGAGAACCGCAACAGGTAATAATTTCATATATCCCGCCAGAAAAATCATATCGATTTGGTATTTGCCAAGAACATCCAATATCTTCTTCTCTAATAATTCTTCTGTTCCCTCTGTTTTTACACTCAAATGATACCCGTCTATCTTTTCTTTTTCAGCTCGCTGTAATGCCATTGAATCACCATTATTACTAATCACTACAGAAACGTCAGCTTTTATTTCTTTTTTCTTACATCCGTCTATAATCGCCTGTAAATCACTCCCACCATGCGATGCAAAAACAGCTATGTTCATTTTGGGCCTCCCTAGGCAATTCCTTTAGCTAAACACTTACAATAATTCTAACCTAAAGTATTATCAGTGACAATTATAAACTATTTTCAGCAGATACACAATTCCAAAAAAGAAGGCATTTTATTACTTAACACTGATTTTTCCCTTACCTGTTCTCCCCAAACACTTCCATAAACGACATCTCTGTCACCGCATGTTCCACTGCATCAAAGAATTTCGCGGTTATCTCCTGATAACGCTTCTCATCAACCTGTACCATGCCAAGTTCCTCGTCCAG
>CAZKOR010000010.1:0-33310 GCA_964554405.1 uncultured Bacteroides sp. | reverse complement strand
TTATCTCCTGATAACGCTTCTCATCAACCTGTACCATGCCAAGTTCCTCGTCCAGATAAACAAAATACGCCATATCCCACCACTCCTTCTCGTCTTCCTTATGCGGCTTATAATCGGCGTTCTCCTCAAAATAAATAACCGGATGCTCCTGTCCGTCCGCATCCACGATATCATATCTCCACATATATTTATTTGCATATGTGGGATTCTGATAATACAACTGCCCCGAACCCAACAGATTATAATATGGCATGCGCTCATATCCAAAAAATATTTCCACTATTTTTTCATCCGAAAGATATTTCAGGATATGCAAACCGTCACCGATAATATTTGTAACCAATTCCGGCAGTCCATCGCCATCAAAATCCATGTAGTAAAACTTCGTATTTTTTATCAGATTTTTCAGAAAAACATCGTCCGATATTCCTCTGTTCGAATCCCCCTGAAAAAAACAATACTCTTTCAGATAAACCTCTTCCCCCTCTAAAGTCCTTACCATATCTTGTCCGCTTAATGCCCTGTAGTAAGCATCTTTGTAAATTTCATCCGTCATGGCATCGACCTTTTCGGTATCAATGGCATACTCTTTTACGCTATAGTCAATCTGCATACTTTTTTCGCAAACTGCCTCCGCAGGGTCTTTTAATATTTCTTCTAACGTGCAGGTTTTATCGCTGCCATCCGCATACTGTACCAAAAGCATGGTCTCTTCCCATGTAATCTCCGTATATGATGCTTCGCTCTGCCAAAACAAACGCTTTACAATTCTGGTATCCTCATCCGTCACCCAAAGATGCCCCTCATAGCCCGTCACTTTTTCCTTATCCACACTATCATATTGTATTTCCTGCGCATAATACAAAGTATACTTCTTGCCTGATGCTTCCGCATAAATAGTTTTCTCCCATACCAAATTATCTTCGTAAAATCTGTTGAAAATATCATCAGCATCGGCAGCATTAAAATATCTCTCAAAATAATAGGGAAATTGAACGGTACTATACTCACAGTCTGTCAGTACTTTTTCCTCACCGTCACAGTAACTTATGACACATACTGATACTCCATCCTCCGTTCTGGTTTTGTAAAAAGACTTTACCAACTCATCTTCCACTCCATTTGAGCGTTGATAAGTATACTTCTCACAAACACCATTTTTTGACTTATCAACCTGTATTATATGGCTGTCCTCTTCCGGCTCTTTTATGACACTATTGTCATCATTCTGAACAATTTGTTTCTCTGATGTTTCTTCCTCTGCTTTTTCACCATTTCCCGCAATGAAAAACAGAATCAGCAATATAAATACACTGATACCTGCACTCAGGCATTTCTTAATAAATGTGTCTTTATCTCTCATTTACTATGTATCCTCCCGATTATTCCGGTTTAGTTAAGATTTCCAAAAACCTATCCTCTACACTTTCCGATAATTTTTCTAATATGCTTTCATTTAAATCATATACATTTTTAATTGCTGAAATATATACTAATTCATTATATAATGCCATATTTGCTTTTTTAGCTACAATCAAAAATATTTTCTTTTGTGAATCAGCATTATTAGAACTATTATACTTTCTTAACGTTCTTGCTTTATGATAAGAATCTGCAAAGCCAATGCAAGCGTTGATATTAGTATTCTTAATTGCCACTGGAAAATCTCTGGTATTTGTATGTAGATTAATCAGAAATAAAGAATTTTGAATGTTCTCATAAAGTATTTTATGTATTTGCACAATTCCTTTTGATTTTGATTTCAATGTTTCCCAATTGTATTTTTGATATTCTGCTATATTACCTAAATCTAAATAGCCTTTTTTACTATTTTGAAAGAATAAATCATCTCTCAAATCACTTTTAATACCTGTCAAATGCCTAAAATCATTTTTTAAAAAGTGCAAAACATATTCTTTACCATCTTCACATAATACCAAAAAATCTTTGTCCACAAGATAACGTGAATATTGCCTTGCTCCTTTAATTGTATTATCTCGCAATATTTTTCTTTTATTTTCATCTATATAGTATGCGCTTCTCATAAAACTCCTTTTTTAAAAACAAAGAGCAGGATGATTTGACATCCTACTCTTATTAAATGCAAGTTTCCTGTTGGTTGTCAACCTTGCATACCACATCGAGTATGCATATGCTTATTGCCTGCAACTTGGCTCATCATATTGATTTGGACTTTTCAAGACTTCCAATTGTCCACAGCTTCCTGCCAGCTGTAAGCCTTGTGTACCCTATAAGCACACTTACATTTATTGCGGGTTGCTCCACTCACTGTAATGATTTGGATTTTTATCGACTTCCAATTGTCCACAACTTAAAATGCTTGCACATTAAGAATATCTCTATCCTTATAATTAGTATATCCAATTTAATAAATTTTGACAATCTAATTATTATACATTTTTCAGAGTCCTATTTAGCTAAATTGCACAAAACTTTCAAATCGTTTCCGTCCACTCAACAGCTTTTTCATAATACTGAAATAACTCTGCCGGAACCGTAACGGTATCCGGCGAAACGGGCGTTGCAATCACACAGCCTTTCAGTGGAAGATTATGTGTCCCGGTCTCTTTGTCGGGCTTTAATCTCATCAGCAAAAAAGAGGCGCTTCCCCGATGAGTTTCCGGCTTAGAGTTTAAATATTGTTTTGAATAAAATACCAAATTCAAATCTTTACTGCATTCGTACTCTACACCGATATAACACATACCTTTCGGGCAGTTCTGCTCAAGTGCGTTATATGTATGCTTTCTAGCCTGCTGCAACTGTTCTGATGAGAACTTACGCGTACGTTTAACTTCATTTAACTGTTCTTCCGTATCTTTCCACACATCCATCAAAGTAACATTATTGATATAACACCACACTTTATCCCCGTAATTATCTATAAAAGAAAAAGAACGGCTTTTTCCCACCTGTAAAGTGACGGTCTTTTCCAATATATGACAGACAGGGTCCGGTCGGTGGTTTATCGTTATAGGCATCTTAGGCGTATATTCCGGCAGCTTTTCCACATTGGCAATATGCAGCGTCACTAATTGCAGACTGTTCCAATCCGCATCTTTTAACCATTCAGGAATCGTCCATCCGGCGCTCATCATATCAAAAAACACCTGAATCAATCCATAATCCTCAGTAGAAAACTCTAACGGACCTCCCTGCCCGCCCTGTACCTGTAACATTTCATCTCCGAAGCAAAAGTCTCTGCAATGTAAATAGCTGTATTCTTTTTGCTCCTGCTCCCTTAATGTTCTTCTCAGGCTGCGAGTGCTCTTTTTTGGCTTATCGCTGTTTTCTGACTCCGCATATGGCTCAATGATATAAAGGTTTGCCTCATCAGCCAAAGTCATACCGATGATATGGTACTTCTTGTTATCCCGCTCTATCG
Organism: uncultured Bacteroides sp.; assembly: GCA_964554405.1. Taxonomy (GTDB): domain Bacteria; phylum Bacillota; class Clostridia; order Lachnospirales; family Lachnospiraceae; genus UBA3282. The sequence continues at coordinate 29,904 of CAZKOR010000010.1, read as the reverse complement.
TTTTCCCAATGACAAGAATATCCCGCCAATTTTGATGAAAATTTTCTAAAAATGCAAAATTCATATTCACACCTCATTTATCAAGTTTGAGGTTATTATATCATCAAAATTTGCTTTCGTAATCACTGAAACATATTTTTCGCAAATCAGGGTATATTAAATTCTATACCACGAAAGGAGTGCAATAATAAAATGGAAAATCAAGACACTATCTCTTTACTCAAAGAATGTGATTCCGGCACAAAAATGGCAGTAACTTCCATTGATGAAGTTCTGGGAAAAGTGCAGGATACCGATATGAAAAGTTTATTGACGGAAAGCAAGAAGCACCATGAAAAATTAGGTAATGAAATCCACTCTCTGTTAATCGAGCATAACAGCGAGGAAAAAGAACCAAATCCCATGGCAAAAGGCATGTCATGGTTAAAAACAAACATGAAAATCGGCATGAATGAAAGCAGTGACGCCGCTGTTGCAGATGTTATTACGGACGGTTGTAATATGGGAGTTAAATCTCTCAACAAATATCTGAATCAATACCAGTCTGCAGACAAAACTTCCAAAGATATCTGCAAACGCCTCGTGTCTATCGAGGAAGAATTATGTAAGGATTTGAAAGATTATTTGTAATACAAATAAGACAGGTAAATGTCATTATGACACGCCTGTCTTTTTTGTGCTGCTTTATCGAAGAAGCGGAATACTGCCCGTCAGCTTATTGACTTTCTTTTTTGCTCCGCAAATAGCAATCCCAAGGTAACTTAGCTGTGTCTCCGAAGCCTTTTTCATCTTCTCTATGAATTCCTGATAGGTTTTGCAGCCTTGTGCCAGATCAGAAAAATCAACAACGGTTAAATCCATAAACTCCGGCTCGTACAGCCTTTCACGGATTTCTTTTATACTCTTTGCATCCCCTTTTAAAATCGGAACCGGAAACTCAATAATCCCCAAATGCGCCTTTCCTGTACTGTCATATACATCTGCACCAACAATATCCGGCATACTCTTTCCCAATGTAATCCCCATAACAGCCGCCGTATTCGCAATAATTCCTACTGGTAAAGTTTCATCAATAATCATGACACACTTGTCATTTTGCAAATTCATCTTAACTACCATTCCTTTCTTTCAATCTGCTTTTATTTTCTTTTTGTCTTTTGGGCGATATTCCGACAGGAATAACCCTGCCATAACTAACAGTGCACCAACCCCTAAAATCCATGTCAGCGGTTCATGCAAAATCATAATGGATGCCGCAATCGTGATAACAGGAACCATATAGATATAAATGCTCGTCCTGACTGCGCCCAACACTTGAACTGCAAAGTTCCATGTCACAAAGCATAACGCAGAAGCTCCCAGACCTAAATATATAATATGAAACAAATAAGCCGCATTCATAAACGGTGTCAATTCTATTTCAAAATCAAAGAGAACAAGCGTCGGTATCATAAACAGAATCCCATAAAAAAATGTTCTGCGCGTAGTTAAAATGACTGAATATCCAAAACTGCTGATTTTCTTGGTCAGAATAGAATAGCACGCCCACACAAATGCAGCCAGAACCGCCAGTATGTCTCCCATAGGATTTAACGCCAACTCCCTGCCATGAAAGCTAATCAAAATAATTCCTGCCATTGCAATAACAAATCCGGTAAAAAAATTTATTTGTAACTTTTCCTCTGATTTTATAAACAAATGTGACAATACTGCGGTAAAAAACGGAGCTATGGATATCATGACTCCCACATTGGATGCCATTGTATAAGTAAGCGCAATATTTTCCAACAAATAATATAGGCATATTCCGCATAATCCCGCTGCTATAAATGTCCATTCCTGCCTGCGGCTTACTCCTTTTAATCTGCGAGGACAGGCAATCAACAATGCCAAAAAACCTATTACAAAACGAAAAAACAGAATTTCCAATGGTCGAAAAGCTTCCAACAAAATTTTTGTAGAAACAAACGTGGTTCCCCATATCACAATGGTAAATAAAGCTGCCACATGTCCGATTGCCTTTCTACTTTTCATCCTGTTCATCGCCCTTTCCTCTGTCGTTAAAAATATCACGGTAAACACCGGGAGCAAGTCCTATAAAACTTTTAAAATAATTTGTAAAATGGCTCTGATCCGCAAATCCGGTTTGGATTGCAGCATCCAGAGGAGATACGCCCTGCCCTAGTAATTTTCTGGCTTCGTTGATACGAACATTTTCCAAATATCGATACGGTGTGATTCCTTTTTCCTTTGTAAATGCCCTAAGAAGAGTGGACTTACTAAGATTAGCATAGCGGCAAATCTGGTCAAGACAGATATGTGACATATAGTGTTCTTCCATAAATCGACTGGCTTTTTCTATCTCCTGTTTATACTCCCCTACATTGTCTTCAAATGTTTTCCCATAGTTTTTAATAAGCACAGAAAACAGGAACAGTAGATTTTCCTCCTTCTCAAGGCTATCACCCGCATTCATTATCAGCTCATGCAGCGAGCGCAGATAGCAGCCTGTATCTTCATCATAAATTACATTGCAGAAAAATATCGGAAGTTCTCTATTCCCGCTTACTTCCTCTGCCAAATCAAGCATGACATCCTTATCAATCGTAAGTCCCCGATAATCCAATGTACCCTCATCACTTTGTGTACAGGCATGGCTGTCTCCGGGATTGAACAATACAATGTTTCCCTTACTAATCGTATATTCTTTATTTTTACAAACAAGCACACGCTGTCCGGCTTCGACAATACCAATAACGTACTGTTCATGAAAATGATTAGGAAATGGGGCGGCAACTTTCACAAACCGACTTGCTTCAATTTTTAATTCTTCATCATATACCGCCGTTCTTATTTCTTTCTCCATGCGCATCCACCTTACTGTAAGTATCTTACATATTTTTTCCTTAATCGTCTTGTAAAATATCTTCAAATTTATAACATCAGCCACTAAAAAGAGCAGGGTATGTTTTTCATACTCTGCTCAAAACTTTATCTTTTCACTTTAATGCCCATGTCTCCCCGTAAACTCTATCACAAGCCCTGTCAGGCAGGTATCTTCGTAGGTCGTACCCGAATAAACATCTTCTATTACAAAACGGAATGTAATCTCGTCGCCCTCCGCCACCTTGATATCATCCGGCGGGAGCAGAAAATACTGCGGATATATCGTATCTTCCAATTCCAGATACGCATAAGGCTCATCTTCTACATACATCAGCAACCTCTTGACTCGCCCATTCTCTTCCCATGTTTTCTGATTCTTGGCATAACCATTCACGATACAGATTTCCACATAATGCTTATATCCATCCTTAATACAGCCATATTCATCTCTTTTCGTAAGGTTTCCATCCGAATCCCATACCTTATATTTCAGTCCGTCCCATGCATTAGAAATATTCCAGTACATACTGTCACGATAGGTAATGCTCTCGCCGATTCCGGAACCCTCTACGCCTTCCGCCCAAGTATATTCTCTTCCTCTCCAGAGAGAATCCAGATTCTTCGCTGCATATCTGTCACTCGATGATGCAAGTTCCGACGAGGCTTCTATGACAAGATTGCCTCCCGGCATTGCGCAAAAATCTCCGCAGGGTGCAAGCCATTCATCAAATCCATACTCCTGCGCATCCTCCGCATATTCGGAACTTTCCCAATCAAAGAACTGTCTGACATCCGGCGTCAGCACAAGCGGCTCCTCCGGATAATTTACGATAACGCCCTGCCCTGTCGTGTCAACAACCTCCAGGGCGGTCATGCCGTTGGCTTTCGCATACTCCTTCAGCAGATTCTCTCCTTCCCCGGTATTTTCACCATAGCAGATAAAAAAATCTTCCCAACAGCCTGCAAAGGCATCTTCTCCTATGACACAGTCAGTATTCGGTATATAAACTCCCCAAAGCTCTTTATTATCCGCAAATGCCCTGTCGCCGATGACACGAATCTGTTCCGGTAACATGACACAATATGCGTCCCCGCCGCTGAATGCATCCGCAGCAATTTCTTTCACGGGAATCCCGTTTATTTCATCCGGAATCTTGCACCTGCTGCTGCTCGAAAGACTGCTCTTTCCTTGTATCAGGCTTGGCGTTATTCCTGTAATGACCACATACTCTCCATCCTCATCTTCCTGAACCGTATAAATATAAAAAACATCACTATAAGCGGCGCTAATATAGATATCAAAGTCGTTCCGGCATCCGGTAAACGCATCCTCTCCTATGACGCAGTCGGTATTTGCTATTGAAACTCCCTGAAGTTTTTTGTTATCTGCAAACGCCCTGTCGCCAATGACACGAATCTGCTCCGGCAGCGTAATCCATGAAGCGAATTCGCCCATGAAAGCTTCTGCGGCAATTTCTTTCACGGGAATCCCGTTTATTTCATCCGGAAGGCTGCAATGAGCTTGCAGGGATACACTGCAATTCCCTGTAAGAACTGCATACATTCCGTCTTCATCTTCACGAACTATATAAGTAAACTGGCGCTCATAAGTTCTTTCAATTTCTTCAATTTCTCCCATAACAGGAAGTGCGCCATAGGTATCATATGCGGCTGTAATAACTCCTGCACTCTGCACATTCTCCATACTTGCAGGCTCTTCCGCGCCACAACCTGCAAGGAGTCCTGCAGCACAGACAGCTACCTGCAATATAACCGAAGCCGATTTTTTCATTTTCATAACTATACCCCTTTCATGGCATACGGATTAAAACGGTCAGTGTTCTGTCACGATATTCCGCATCCAAACGCCTTTCTTCACCAGAATAAAACCGATGATACATTTTATCCAGTCCGCAATCTGAACCATAGCAAAAATAGCAATCACAGGAACCGCTGTAAATCGGCTGAGACAAAAGGCAACCGGAACACTGACACACCAAACAAAGACACTATCAAATAAAAAGGTAACTATCGTTCTTCCGCCTGAACGTAATGTAAAATAGGTTGCATGCATAAATGCCGCCTGCGGCATGAAAATCGCCTGTGCAATAATAAACTGTACTGCAACCGCTTTCACCTCATCAGTTGTGTTATAAATCTGCGGGAACATAGGCGCAATACAAATCATCAATGCTGCCACTCCGATACAGCAGCAGACGGAGAAGGCAATAATCTTATTATCGGTATCTCTTGCCTCTTTCATTTTTCCGGCGCCTAAAAGCTGCCCGATAATAATCGCCACTGCATCTCCCATTGCAATGAATACAACATTGAACACATTATTGATAGTATTGGCAATGTTGAGTCCGGCAATGACGCTCAAACCTCTTACAGAATAACACTGGGTCAGCGTCGCCATTCCGGCAGACCATAGTGTTTCATTGATAAGTAACGGCGCACCTTTCACGAAAAACTTTCCGGCAAGATGCCCCGGTACTTTCAGGGTTGTATAAACACTAATGATATATGTATTCTTCTCTTTATTTCTATGTGTCCACAAAATCACGATTGCAGCTTCCACATATCTGGAGACAACCGTTGCGATTGCCGCGCCTACAACACCCAGCGCAGGCAATCCCAATTTCCCGTAAATCAATAAATAATTCAAACACAGGTTAACAACAACCGCAGCAATACCGGCTTTCATCGGCACTACCGTTTCTCCGCATTCACGTAAGGTGCTGACATAAATCTGCACAAACATAAACGCCGGAAGTCCCAGAAGCATTACGTGCAAATATCTTTCCCCATAATGAAGCGCAGCTGCCAAATCGCCCCCGTCGCTGCTGCCGCTTAAATACATTTGAATCAGATTTTCACCCAGAGAAAGTAATAAAAACGCCGCGCCTGCCGTCAGGATTAACGCCATCCAGAACTTATAACGAAACGTATGCCTGATACCCTCATCATCCTTTTGTCCGAAATACTGCGCCGTAAAAATCCCCGCACCGGCAAGGCCTCCAAATATACATAGATAGTACACCATTAATAACTGGTTAACAATGGCAACGCCGGACATCTGTTCCGTTCCGATCTGCCCCACCATGATATTATCCAAAAGCCCTACAAAATTCGTAATGCCGTTCTGAATCATAATAGGAACCGCCACTGCAAGCACCATCTTATAAAATGCCTTGTCGCCTATGAACTTTTCCCGGACTCTGCGAAGCATATTATTCTTATTCCTCCATGTTTTTCTGCATATGCGTCAGAAATTCTTCCAATGTCATTTCCCCCATATCCTGCTTATCCGCCTGCGCGTCGCGTTGTCTGACGGATACGGTTTTGTTTTCCTGTTCTTTTTCGCCGATAACAAGCATATAGGGAACTTTTTCCAGCCGTGCCTGCCGAATCTTATAGCCGAGCTTTTCATCACGCTCATCCAACTCCACACGGATATTTTGTTCTTTTAGTTTAGCACCGATTGCTTTTGCATACAACACATACTTATCCGATACCGGAAGCACTTTTACCTGCATCGGAGAAAGCCATAACGGGAAGCTGCCGCCGTAATGCTCTATTAAAATACCGATGAAACGCTCAATAGAGCCGAATACTACCCGGTGAATCATAATCGGTCTGTGCCGTTCTCCGTCTGCGCCGATATACTCCGCACCGAAACGCTGCGGCAGTTGGAAATCAAGCTGAATCGTGCCGCACTGCCATGTCCGCCCAATAGAATCCTTTAAGTGGAAATCCAGCTTAGGTCCATAGAATGCGCCATCGCCTTCATTAATTGTATAAGGTACTCCGAGTGCATCCATTGCATTCCTGAGCGCATTCGTTGCCATCTCCCAGTCCTCGTCACTGCCGATACTTTTCTCCGGTCTGGTGGACAACTCTACCTCATATTCAAATCCGAATTTTGTATATACTTTATTGATGAGTTTTGCCACATTTTGAATCTCGTCTATTATCTGTTCTTCCGTCATAAAAATATGTGCATCATCCTGTGTCAACGCCCGTACTCTCATCAACCCATGCAATGTTCCCGATTTTTCATTGCGATGCACAAGTCCCAGTTCAGCCAGTCTCATAGGCAGTTCCTTATATGACCTTGGCTGTAGATTGTAAACAAGCATTCCACCGGGACAGCTCATAGGTTTTATAGCAAAATCCACTCCGTCAATCGCCGTAGTATACATATTCTCACGGTAGTATTCCCAATGTCCTGACGTCTCCCAAAGAGCACGGTCAAGCATAATGGGCGTAGAGATTTCCATATATCCCTCTTTCGAATGTATTTCTCTCCAATAATCAATTAAAAGATTTTTCAAAATCATTCCCTTTGGCAGAAGCACGGGGAATCCGGGTCCCTGCTGAAAAATTGTAAATAACCCCAGCTCTTTTCCCAGTTTTCTATGGTCCCTTAACTTCGCTTCCTCCATCATTTTTAAATATGCTTTCAATTCATCTGCCGTTGGAAAAGAAATACCGTATATGCGCGTCAGCATTTTATTCTTTTCATCGCCTCTCCAATACGCCCCGGCAATTGACAGCAGCTTTACTGCTTTAATTTGATTTGTATTCTCTATATGCGGACCGGCACAGAACTCTGCATAGTCTCCCTGTCTGTAAAAACTGATAGTTTCTGATTCCGGCAGACTCCGAATCAGTTCCAGTTTATACGGTTCTTTCTCTTTTTCCATATAGGCTGCCGCATCATCCCTGCTCATTTCACAGACCTGCAGCGGTAACGCCTCTTTTATAATTTTCTGCATCTCTGCCTCTATCTTGCTTAGATGTTCTTCGGCAAACGGAAAAGAAAACTCAAAATCATAATAGAATCCCTTCTCTATCGCCGGACCTATCGCACATTTTGTATCCGGATAAAGCCTTTTCACCGCCTGCGCCAGTACATGTGCGCTTGTATGCCAAAATGCTTCCTGCACCCCCTTATCCTCAGAAAAATTTCCTTCTGTTATTTGTCCGTTTTTGTGTAATACTTTCATTTTACTCTCTCCTTTCTTATTTTGCATAAAAAAACACCCTTAAAGATACGCTCTAAACGTATCTCTAAGGGTGCACTTCTGCACGGTTCCACCTTAATTTTTCACTTCGGATTCCAACAAATCCTATCCCTTAACGCGGGCAACGGCAACACTTAACAATTGCGTAAGCAATCTTAGGCACTGCAGCTTCGGAATGGTTTTCATATACATTTCCCATAAGCGGATTTCACCAAACACCGCTCTCTCTGAATGGTTCCCGTAAACTACTCTTTTCCGTCATCGCTTTTTTATGCTGTTGTAGGAACTACTGGAACATTCTGGTAACAAGACCATCCTGTTCCTCTTTTTTCTTCTGCATCATTATCGAATATTCAAATAATAAATCATTCTTCTGTTTCTCGGAAACTGCTTTCGCAACATCCAAATCCTCCAAACGGCTTCTGGAACTTAACTGCTCTAACGAAGCAGACGTATTATAATTATAAGTATGTTCCAGCCGATTTGTAGATGCGCCAAGTTTGCTCCGCTCTGAAGATACTATCTTCATTGCATTATCAATGGCATCCAAACTGAAATCATCGGAAGTCACATCAAAATCTGCAATACCGAGCGCTTCCAGTGTGGAATTCACCATCTGAATTTTCATACCGCCCCCATTGGGATTGGTTGCCAGACCCATATCCGCCATGCTGCCGTCTAACAGCTTCTGCTCATTCAGGGAAGTATCTTTCGCTATAGATTGAATACCCTCCTTGAGCTGATTAATTTCATTCTGATAAATCTCTTTATCAGAAGCAGAATTAGTCCCGTTCATGGACTTTAAAGCAAGTTCACGGATTCTTTGCAAATAATCCGTCACACCGCTCAAAGCGCCATCCGCCACATTTAATACGCCAATACCTGCCTGCGCATTTTGTGCGCCAACGCTGAGTCCGGTTTCTTCCCGCTGCATCTTCTTGGCTATCGCAAGACCTGATGCATCATCCGCTGCCGAATTAATTCTCTTTCCGCTTGAAAGATGGGAATAAGAATTAAAAAGACCATTCCGAATTGTCATAGAACTCATAATACTGCACCTCCTCTATTTTTTACTCATCCTATTGGTTCAATTCATTTATAGTAACTGTAAGCCGTGATAATCTCTCATTGATTTCCTTACTGGTCTCCGCCATACCACCAGCCAGTTTCTGTACTTCAGCCGCAACAACTGCGAAACCTTTTCCTGCCTCCCCTGCACGTGCAGCTTCGATGGAAGCATTTAAAGCAAGCATATTCTGTCTCGTACTAAATGCTGCAATCTTAGCGGTACTTGCATTTGCACCATCGATTTCCTCTGCAGCCTTTGCAATACCGTTACGCAGCTTTACCAACAGATTCTCACTATTGTTTTCCTGATAGCTGGAACGTACAAACATATTGATAACGTCACCCAACAAATTGGCAGATGCTTCAATCTGCTCCCGTGTTTTGACGCTGACCTTATGCAGCGCATCAATGTATACATCTTCGTTTATATCAAGTTCTCTTGCTACTGCCCGGAACTTATCATCATCCGGTTCTTCCGGTAAAACCTGACCGCCAATGACACTGCCAAGCACCGTACCGTCGCTTAACGTAATCGGAATTCCGAAATCAACCAGTCCTGCATGACAGGAATATACGCCCTGTCCCTCTCTGTCACACTTTTCGCATCTTCTGCATCCCTCTTTGCTTCCACGGGTCAGCTTAATACAGAAATCCGTAAAATTATAGCATTCGCTGATATACTTTCCGTCCGCACCTACTGCTACTGTTGCCAGTCCTGTGCTCTTTGCCCAGTTATCCATAATACTTTCAAATTTCTTCATATCACAGAAATCTTCTATTTTCATCATTTTCCCTCTCTCAAGTGAATTTTACGCCATAATGATAAAACAATTTCTCTTCTATATCAGTTTATTTTACCATTATATCCACAAAATGTAAAGAAGGCAAAACGTTAAACTCATCATTATTCTTCATCGAAATAAAACTTTTCACGCGTACCTCCCGTATACTCCCGAATGGCATCCAGGAAACGCTCTCCATAGTGCGCATACTTATTCTCCCCGACACCTGCCACCTCCAACATTTCCTCTTTGGTGAGCGGCGCTTTCACACACATATCCCGCAATGTCTTATCCGCAAATACAATATATGACGGCACATTTTCCTCTTTGGCAATGATTGTCCGCAGTTCCCGAAGCTGTTCAAACAACTCCCTCCCTCTGGAATTTAAAATATCAGAACGTCCTGTTTTCATGAAAATCTTCTTTTCTTTCTCTTTTTTCTTCTGTTACCTTATCTATATCATACTATAAATTAAATCATATGTCAGCATCAAAAACAGCAAAATTGGTATGATTTTAAGCAAAATTGGTAATGGTTTACTTGATTCCTTACTTTATGTTATAATAACTTCAAGTCTTGCGGCTAGGAGGGCTACCGGAATGGACTACAATAATTATAAAGACTTATTGGAACGCTATAACAAACTGGATGAAAAGGATTTTGAAAGTAACGCGGCAAAGGAAGAACTTATACAGGGATTAATAGATATTTCCCGTGAGAAAAAGCAAATCCTGACAGACTGCAATGCCATTATTCAGGAATATGTTACAACATACGAGAAATCGCCTGAACTTGTCGATGAAGAAACTGCGAAAACACTCAAAGACTTTGCCGATATGCTCATGTCATATCCGGGGCAGATACTCGACCCCCCTATTGCATTCCGTCTATCTAAAATACTGCTTAACTACTATCAGACCGGAGACGACCTGAATCAGACCATTCTCATGTTGGAACGCTGTACCGTACTCGATATTATTTTAAAAGAGCATCTGGAAGATTATCCCGGTACTTCTTACACTTCTATGATAGAACAATATATGGAACAGATTGATGAGCTCTCCGAAAGAGCGCAGCGCGCTTTGATAAATTGCAGGCTTTTAAGCGTTATCAACAGAAAAGATATGACGTTCGGACTGAAACAATACCGAAAGGTGTCTGTCGAATATAAAAAAATGCAAACCCGTATGGGCGAACAGTTTATGCAGGCACAGTACGCCATGTGTCAGGCAAATGCGCTTGCCTTTGCATTAGAAGCATGCCGCCGCGCGGAATATGCCGAAAAATGCGGTGTGGCGCTCGATGAACCTACTATTGATATTGAAAAAGAAGCTCCGTTGATGACAACGCTAAGCCGGGAACTGGAGACAGTTCTTGCATCGGAAAATGTTCAAAGCATTATCGCCGACAAAGTTGTCACCCGTATCTACTGTGCACAAACCGCCTATCATACCGGCGAAATTTCCATAGAAGAACTTCTTGACAAACTCGAAGAATATGCCAAACCACAGGAAGACCATAATACAATGGAGCAGTGTTCCGCACTGTTTACGGCAAATGCCTATTATATGGATTACTTATATAAATCCGGTCAGTTTGATGACCAATATGTTCTTACAAAAAGCCGGGAAATTGTAGCACATGTTCTGGACGCTGCTAAAGGAATGGTTCATCAGTTTGGCAATTATCAAATTAATCACTGTGTCCTGATGTTAGTCAATTCCGCTTCCAACATCATTGATTTTAACGACTTTAAAAGCACGGTACTAAACGCTACCGTCTATGCCAACAAAGCCTTATTTGTCCATACAATGATGGTAAAAGAAATCTGTGTCGTTCTGTTATCCTACATACTCGAGCACAACCCGCAGTATTTAGACGGTATTGCCGGATACAGCTCTGAGTATTGCCGAAACCATAAACAGCAAATCATATCTTTAATGGAGAACTGCGCCCTTTTCCACGACATCGGAAAATACTTCTGTCTCGATTATGTTTCCAATTCCTCCAGAAGACTGACCGATGACGAGTTTGAAGTTATCAAGGCACATCCGGCAAACTTTTCCAACGTTTATCACGGCAAAATGAATCCGGAAGTAGAATGCATCCATGACTGTGCCCTGATGCACCATGTATGGTATAACGAGAGCGGCGGCTATCCCCGCAAAAAACATACCAAAAACAAACCCCTTGTCAATATATTGAGTATAGCGGACAGTATTGACGCTGCAACCGATAACATCGGCAGACCTTATGGATTGGGAAAAACACTCGACCAGTTAATGGAAGAATTTGACTCTGCAAAAGACACCCGCTACTCTGAATATGTCGGCGGACTGCTCCACATACCGGAAGTGAAACAGAAAATAGAAGATATTCTTCAGGAAACACGTAAGGATATTTATTATCATATCTACCAGACACAGGCATCTGCAAAAGATGATTTGGAGAATCAGCATGAATAAATTACTGTTATTGGAAGATGATGAAAGTTTAATAGACGGATTGAGCTATTCTTTAAGCAAAAACGCATTTTCTGTCGAAGTTGTCCGAACCCTGAAAGAAGCGCTTAACCGCCTGCCGGAAATAGAATCCTACGACCTGCTGCTTCTCGATGTTACACTGCCGGACGGAACAGGTTTTTCTTTTTGTGAAAAAGTAAGAGAACGTTCCTTACAAATACCCATTATTTTTCTAACTGCCTCCGATGAAGAAGTCAATATCATAAGAGGACTTGACTGCGGAGGTGACGACTATATTACAAAACCTTTCCGGGTCGGGGAACTCTGCTCTCGCATCCGTGCTTTGCTCAGGCGTTCCAATCTTACCGGACAGCCATCGGCACAAACTCCTCCGCAAAACCAGTCACCTTCTATTACATGCGGAGAACTTACTATCGACCTTATGAACGGAGATGCTTTCTTTCGCGGCAAATCACTGGAACTGACAAATGCGGAATACCGTCTGTTATGCCTGTTTGTGCGAAATGCCAACAGAACCGTTACAAGGAATATGATTCTGGAAGAACTATGGGACAGCGCAGGAAACTTTGTCGATGACAATACTCTATCGGTCTATGTACGGCGGCTTCGTGAAAAACTGGAATCCGACCCTTCGCACCCGAAACACCTTCTGACGGTTCGCGGATTCGGCTATCAATGGAAAGAGGTATCAGAATGAATTTATATCATGACAAACATATCAAATCTTTTTATCTTTTCCTGCTTCTGTTTTCACTCCTGCTTTTTCTATCGGACACTATTCTATGTATAGCTTATACCAAAACGGTAATGGCAGACGGGGGCTTTTTATTTTTCATGATTGTCGATGCTTTTGTGTTATTATTCATTCTCTTTGGCGGAACGTTTCTTTTTTTTAAAAAAAGGGAATGTTTATACCAAGAAGCTGCCGATACTGTCAAATGTTATATAGACGGCGATTATTCCCGCCATCTGCCGCAGAATGAAGAGGGCACGATTTACTATGTCTTTCATCTGATAGAAGAACTTGCTACCATGCTGCAATCCAAAAATGAAACGGAACACAGGACAAAAGAATTTCTGAAAGATACCATTTCCGACATATCCCATCAATTGAAAACACCGCTTGCCGCCTGCTCCATCTATCAGGAAATTATGGAAAAGGAGCCGGATCAGCCCGATGTCATAAAAGAGTTTTCCTATAAAACAGGTCTTGCCATTAAACGCATGGAACAGTTAATACAGTCTATGCTGAAACTGACCAGACTGGATACGGGAAATATCATCTTTGAAAAAGACGAGTGCAGCATATCGGAATTAATGGAACATGCTCTTGCCGAACTGATAACACGTGCCCGAATTGAAAACAAAAATATTATTATGCCGCCTGCCGGACATACTCCAAATGATACTTCTGATGAAACGTTCCTCTGTGACCGCGTATGGACAAGTGAAGCTATCGGGAATATTGTAAAAAATGCCCTAGACCATACAAAGTCAGGCGATTCGATACAAATATTCTGGGAATGCTCTCCTCTGATGACAAGAATTACGATTTCAGATAACGGAGAAGGAATTGCGTCAGAGGATATTCCTCATATTTTCAAACGCTTCTACCGCAGCCGGAGTGCTTCCAAAACACCGGGTATCGGTCTCGGACTTCCGCTCGCAAAATCTATTATTGAAGGGCAGGGCGGCGTTTTGTCCGTCAAAAGCGTCCTGCGGGAGGGAACGACATTTACGCTTACTTTTCTTACGAAACTGTAAGCTGATATTCACCTGATTGTAAGACGGCTCAGTTATTCTGATATTCGAATCCAAAAACTGAGCGAAAGGCAGGGTGATTACACAATGGAAATTTTAAAGGTAAAAAATCTATGTAAAACCTATGGAAAAGGAGAAGCAAGCGTAAACGCTTTAAAAAACGTCTCCTTTTGTCTGGAAAAAGGAGAATTCAGCGCGGTAGTAGGGGAATCCGGCTCCGGAAAAAGTACGCTGTTAAACTGTATCGGCGCATTGGACAATCCGACTTCGGGAAACATTACAATCGCAGGACAGAATCTGTTTACCATGCGTGAGGAAGAACGAACCATATTCAGACGGCGCAATATCGGCTTCATATTTCAGTCATTCCAATTAATTCCTGAACTGAATGTAGAACAGAATATCATGTTCCCGATTTTACTGGATTATCAAAAACCTGACAAGACTGTCGTTTCTGAAATGTTAGAAATACTGGGATTAACTGAGCGCCGCCATCATCTTCCGAACGAGCTTTCCGGCGGACAGCAGCAGCGTGTCGCCATCGGGCGCGCCCTGATTACCAGACCCAAATTAGTTCTTGCCGATGAACCGACCGGAAATCTTGACAGCAAAAGCAGTCAGGATGTTTTAGAACTGCTCATCAAAGCTTCCAGACACTATCAACAGACAATTCTCATGATTACACATAATGACAATCTTGCGGCTTCGGCAGACCGTATTTTCCGGGTAAGCGACGGCATTCTGGCAGAGCTTGGCAAAAAATCAGAAACACCGGGCATCATGCCGGGAAAGGACGGTGTGAGACTATGAAAAGTTATCTCGACCTTGTTCCCATTTCCGCAAAAGTCCACAAAAAACAAAACCGCATGTCCATTCTCTGTATTTTTCTTGCGGTATTTCTTGTGACGGCAATTTTCGGTATGGCTGACATGTTTATACGAAGCCAGCTTCTTGCTGCCAAAATGCAATATGGCGACTGGCACATTGCCATTAGAGATATCAGCGACGAGGAAGCGCGTCTTATTTCCGCACGCCCTGAAATAAAGAATGTTGCCTGCTATGGCGTTCTGAATTACTACCTGGACATGGGATATACGCTTGCAGACAGAGATGTGCTTATTTGCGGCAGTGATGAAAACTATATGACAGACATAGAAGTCGATGCAATTTCCGAGGGCTGCTTCCCGCAGACGGAAAAAGAAGTCCTTGTCGGAGAAAATGCCAAAAGTTCACTGGGACTAGCCATCGGAGATTCCATATCCATCTATGATACAGAAGGAAAAGAATATCAATATACCATCTCCGGCTTTTCCAAAAATGTTTCTATGATTATGAAAAAAGACGTTTATTATGTTTTTCTGAATACGACGGCTTTCCGCTCTATCTTTCCAAATCCTGCGGGAAATGAGCCTAACGACTATGACAGTCTGTTTATGGTGCAGTTTTCTAATCTCAGAAATGTACAGAAGGCAATCGCCGATATTAAGACGCAATTTTATCTATCGGATGAACAGGTATTTGAAAACACTATGATTCTTGGTCTGCTTGGGCAGAGCAGTACTTTATTTATGTCACAAATATACGCAACAGCCGCTGTTTTATCCATACTGGTTCTTATCGCAGGTATTATGATGATAGCAAGCAGTCTAAACAGTAACATTGCCGGACGGACAGAATTTTTCGGTATGCTGCGCTGTATCGGAACAACCCCGCGCCAGATTATGCGGCTGGTCCACAGGGAAGCTCTGGCTTTATGCAAAACTGCCATCCCTGTCAGTATCACATGCGGTATACTTGTCATATGGCTGCTATGCGCCCTGCTACGTATCTTAAGTCCACAGTATTTTGGGGAAATGCCCGTTTTCGGCATCAGCTTTCCAAGTATCGGAGCAGGCATCATTATCGGTATCCTGACAGTGTTCCTTGCAGCACGTTCTCCTGCTAAAAGAGCTGCAAGAGTCTCTCCTCTTTCTGCGGTAACCGGTCATGCAAATAATACAGCGCCTGTGCAGAAAGCCGCCAATACCGCTCTTATGAAAATTGATACTGCACTTGGTATGCATCATGCAAAGGAAAACCGCAAAAACTACCTTTTAATGACCGGTTCTTTTGCACTCAGCATTATTCTCTTTCTTTCGTTTACCGTAACGATTGATTTTATGAACTATGCCATTACGCCGATGTATCCTTGGACACCCGACTTATCCATCGTCAGTCCGGACAACACATGCGTGATCGAACAAGAACTGCTCCATACATTACAGGAAAATCCCGCTGTCAAACACGCATACGGCCGCATGTTTTCCTACAATATTCCGTTCTCCATAAGCAGCCGGGAAAACGAGAAAGCAAGCTGTGATTTGATTTCCTATGATGAAATACAATTTGACTGGGCAAAAGACTATCTGGTAGCAGGCTCTGTACAAGATGTTATTCAGAGACTGAATACAGGTATTATCGTCTATACTCCGTCTTATGGGCAGACAGCATCCTTGCAGGTTGGTGATACCGTTACGCTGAATCTTGATGGAGAGAACAAAGAAATAGAAATTGCCGCTATGATATCAAAATGTCCGTTTGACACTTCTGAGAATTCTGAAATCATCATCTGCTCAGAAGAGACTTTTCAGGAATTGACTGATGAAGTCAACTATACTGTTATTGATATGCAGATGACAAAAAAAGCTGCCGACAGTGATGTCGCAGCAATACGTGAGAGTATTGGAGCAGCGTACTCTTTTTCAGACAGGCGTATGAATAATAACGAAGTCAAAGGAACCTACTATGCTTTCAGCTTATTCCTCTATGGATTTTTATTTCTGATTGCTCTAATTACCATATGCAATATTATAAACTGCGTCGCGATGAACGTCTCGGCACGTATGAAGCAATACGGCGCTCTGCGCGCCATCGGCTTAAGCCACAGACAGCTTAAGAAAATGATTATTGCACAGACTTGTACCTATGCGGTGACAGGCAGCGTTACCGGAGGTATTCTCGGTTTACTGCTCAATCGTCTGCTGTTTGAAAAAATGGTGACATTCCGCTGGGGCGCACTCTGGGAAATTCCTTATACGGAGTTTGCCATCATCCTTGGCATTGTTATTTTTTCCATTATCCTTGCAGTGAGAACCCCTCTGCAGAAAATCCGTACAATGTCCATCGTAGACACGATTCACTCATAAAACCGGAAGCGGTCGGGAACGGCATTTTCACCAAACGTCCTGACCGCCATCCTGTTCTGTTTTATTAAAATATTTCCAATACGGGTAGAACTCTTTATGATATTATGATATTATCTTGTCATATTCAATAATAAATCAATTGACAACAGGAAAGGAGCTCACTCTGTATGTGGATAATATTCGGTATCTTAAGCGTTATTTTTACTATAATCAATTTTGTTTTCGCTCTGAATAAAAAAGAAACCGTTCTCTGGACAACCCTATGCGCCGTTTCGTTTACGGCATTAACTATATCAGCAGAATACTCCTTAGTAAATAGTTGGGTCATTCGTGAGGACTGGGTTGCACTCATGGATGTTGTTCCATCCACAAATACGTCTGTGACGGGATATGCTCTGTTCATGATAATCCTTAATATGATTGCAATCCTGCTCTACCGCTCGAAAAAAAATGCTTAAAAGTCAGGATACTGCTGTCTTATTTCCAAACAATTCATAATAAAAAATATACTGCTGTATCACACCCTGATATCCCTCATACAGACTGTTCGGGAAGCCCTGCGGATAGTGTCCGTCCAATGCCTGCTTGATATGCGTATCTACGGGAAACGCCTGCAGATGATGCAATGCAAAAAGGCAGATACAATCCGCTACTTTTTCTCCCACACCGTATAACATAAGCAGTACTTTTCTTGCTTCAAAGTACGTCATTTTGCGCAGCGCATCCAGATTCACTTCTCCCGAAACAATGCTTCCTGCGCTCCGAACCACATATTTACTGCGATAACCTAAACCGCATTCCATCAGGGCGTCTTCTGCCAGTCCTGCCAGAACCTCCGGCTGTGGAAAGGTATAATAAACTTCCCCTTTCGCATTTACTTTTTCATCTCCGTATCGCTTGCACAAACTCTGTATGCACTTACGAATCCGCGTAATATTATTCTGCTGGGAAATTAAAAAAGAAACTATCATTTCCCATAAATCCTGATGAAGAATCCGTATGCCCGAACCAAAAGCTACGGCATCTTTCAAATAGAAATCCGCCGCAGCAACCTTTGCCATATACGTTTCATAATCACCGTCTAAATCAAAATAATCTTTCCAGAAATTCTCAAACTCCGACTCATCACAATGGAAAGTGCAAATATTTCCCTTCTGTTCTACTTCCAGATACCGCTCACCCGCAATGACGTTATATGTATTATCCTTTTCTTTCGTCATACGAAAGCACTGTCCGGACCGGCAGATTTGTGATAAGTTAAAATTATCTTTTGTTATTTGTATCATGCTAAGTCTCTTTCTTTCACTTATAAATATGGCTGTATTTGAAACTCCGTCTGTTCTCCATTTTTCATACTTACAAGTTCAAACAAATTCTCTTTTGTTGCATAAAAGTTTTTAGGATTTCGTCCAATAATAAGATATTGATTATCTGCATCCAAAGAAATATACTTTCTTGTCTCATCATCCAGCAAAATATCCGCATTGTCTATTACAATCAGCTTTTTCTTAACCTGACTTATTATTTCCTTAATATTTTTCTGATAATCCAAATAATTCAAACATAAAATATTCGGATTGATAGCCATACACTCTTTTATAAACGAAAATGCAGCTGATTTTCCCGTAGCAGAATCACCTGTCAGAATTGTAATATTATTTATAAATGTAAAATTCACAATATATAAAGTATGGACTGTAGAAAAGTGGTCCATCACAACAGGTTTACTCTTCACCGTTCCACCACTCCTTCAAATCTTCATAATTATCTATTACAGTCTTTCCTAAAGATGAAACGGCTTCAACCGCATCCATAGTAAATGGTATTACCGCATAATCGCTATAAACTGAACCTTGCTCCAAATGATACAACACATCCAGAGCATTGTCACCACATTCTTTCAGACAAAATATTTTCTTCGGAAAATACATGACATTCAAAACCGTTTTACACCCGGTTGACAACCTGTCAATATCTAATGTCACTCCATTGAATCTCGACTCAATCTTGTACTGACTGACTAACTTAGCTCCATCAATCTGCATAATAATTTTCTCTGCCTGCTTATCTAACTTCGCTGCTGTTACTTTGTTGAAAAATATATCATTCAGTTCTACATACTCCATATCCTGAGGCATATCCTTTTTACTTTTGTATATCATCAGCATGATAACACCTCCAGTCCGACATCGGGCAGTTTTGTTTTCAATGAAGTGCCGACATAAAGGCTTTTCATCTTATCAGCAACAGACAATTTGTTATCATCTAATCCACACAAATCATCACTTTGCTTGTCCGTCCAATTACAGCAAGACTCCAGCCAACAATCTCCAATGTTTCCTTTAGAAACCTCAAAACCTGTATTTCTGGTTAAATCAAATAATAGTTTAGCCGATAATTGCTCTATATTATGCTCATTTAGATTACTATCATATGCCATCACTTCCCGCAATGCCTTATAATCCTGCTTTCCCGCTGCTAACATTTCAACAAGTTTATTTCGTGCATTGATAGTATCTGCGCGTTTTACTAAAAAAACATCATCTTTTGCATAAATCCAATCAATTAATTTATCAAACTCTAATAAAAGATACTCAAAGCATATGATATCTAACAGTAAAATATTACTTTTTTCATCAACACGATTTTTTAATATTTTCAGTTCTTTATATACTTGCACATTATCAAAAGAATTATCATAAACGATAATATATCGATTTTCCTCATCAGACAATGCCCTTACCGCTTTGACGAGTTCGCTGTTATTTTTCTTGCTCTCTACAATGATATTCGGACACATTTGCCGCATAAATGTTTTCCAAAATAAATAACCGGCTTTACCTTTACGATCTTCTATCCACAAATATGTCATAATTGACATATAATCCTCCTTACATAGTGTAAACATCAACAGGAGTCAAAACCTCTTACATACTAAATATCTTAATATTCGTCTCTTCTGTCTCTCCTGTAGACCTAATGACTCTCCGTAATCCCTCCAAAGCTTTCTGGAAGCGGCCAAATACGTCATAAACACGATTAAACTGTTCAAGAGCCTCCGCCCGGTCTCCTTTATCTTTTGCGTTCCAGGAAGCACAGCCGTATTTATGAAGTTCTTCATGCAGGTTGACAGCCTGTTTGAATTCAGAAGAACCGGTAATGCGAGTGTCTGTCTGTCCTGCTATCCACTTACCAAACTTACAGCCGGCAGGATTGTTAAGCTGAGTAATTTTTAATGTTTCAAAATCAGCCAGATTATTATATATACGCCATGTAAATATCAGATGGTCTATCTCAAATACGGTAAGCCAATCCAACGGCGTAATATCGGAATTATGCCTTGCCATGTCGCTTCTGGCACGGTCAATATCACGGGAAATATGGTATAAATGTTCTCCTGTACCAACACATTCCTTTGACAATGTTTCATAGCTGTCCGCTATTCCATCTATCGACGATACAAAATTCTTCGTCAACGAAGACTGGGTATTGATTTCCCCGTAAATCTGATCAATTTCATTGCTTATGGAATCCAATTGCTCCACCATACCGCCAATATTCTCAATAGACTGGTGAACGCTTTCATTTCCCTCTTTCAGTTTTGTGGTCGTTACATTAATCGATTCGGAAAGAGTGGTAATACCCTCCATCAAATCTCCGACATACTGCACTACATTTTCTGCGGAAGCAGTTGTATTGGCAGAAAGGTCTCTAATCTGTGTTGCGACAACTGCAAAGCTTTTTCCTGCCTCTCCCGCACGGGCTGCCTCAATGGAAGCATTCAAAGCAAGCAGTCCGCTCTTGCTTGCAATCTTTTTTATCATATCAATAATATTATTGATACCGATCGCCTTTTCTTTAAAATCGGCTACCTGCTCATTAATCGCAAGTATTTGCTTTGCAGATTCATCCACAATCTTCACACTTGCTTCCATATCCTGTAAGCTGTGCTGTGATTTCTCTATGACGCTGTGGGAATTCGTCTGAATATTGTGCACCGCACTCTGTATATTCTGTATGGAATCTTCCAATTCCTGACTGGAATCACGCATACCGCCGATGGATTCCGTCTGGGAATTCACCTGCTCAATCATTTCCTTTACACATGAACTGTCCCCGATTCTTCTCATGGAATCATTCAGTCTCATAACAAAATTGTTATTGGATTTCAAAAACGCATCTAATACGGCGTTATATTTTTGCGCAAGAGCCGTATCATGAAATGCCGAGACGTCAATCTGTGAAAAATCTCCTGAAACCGCTTTCTCCATACAGGAAAGTAAAAGTTCTTTATCCTCATCATAAAAATTATTCTGCTTTTTCTTTTGCACCGGGGAAACCTCCTATTCATACAATCAAAATTACTGTTTTATGTAAGCTGTTACTATTACTATTTATAATAACACACTTTTCGATAAACTGATACTTTTATTTCATGAAATTTCAGGAATAATCTGTCAATCAAACTCATTTTCATGCTTTTTAAAAAATTCATAATACGCGCGCACGTTCCCAAGTTCCGTCCAACGCTTTACATCGACCATGTCTTCGTCTAAATCGTATATTTTAGCTCCTTTCATAGATAACAGGAACGGAGAATGCGTTGCAATCAAAAACTGACAGCCGAAAAATCTTGCCGAATCCTCCAGAAACTTTACCAGTTCCTGCTGCTTGTCCGGTGAAAGGCTGTTCTCCGGTTCATCCAGTAAATAGAGCCCGTTTTCCTTGATTTTATTTGTAAAATACAAAAAAGCACTCTCCCCGTTGGAATGCTCCCTGACGTTGTCCATCAGATTTTTTCGTATGTACTTCGACTGTGTAAGCGTTTTCGCCATACGGGATTTCTTTAACTGCTCGTAATCCTCCAAAGACTTTATCTGAAAATGAGAATACTTCGTATCTAAATAGTCCTCGAATAACTCTTCTCTTTTATGATTGATACCGTCGTTGATACTTCTCAAATTCAGCATAAAATCAAATACATCATCACTGGTAATAATCCTGCTGCCCTGCGGCATCCTTTTCCTGCTCCGTTTTCCATTGCCGTCATTCGGCGTCCGATAACTGCACATTCCTGTATAATCTTCGAAAAAATTAGAGCGGTTATACAAAGTATCCCGCTCAAGTTCCAATTTCTCCGCAATCACATTTAATGCAGTTGTCTTGCCGGAACCGTTGCCGCCATATAAAATCGTTATCGGTTCAAAATCCAGCATCGTCAGATTATGCTCCGACAAAATCAGGAATGGATAATAAGTATCATAACACGTCCGCTTCTGGCTCATCGTAAAACTATATTCCATTTCCCTGCACGGAAATTCAAAATGAGAAAGATAAACGTTATCCATCATCATCCAACCTCACTTTTCTCAAACAAATCATCCCGGGTAATATTATGCAGCCACTTTTTGCTCCTGTAATGCTTAATGACCCAAGGCCATTTTACAAATTCATCCGTGCATAACAGGAAATATACCCACATCACGGGAAGTTTCAATACAAACGCCGCAATGAATCCCAGCGGTACGGCATAGCACCACATATCTATGGAATCGCAGATAAATCCAAAACGGCTGTCGCCTCCGGCACGGAAAACTCCCGCAATTAATGTCGTATTCACTGCGGAGCCCATGACATAATAAGTATTGATGAGCAGCATATATTTCAAATAGTGCATTGCCTGTTCAGACAGTGCCGCGTATTTTAATACAAACGGCGTCACCGCAAGAATAATGAGCCCGCCGATCGCACCGGTAATAATCGTAAGTTTCACAACTTTTTTAGCGCCGTCCTCCGCTTCTTCCAGTTTATTCTCACCAATGATATTACCAAGCAGAATACCGCCTGCACTTGCCGTAGCAAAACAAAGAATCGTACCAAAATTCCTAATCACAGATACGAACGAATTAGCCGCTACCGCATCGGTTCCCAGATGCCCTATAATAACGGAATACATGGAAAAAGCGACACTCCAACTGATATCGTTACCAAGCGCCGGCAGCGACAGTCTGATAAAGTCGGAAAACAATGTCTTATTTCTCACAAACAGATAGCGAAAACTCAGTTTAACATCTTTACTCATAAAAGAAACAACAATACATACTGCCAGTTCAATAAGTCTGGATGTAGAAGTTGCGATTGCCACACCCATTGCCCCTAACTTCGGCGCTCCGAACAAACCGAAAATAAATACGGCATTCAAAAAGATATTCAGAGAAAAAGCAAGCACATTCGCTACCATGCTGATAACTGCCCTGCCGATACTTCTAAGAACTGCCAGATAAACCTCGGTAATACCCCAGCATAAATAGCTTACACTCATACAGCGCAGATAAGAAGCGCCTATGGTAATCAGTTCCGCATCATTGGTAAAAATATGCATCATTCCTTCCGGAACAAGCAGCGCCAGTCCTGCAAAAAACATAGAAATCAAAATAGAAAAACGCAAAGCAATCCCCTCTATTACCTGAATCGCCTGCATATCCCCTTTTCCGTAGTATTGCGCACACAGCATCGTTGCCCCGGTACCCAATCCGTAAAACACCATAAAAAGCACATTGGCATATTGTACCGCCAGCGATACCGCCGAAATAGATGACTGTCCCACATAATTTAACATGATAACATCGGCAGAAGAAATTGCCGCGCTTAAAAGATTTTGAATGATAATCGGCAATACCAGTTTAAATATCTGACTGTAAAATGTATTCTTTTTCATAAGTTCCCCCTGTCCAGTATAATCTTCCTTATGATATGATACGCCAACACCGTAAGGATAAAGCTCCCGATACAAATACATAATATCTGTATCAAAATATTATCACACATCTGCACAACATAATAGGCAAGCGCCACCAAAATAGATTGATGTAAAATATAAACCGGATAAGACGCATGGTTAAAATATTCTGTAAAGTTTGTTTTTTGGTTTAACTTCTTTTTTCCTACAGCAAGTAATGTCAGAATAGAAATCCAGCCGATAAAATTCACCCACAAATCACCGTAATAAGAAAACCGATAATATAATACAACCGACACCGTTGTTCCGATAACATATAAACTAATCAGCCATTTACTATTTTTTTCAAGCTTTTCCATTATCACATCATTACTTAATACATAATATCCCGCTAAATACAGGGCAAAACATTTCCCGATACTGAAACCGCCGAAATTTCCTATATAATACAGCAGCCATATAGGTATAAAGAGCGCTGCTACTGCAATCACCGGCATTTTTTCAACTGTTGCAGCAAGTTTCTCATATGGTACAAAATGAAACAAAACCAACGCAATCATTGAAATAATAAAAAGAAATAAAATAAACCAAAGATGCCCCGGTGTAAATGCGCCGTCATAACCACTGAAATCTGTAAGGTGAGTGAAAAAATATTTCCAATTATCCAAAATACTGCCCGCATAATTATCAAAATATTTTCTCGCGTATAATGTCTGAAACGGTACGAGAAAAATCATACCAGATAAAAACGGAATCAAAAGTTTATGAATCCGCTGTCCGACAAATTCTTTCGTTGTTCTCCTTTGCAGTGCGTATCGCGCACTTTCTCCCGCCAGAACAAACAAAAGCGGCATAAACCACGGATTCACAAATACAATCAGCGTACTTAAAACTTTATTTTCTCCCTGCCATATGTAAAAGCGGGAGCCGAAATCATTCCAAATCATAAAAGTATGTATCGGAAATAAAAGCAAAATCGTCAAATTACGAAGATTATCAATATAATGTTTTCGTGTCCCGTTTTTTTCCTGCACTTTCATTCTCCCATGTCTTCACTATCATTTAAGGCGGAGCGTTATCCGCCCCGCCTTTTTTATTATATTTGCGGCTCGTCCGTATAGGTATACTTTCTTAAAATACGCCCGAAACTCAGACAGACAGTAATCCCGGCAATGCCGAGAATAAACATCATCATGGCCGCTCCCGAACCTTTTCCGCTGCCAAACAGCATGGTAAACATCCCATCGGCACGGCTTGATGCCATGAACGGCTCACAGATTTCATCCACCATAAGCCCGCCAATAAACAATCCTATCGGGATAGTAAAAAATTGCAATGTATTTCTACAGGAATACACACGGCCCTGCATCTCCACCGGAATCGTTGTTCTCAAGATGACGTCAAGGTTTGCATTCATCAGCGGTACAAGCAGCCATCCGATAATCTGCCCTATACACCATAGAATCGGTGTTCTGCTGAAAGCCAGCAAAAAGTTTTCCGTTCCCAAAGCAATCAACATAGTGATGTAGATAACACGAACACGATTCTTCGGCGCCGGTAATAATGTTACTATCAGACTTCCTATCAGTGTTGCAATTCCCGCACAGGAAGTCACGATACCCAAAACCGCTTCTCCGCCGTTTTCTCTTGGCAGGATTAAAGCCGGAAGAACAGCATCGAAAGCGGATGCAACAAAGTTTACTCCTGCAAGGAAAAGTATCAACACAAATATCAAGTCATTGTCATGTAGATATTTAAGCCCTGCTCTTACAGTTACTCCAAATGATTCTTTCTTTGCAACTTCCTCATTTTTTACCGAAGCAATTTTTACACCGAACAACAATGTCAAAAACGCCACCAGAAAAGTTGCCAAATCCGCGTAAATGACAATCTCCATCCCAGCAAAGGAAAAGAGCGCCGTCGCCAGTACAGGATTTAAAATCGTAATAAGCGAAGCTGAAAAAGACCTCATACCGCTTGTTTTCTGGTAATATTTCTTCGGTGTAATCATTGTCATCGCCACATCGGATGCCGGCTGCTGTACGGTATTCATCAAACCGTTTGCCACATTTAAAATATACATATGGACAGGTCTTAATAAATCCATTTTCAGTAACACCAAAGTGATAACTGTACAACACGCCGCAAGTGTATCGCAGACAAGCATCACTTTTTTCTTATTCCACCTATCACTCAGCGCACCTGCAAAAATACTCATTAACACATATGGCGCATAAGTGCATATGGATAAAAGCGCTGTCTGCAGGGCAGAACCTGTTTTTTCATAAAGCCACAGTGTGAGCGCAAAACCTGTCATAGCGCTTCCAAGCTGCGACAACGACTGCGTACTCCACAAAATAAGAAATGTTTTTAATTCTTTTATTAAGTTTTTCATACAATACTTTGCTCCTTTGATTTTTACTTTTTCAAATCAAGTTGCAAAGCCTGAGGACTAAGTCACAATCTGACTTTTACCTCCATGCAGCGTCCTCAAACCTTGCATGGAGCGTATGCAACGCATAACACTTTCATATTATCTCCCATCTCTATTTGTCTACGGCGGCAAATCCCGCTTCCAAATCTGCAATAATATCATCAATATGTTCCGTACCGATAGACAAACGGATGGTGTTTGCCTTAATACCCTGATCAACTAATTCTTCCGCAGTAAGCTGGGAATGGGTCGTCGTTGCCGGATGAATCACAAGGCTCTTCACGTCTGCCACGTTAGCGAGCAGGGAAAAGATTTTCAGATTGTCAATAAATTTATGCGCTTCTTCCTGACCGCCTTTAATTTCAAAAGTGAAAATAGACGCTCCGCCATTCGGAAAATAACGCTCATACAATGCATGGTCTGGATGGTCCGGCAGAGACGGATGATTCACATGCTCTACCTGCGGATGTTTTGCAAGGAACTCAACTACTTTCTTTGTATTTTCCGCATGACGCTCCAGTCTCAAGGAAAGTGTCTCCACGCCCTGCAAAAGTAAAAACGCATTAAACGGTGAAATTGCCGCACCCGTATCACGCAGCAAAATCGCACGAATATAAGTCACAAATGCCGCCGGACCTGCTGCATCCACAAAGGAAACGCCATGATAGCTGGGATTCGGCTCTGCGATAGGAGCATATTTACCGCTTGCTTTCCAGTCAAACTTACCGGAATCCACGATAATACCGCCTAAAGACGTACCATGTCCGCCAATGAACTTTGTTGCGGAATGAACAACAATATCCGCACCATGCTCAATCGGACGAATTAAATACGGTGTGCCAAACGTATTATCAATAGCTAACGGCAGTCCATGCTTATGTGCAATTTCCGCAATCGCATCAATATCCGGAATATCGCTGTTCGGATTGCCCAGTGTTTCCAGATAAACAGCTTTAGTATTAGGTTGAATCGCTGCTTCCACCGCCTTCAAATCATGCGCATCCACAAATGTCGTAGTAACGCCGTACTGAGACAGTGTATGCGCCAACAAATTATAAGTTCCGCCATAAATGGTTTTCTGTGCAACGATATGGTCGCCCGCCTGCGCCAGCGCCTGAATGGTATATGTAATCGCCGCTGCGCCGCTTGCAACCGCCAATGCTGCAACACCGCCCTCAAGCGCCGCCAGTCTCTTTTCCAATACATCCTGTGTAGAATTCGTTAATCTGCCATAGATATTGCCTGCATCAGAAAGGTTAAAACGAGCTGCCGCATGTGCGGAATCACGGAATACATAAGAAGTCGTCTGATAAATCGGCACTGCCCTCGCATCTGTTGCCGGATCAGGCTGTTCCTGTCCAACGTGTAACTGAAGTGTTTCAAATTTATAATCACTCATCTGATTGTCCTCTTTTCTTTTTTTCTTGCTATTATATACCTACCAAACCACTATGTCAAAAAGCACTACATACAAAAACGCAGGCTTTTTTACCTGCGTTTTAGGTAAGTATTACAATTCTTTCGCTAATGTCTTTAACATCATAATATGGTACTCTTCATCCTGAATAATTCTCCGTAAAACCGCGTTCACGCATTCGTCTTTTATCCAAGAGATATGCATTTCATACTGGTTAATTGCTTCTATCTCAGCTTCCATATCCGCCTGCAGCATTCTGCTGCATTCTGACGGAATATTTAAAAATGACGGCGACCACATCACCGATCTTCCATTCCGGCTGCTTGCTGTATAACCAATATTACCGCCAAGCAAAACAATCAGTTCTCCAAGTTTTTGCAAGTGCATCATTTCACAAACCGCCATTCCTAAAAGAGGTCTGGCTATATCACACCTTTCACATGACAAACGATTCTCATTATTGATATACTGTGTGATTGCGGATAGCTCTGATACGGCACCGCAATAATCCACGGTAAGCATATCCGCATAAGAGAGATTTCTCTCACTGACCTCAATCGGCGGATAGGGCAGATCCAGCATGACCGGTTTGATACCGCTAAAGTCACATGCCGCTTCTATCACTTTTTCTCCCATAAAAATTCTCCAGTGCATTACTTATTTCCATATTTTATGAGAGGATAAAAAGATTTATGCTTTCCAAGGACGTTTTTTCTCCGTCCATCCCTTTTCTTTCCAATAATTTGCATCCGCCTCATTCCAACCATGCTTCTGCGCTAAACGCATAACAAAAAAGAATGCTTTCGTCTTAACAGACGGTCTGATATGTTCCTGCCTTTTTATTATTTTTCGTGCGAGTGCTTCGAGTTCCTTTTCTATTTTCTGTTTCTTTTTCGCATTCACTCTTTCCCACGAAGTTTCCATTACGGCAACACCATATTTATATGTTTTCGCAGCTCCCCAAAAGAACATGCTATGTGCCATATCCTGATTCGTACTTTTCATACCGGCACCGGCAGCCGTAGAAATGCAGACGGCTTGTTTTGAAAACATCTTTTTCTCGGGACGATGCACCATCCACCGCCATCCGTAATGGTCAAGGAACGCTTTCATAGCGCCCGTAGCATGATACACATAGACTGGGCTTGCCAAAA
Organism: uncultured Bacteroides sp.; assembly: GCA_964554405.1. Classification (GTDB taxonomy): domain Bacteria; phylum Bacillota; class Clostridia; order Lachnospirales; family Lachnospiraceae; genus UBA3282. The sequence goes on along the minus strand of CAZKOR010000010.1, from coordinate 964 downwards.
TAATGACATCTGCGTCATCTATTGATTTTGTAATGGGAGATAATTTTTCATAGTGCGGACATTTTGTTTCGGATGATTCAAAACATGCCGTGCAGCCGATACAAAATTCTCCGAAATCTTTCGGCAAAAAGTATTCTGTCACTTCACCGTTTAATTTTTTCGCCAATAATCTTGCAATATTGCAGGTAGAACCTTGATGGCTCTGACCGTGGATGATTACTATTTTCATTGTGGGACTCCTTTCGAGTAGTATTGTTTATCAGGCAATTGCGAAACTCTTTATTTCCAAAATCCAGTTGTACAATATAAACAATATTATAAGCAGGTACTATGGAACCGCCGGTACTTAGCGAGATACTTTCGAGCTTAGTACCGTTGCGAGCGACAATGTAGCGCAAGCGTGCCTGCGTTAATTTGTATATATTGTACAACGGACGTTTTGAAAACAGAGTTTCGTAATTACCTGATTAATGCTTATTTTCTTCATACGCCCTTATGCCCGCTTTTGTGTCCGGTTTTAATATGAACTGGCGAAAAAACCAGTTTCCTCTCGCAATATCAGCTCCGACCGCCTCTACACCGTCGCAGGCGACTGCTGTTCCGTTTGGATAATAAATCATTTTCTTTTTGCTCTGCTTCCGGTTTCTTAGGATCCGCCGGACATCCATGCGGGAAAAGGATAAGAAAAAGCTCCTCGTCTTTTACATTCTCATAAAAATGCTTTCGCTTTGCATCATAACAAATAGCAACGCCGATATTCCCTCTCGGTGTGTGATACCTTTGATGTCGTTGTTTAATTCAAGAGCAAATATTCTCATAAAGGGTTCTCCGAGAAATTAGAATGTATCCATGTTTTTATATGTTATGGATTTGATTATAACATTTTTATATTCTGGTTGCTATCGTAAAATGCGGGGAGGGATTAGAGGAATTTTTGACGGATAATTGTTTATTATCTATTAAA
>CAZKOR010000009.1:11049-42699 GCA_964554405.1 uncultured Bacteroides sp. | reverse complement strand
TTTCGCAGAGTATGACACTCTAAGAAAAAGGATGACTTGAGTATTATTATTAGCATTTTAGGTCAAACTTATTCTTCAATCGAAATCAAGAAGAGAAGCATGACATGCATTATGGAAACTGGAGGAGAAAGGAAATGAAATACACTGGATTAAGCGATGCAGAGGTGGGGGAGTCACGGAAGAAGAATGGGTCGAATTTGATTCCGGATTCGGAACCGACTACGTTTTGGGATGAGTTTAAGGAAACATTTAGTGATCCTATGATTAGAATTCTTCTGGCAATTGTGGTAATCATGCTTGTCATGTTCTTTTTAGGTCATGCAGAGATATATGAACCGATAGGAACGATTGTAGCCGTTCTTATCGTTGCATTTGTTACTGCTAAGACAGCAGTGGCAAGTGACACAAAGTACCGTGAGTTGAAAGACAGTACCAAGAAAGATTGTTGTAAGGTATATAGAAACGGTATTATTACGGTCATTGAAGTAGATGATGTAGTTGTCGGGGATAAGGTTATCTTACAAGCGGGAGATAAGATACCTGCTGATGGAATACTGATTGATGGCGATTTGAGAGTAGATAACTCGGTTTTAAATGGCGAGGCGGAAGAATGCAAAAAAATTGCCGCATCAGAGGCAACTGAGTTTCCCGAAAACCTGACAGGCGAGACATTTGTAGATGATCATTCTTTGTTCCGTGGGGCGGTTGTCTTTGATGGAGAAGGTGTTCTGGATGTATGCAAGGTTGGAATACAGACGATGATGGGTAAGATGGCTGAGGATATGCAGGGGGAAGAAATTGATTCACCGCTGAAAGTCAAATTATCTAAACTTGCCAATCAAATATCAGTTTTTGGTTATGTGTCAGCAGTTGTTATCGTTGTTCTGTATATGGTTTATTTTGTTTTCAAAGCGGGAGGATTTAACGCTTATCTGTCTATTGGCTGGAGCGATATTCTTATGAATGTCATAGAGGCTGTTTCTCTTGCAATTTTAATTGTTGTGTGTGCAGTGCCTGAAGGACTTCCGCTGATGATATCGTTGGTTCTTATGCAGAATACGAGCCGTATGCTGGATCATAATGTGCTTGTAAGAAAGGCTGTTGGTATTGAAACCGCAGGATCACTAAATATATTATTCAGCGATAAAACCGGTACGATTACCCGGGGGAGTCTTGAGGTGGTGGAATTTTTCACGCCTGATGGCGAAAGTATTCCCTTAGAAGAAATGAAAAACCATGGGAAAGTAAAGTCTATGGTAGATATTGCCATAGGCAAAAATACGGCATCTATGTTTGACGGTCAGCATAAGGTTATTGGCGGAAATGCTACAGATCAGGCGTTGATGCGGTTTCTGGGAGAGGAAGAGTATAAATTTTTATCTAAAGGTTCTGATAAGGAAACTGATTATAGTGTTGGACTGTATCAGGGATTTAATTCCACCAATAAGTTTAGTCAGGCAGAAATCAAAGAGTTAGGACAGGTATTTTATAAAGGAGCTCCGGAAAAATTCCTTGCGGTTGCAAAGAGAGGGCTGGATGCAGAAGGCAATGTTGTAGAACTTCAGATGGATGTAGTGAATGAAAAGATCAATGAGTATGCTTCAAGAGCAATGCGTGTGCTTGCTTTTGGGTATTCTGACAGTCCTTATACTAAGGACGAGATAAATGAAGACGTAGTGTTGATCGGACTTGTCGCAATCAGGGATGATGTGCGTCCGGAAGCAAAGGAAGCTATCCGCGAAGTGCAGGAAGCAGGTATACAAGTTGTTATGATTACGGGGGATCGTCTTGAAACTGCTGTGTCTATAGCAGAGGATGCCGGTCTGATAAAAAGTGATAATGATTGGGCGCTTACTTCAGCACAGCTTAATGCTATGAGCGATGATGAGATAAAACGTAATATGAAAAATATCAGGGTGATCGCAAGGGCGCTTCCTACTGATAAGTCACGGATGGTCAAACTTTGTCAGGAGTTGAATCTTGTTGTAGGTATGACGGGAGACGGGGTAAATGATTCTCCGGCGTTAAAAAGGGCAGATGTAGGCTTTGCTATGGGCAGTGGGACAGAGGCTGCAAAAGAAGCAGGCGAAGTGGTAATAATTGATGACAATTTTAAATCCATTAAGGATGCCATTCTTTATGGCAGGACTATTTATAACAATATTCTTAAGTTTTGTAAATTTCAGCTTGTTATCAATGTTGCAGCAGTTATCGTGAGTGCCATCAGTCCATTTTTTGGAATTGTCGAACCGCTGAAAGTAACGCACCTCCTGTTTGTCAATCTTGTTATGGATAGTCTTGGGGCAATCATGCTGGGCAATGAACCGGCACTTGAAAAGTATATGAATGAAAAACCAAGACGCAGGGACGAGAGTATTATCAGCAAGAACATGGCCGCACAAATTGGCATAATGGCTGTTTGGATGACGATCATCAGTTTCTGTTTCCTTAAACTGCCAATTTTCTTGGATATTTTTGGCAGTAAGGAAAAATTGTATACAGCCTATTTTGTTCTTTTCGTTGTTGCTGCATTGTTCAATGGATTTAACGTTAGGGATGATGGATTTGGTATCTTCAAAAATTTGAATGAAAATACAGGATTTATGAAGGTGTGGATTGCTATTGTATTGGTTCAGGCATTGATTGTAAATGCAGCGTTGATTCCGTTGACACCATTTAAGTGGATTAGTTCAATGTTTAGCTGTACTCCATTCGGAGTTATTGGATGGGTTGTTGTATTTGTATTGGCGTTTACTATTATTCCAGTAGATTTAGTTCGTAAAGGATTAATGAATAAAGCGAGATGAGGAGGGAATGTTATGGCATCAAAAACAATCAATATTAAGTGTCCGTGCGGTGCAGTAGTAAATCATGTTTATCAACCAGACACGTGGCCAAAGAATAAGGTCACTCGTAGGAATACAATATGTCCAAAGTGCAGGAAGAAATTTATTTATGAAGTTGTGGGTGGCAAGTGTACTTCATGGTATGACTGATATATGTTTGGATGGAATGATATTTTAAAGAACATATGTGTATACCTTTTCAAATGTTTGCACGGAAATTGAACTTGTATGTTCCATGATGAAAGGGGGGGAAAAAACATGGCCTTAAACTTACAGAAAGGGCAAAAAATAGACCTTACCAAAGATAATCCGGGATTGTGTAAATTACTTGTTGGATTGGGTTGGGATACCAATAAGTATAGTGGTGGATATGATTTTGATCTTGATGCGGTTGCCTTTCTTTTGAAAGATGATAATAAGGTCAGTTCCAACATGGATTTTGTGTATTATGGAAATTTGAAGAGAACTTCAGAAGGTGTTGAGCATATGGGTGATAATCTTACTGGAGGAAATGAAGGGGATGATGAACAAATTCAAGTTGATCTGACTCGTGTTCCATCAAATATCGAAAGAATTGCAATTGCAGTTACGATATACGATGCAGACAAGCGAAATCAGAATTTCGGACAAGTAAGCAATGCATATATTCGTATTGCGGACGTGACAAATGGCTCCGAATTACTTCGATATGATTTAGGGGAAGATTTTTCAATAGAAACTTCCATTGTTGTTGGAGAGATTTACAGATACAAAGGAGAATGGAAATTCAATGCTGTTGGAAGTGGTTTCAAGGGTGGTCTTAAGGCATTGTGTATGAATTATGGTGTGAATCTTGAAATTAAAGAACGAGATAGAGGAGCAGTAATACTTGAGAAAGGACAAAAAATCAATCTCTCAAAAGGAAACGGAGAAATCCTTATTAATTTAAACTGGAGTCAGCCTGAAAAAAGGGGATTTTATGGTTCTGATGGTATTGACTTGGACCTTGGATGTTTGTATGAACTATGGGATGGAAGAAAGGGATGTGTTCAGGCATTAGGAAATGCTTTTGGAAGTCTTATGGATTCGCCTTATATTTCTCTTGATGGAGATGATCGAACAGGAACTTCTACAGAAGGCGAAAATCTGAGAGTGAACAGTGCGATGATTTCACGAATTAAAAGAATTCTCATATATACGTTTATCTATGAAGGTGCTGCAAATTGGAGAGAAGCAAAGGGAATTGTAACTGTGAAATGCTCTGGTAGCAAGGATATTATTGTAAAGATGGATGAGTATGGGTCTAACCTATCAATGTGTGGGATTGCTTTACTTGAAAATAAGGATGGACAGTCATTGTCAATGGAAAAAGTGGTGAGATTCTTTCATGGACACCGTGATTTGGATCAAGCTTTTGGATGGGGACTTAGATGGGTCGCAGGTTCAAAAGATTAAATTTATGAGGCAACCTGAGAAAGAAAATTCTTTCATTGGGTATAGATTATTATCAAAACAACAAAGGAGGTAGCATTATGGGAATTAGCTTACAGAAGGGTCAAAAGATTGACCTTACCAAAGGAGGAGGTGGCGGTCTCAGACAGGTCATGGTTGGACTAGGTTGGGATGAAGCACCACAGAGTAATGGAGGCGGCGGTTTGCTGAAGGGACTTTTTGGAGGAAATCAGCATCAGGATATCGATTGTGACGCTTCTGCCATCCTTTGTGGAGCTGATGGAAAAATTGTTGGCAATGATATTAGTCAGTGCTGTGTATATTTTGGAAATTTAAGGCATTACAGCGGAGCAATTGTTCATCAGGGAGATAATCTAACTGGAGCCGGAGATGGCGATGATGAACAGATTATGGTAAACCTTCCACAGATTCCTGCTGCAATCGATAAGGTGGTTTTTGTAGTCAATATTTATGATGCAAGATCGAGAGGACAGCATTTTGGAATGATTAGAAATGCGTTTATCCGTCTCGTAAATATGGATAACGGCACTGAGATATGCCGTTACAATCTTTCTGATAACTATAACAACATGACCGGCTTAGTAGTTGGTGAGATATATAGGAAGAATGGTGAATGGAAATTTAATGCTATTGGGCAACCGGTTCAGGAAGCAAGTAGACTTGATTCACTTATTCAACTATATAAATAAAAATGATGTCAATATTATAAGTAGATTTATTTAATATACAAGCATAAAGGAGGATTCAAAATGGCAATTAGTTTGGTAAAAGGACAAAAAGTATCTCTGGACAGCAGCATGAAGCTTGCTCTTGTAGGATTAGGATGGGATACTAATCGCTATGATGGTGGTTCTGATTTCGACTTGGATGCGTCTGCATTTCTTCTTGGAGAGAACGGCAAACTTCAGAGAGACGAAGATTTTATTTTTTATAATAATTTGGAGAGCCGCAACAAGGCAGTTATACATACTGGTGATAATCTTACAGGAGATGGGGACGGAGATGATGAGGTCATTATGATTGATTTCACTAAGATTCCTGATGATGTTAAGAAGATTGCGGTTTGTGTTACCATTCATGATGCGGCTGCACGAGGTCAGAATTTTGGACAGGTATCAAATGCATATATCCGAATTGCAAAACTGGCAGATGAATTTGATACAGTGGGTGAGCCTGTTCTGAAGTTTGATCTTGAAGAAGAGTTTTCCATCGAAACAGCACTTGTAGTTGCGGAGATATACCAGAAGAATGGAGAGTGGAAGTTTAATGCTGTAGCTGCAGGTTATCAGGGCGGTCTGGAAGCGATTGTGCGTTCCTTTGGAGGTAACGTGTAAATAGCAATAAGAAGGGGAAGAGGTGAATTGCTTGAAAGAATTTCAGAAAGGTCAGAAAATAAAGACTGCGTCAGGCGGGGAACTTGAAGTGCTTCAGAAATTAGGTGAAGGTGGACAAGGCATTGTCTATAAGGTGAATTATAACGGTAAGCAACTTGCACTTAAGTGGTACTTTGGAAATAAACTCAATAATGCCGACAAATTTTACAGAAATATCCAAAACAATATAAAGCAGGGAGCACCGACCAAATCTTTCCTGTGGCCGCTTGAAATCACTGAGTATTATGAGGGTAGCTTTGGATATTTGATGGAACTTCGGCCTGCGGAATACAAGGATTTCTCTCTTTTCCTACTGGCGAAGGCAAGATTTGCAAGCATTGATGCAGTGATTAATGCGGCTCTTTGCATTACAAATAGTTTCCGTGAATTACATAGAAGTGGATTTAGCTATCAGGATTTGAATGACGGGAATTTCTTTGTGAATCCGCAGACCGGGGATGTACTGATTTGTGATAATGATAATGTGGCACCATATGGGGAAAATTTAGGTATTGCGGGCAAGTGTAGATATATGGCACCTGAGGTTGTTATGGGCAAGAAGCGCCCGGATATCCACACGGATCGCTTTTCTCTTGCAGTCGTCCTTTATCTTCTTCTTTTCTTAAATCATCCTCTGGAAGGTAAAAAGACAATGTGCCCCTGTCTTACGGAAGAACTTGAACGCAAGTTTTATGGTAGTGAACCTGTATTCGTGTGGGATTCATCTAATGATACAAACAGACCGGTCAGGGGTGTGCATGTTAATGAGATTAAATTTTGGCCTGTGTATCCTAAGTTTGTACGAGATACATTTGAAGAGGCATTCAGTCATGAATCTATGGTTGGATCGGATACCACACATCGTGTTCAAGAGAAAAAATGGCAAGAGGTCTTTACTGCTCTTAGAGATGTTATGATTAATTGCCCCAACTGTAAGGGAGAAACATTTGTTGATGTTGAGCAAAGTTCTTGCAAATGTATTAATTGTGGATATGATATTGCCAGACTGCCGGTGCTCAAAGTTAAGAAATACAACGTTGTCATGGCGCCAAATAAGAAAATTTACGCATGCCATGTCATTCATGACAGCGATGACTTTAAGGATATTAAGGGTGAGGTAATTACTAGCCGTACAGATTCATCGTTACTTGGTCTGAAGAACTGTTCGGAAAATACTTGGAACGCAATTCTTCCCAATGGGAACTCGAAGTCCTACGAAAAGGATCAAGTTATTAAATTAGGCAGAGGATTGAAGATTAATTTCGGTAACGGAAATGAAAGTGAAATTATCTAAATCATAAGAAAGTGAGGATAAACAAATGGGATTATATGATGAGGTAGTGGAAGTGCCAAGAAGAACAATGGTTCTTTTCTTCGTAGTAGATACTTCTGGAAGCATGAGTGGAGCAAAGATCGGAACTGTCAACTCGGCAATAGAAGAGATAGTTCCCGAACTTAAGGATATTTCTGAGACTAATGCAGATGCACAAATTAAGGTGGCTACGCTTGCGTTTTCAACAGGCGCTCATTGGGTGGATAGTGCCCCTGTGGCAGCAGAGAATTTCAGATGGAATTATCTGGATGCTAATGGAGTGACTGATCTTGGTGAGGCTTGTAACCAGTTGAATGAAAAACTTTCAAGGAATGCATTTATGAGCGATGCAACGGGTTCTTTTGCACCTGCTATATTCCTTATGTCGGATGGAGAACCTACAGATAACTATAAGCATGGTCTGGACAAACTGAAGCAGAATAACTGGTTTAAAAAGGCGATTAAGGTTGCAGTAGCTATTGGTGATGATGCAAACAAGAATGTTCTTGCGGATTTTACGGGGAATGTAGAAGCTGTTATTACTGTTCATACACCTGAAGCATTGAAGAAATGGATTCAGTTTGTCAGCGTGCGTGCATCTGAGATAGGAAGCAAGAGTTCTAATGCCGGAACGGGAAGTGATGCATCCTCTGGTAGCACAGATGGTGGAGAGTCAGAGATTGTTAGTAAGCAGGATGAGTTTGTGAAGGAAATACAAGCACAGACTGCTGAAGCAACAGATTGGGATTCTTTTGATGATGATGGCATACAATGGTAAAAAAGGAGGGCATCCATATGAATGCAATATCCTTTCATTTTACTGTCCAAGGTGCAAGTCACATTAAAAAAAATAAAGAGTGTCAGGATGCATCAGACAGTTATCAGGATGAAAATTGTACTATAGCGATAGTATGTGATGGTCATGGTGGAGATGATTATGTAAGAAGTGCGATTGGATCTAAAATGGGTTGTGGCGTCGCTATGAAAAATATCAAGAGTTTCTTCAAAGGGATTAGCAAGAATGAGTTTTTCTCATTGCCTGAAAAACATTTGAAAAACTTGGAAGCTAGTATTATTAATGGTTGGAACGAAGCTATCGCCCTCTATCACAGTACCCATCCTTTTACTGAGGAGGAGTTATCCGTTGTCTCTGAAAAGGCACGTAAAAAATATCTGGAGGACGGAAAGATTGAGAGCGCCTACGGAACAACGATGATTGCCGTAGCAATGAATGAGGATTATTGGTTTGGGATTCATATTGGGGATGGGAAATGTGTTGCTATTAATCCTGAGGGAGAATTCAAACAGCCTATTCCGTGGGATCCAAAGTGTTTTCTTAATGCCACTACGTCCATATGTGATTCAGATGCAATCGATAGATTTAGACATTTTTACTCAGAAAAATTACCAGCAGCTGTTTTTGTCGGTTCTGATGGAGTAGATGATTGTTTCAGTAACAATGAGCAATTGCATAATCTGTACAAGACTATGTTGTTTTCGTTTGCGACTACTGACTTTAAGGAGGCCAGTGATGGGTTAGCTGATTATTTGCCGAGGCTCTCGGCTAAGGGCAGTGGAGATGATGTTTCGGTAGCAGCTATCTTGGATATGGATATCATTCCTGAGTTGACAATTGTCAAAGCGTTTGACAGGGAGAAAGAGAAAGCACGTGTAGAGGAGAATGCAAGAAAAGAAGCGGAAAAGAACGAGGCAGAAAAAAGAAGAGTTGAAGAAGAACATGCAAGATTTCAGCAGATAAACAACTCGAAAGCCGAAAAAAGCCGCACGAGTAATTATCCGACGTTCTGTGAGAACTGTGGCGAGCGATTGAGATCCGGAGTTAAGTTTTGCAGCAATTGTGGGAACCCTGTAAAATATCATATTACATCGGTAAATCCACCCATAAAGCAAGATAGAGCACAGGTTATAAAGCTTTCTCCATTTTCGGCTGAACCTGATGCGGAAAATGTCTTTTCTCAAGATGAACTGGCATCAAGCCATATAGACGGAGAAATGGATGTGCCGCTTAATAAGTCTGATTCCGTTGTAGAGCAATCAGTCGTTGGTGACGAATTGGTAGCTGATCAGCAAGAATCAAAATCGGAAGGAGACAGTATTGAAACGAATAAACTAGAGGAGTCTCGTATTATCTCTGAAAGCCTCGATACAGAAAATATGATGGATTTAGGAGAGTCGAATAAGACAAAGGATTCCGTGGATGAGGAAGATAATTTTGTTAATGTATGGAACACTGAAAATGAAGTATCTGGCTCTTTAGATGTTAAGGATGATTCCATAGGAATAATGGATGCAGAAGATGTAGATGATACTGTGGCTGATGTATCTGATGCAGATTTGATTGATACGGAAGTATACAACGATGAGAATATAAAGCAAGATACTGATATATAAGAATTTAAGTGCAGATATATCGCTGTCTTGGGGTATGTCTGCTTTTTTATGGTGTGATATGAAATGTCCAAGATGTGGGAGACTATGGGATGTCTCAAATAAAATAACAAGCAGCACGTATGTTTGTCCATATTGTGGAGATACGGTGGGAAATAGTGGGCAGAGCAAAAGTGATCTTGGAGTAATAATTTATGAAATAATAAAGAAATATGGGAACGACATAGTAGAGGATGTAGGAAGACTAAATGCCTTGTTAATGGATTATGTCCCTGATATGGCAAAGGAAAGAAAACTTGTCATTAATACAATGAAAGAGGGGATGCTTTCTCAGCTGAGAAGGTATATTGATATCGAAAATGATACTTTAGAATCTGCTGCAAATCGTTGTGTAGCCCTGCTTGTGTCAGAGATGTGGATTACTGAGTCCGCAGCACAATATGCTGTAAATGTTATATTACAGGCATTATGGCATGAAAAGCCGATAAACATTTCACAATCGACTGACAAGGATGGGGATAAAATAGATAAAAAACAACTTGTAAAAGGCAATCTGACATTGGGTGCGGTTGTCAGAGAAGATGAGCTGGTTGATTTTAATTCGATAGGATATAAAGCGTTTGCGTCGAATCAAGAGATTAGTGAGATATATGTACCGGAAAATATTAAGGTTATATATCCTAAAGCATTCAAGGATTGTAGTCAGCTTAAAAAGATTCATCTTACCGGAGGCACTGAAAGAATTGGAAGAGGTGTCTTTGATGGCTGTATTGGATTAGAAACAATAGATTTACCAAATAGTAACTATTTTACTTCTGCAAATGGTCTTTTGATAGACAGAAAGGCAAAGAGACTTGTTAAGTTTTATGGAGAATCTGCTAAATGTAGTATTACAAATGGAATAGTCACTATTTCCGAAAAGTCATTTGAAAGAGGAAATATTGAAAGAATAATAATTCCGCCGAGTGTCGAAGTAATAGAAGAGAGCGCATTTTATTGTACGATGAAGCTGAAAGAAATAAATGTGGAGCCTAATAACAGGATATACAAAAGTATTGATGGTGTCTTACATAGCCGTGATGGAAGAGTGCTTTTAAGGTATCCACAGGGAAAACCAAATGTTTCGTACTATCTTGAGGACGAGGTTACAAAGATTGAAAGAAAAGCTTTTAGTTGCGCAGCTAATTTAGTTTCTATCACATTTGATGGAGAAGTAAATGAGATAGGGGAAAATGCTTTTGAGTATTGCGGAGCCATAGAAAATATTATACTGCCAAGAAGTGTACAGCGGATAGGACAGCGAGCTTTTCAATATTGCGAGAAGTTGTCAAGTGTTATGCTTCCACATGGGATAATACGAATCGGAGATTGCGCATTTATGGGATGTGCTATGTTAAAAACACTTAGTGTTCCCAAAAGTGTAAAGGAAATTGGTAATATGGCTTTTTTGAACTGTAAATTACTATCAAAGGTTGTTATGCAGGAGAATGTTGAGTTTATCGGTGATAAGGCATTTGAAGGATGTCCAGATGTGGAGATTTTCGTAAAAGGGAATGAGTATGTTTCAACGTATTGTAAAGTGCATGGTATAAGATATTCAATCGTTTGAATGAAAGGATGTAGAAATGACCATTCAGGAGCAACTGATAAAACTAAATAAGACATTTGAAGAGATGCATCATGATTTTACTGCGGTTGGAGATCAGCAAAAAAATCTTGACTTGAAATACAATAATATTAGGAGGACTATCAGAGACAAGTATCAGTTGGAGTATGACAGACAAAATCAACTAAAAGAGGAAGTTCTAAAGTATTTCCGTATTGCGAAAGACAATTCTCCTAAGGAATTAGTTTATATGGGAATAGCACCTCAGAATCCGAATTTGGCCAAATTGAATGGGTTAATAGAGCGGATTAATATTCATAATAGAGCAGATGCGGTTGCGGGTCAAATAATAGACTTAGCGAGTGCATACATTATTTTTATTAAAAATGAAATAGAGCAGTTGACAAAGAAAGAGAAGAATGAACTTGCGAGCACAGATAGGAATAAAGATGCTGAACAGAAGAATCTAATCCAGAAAAAGAAGCAGATATTAATGAACTGTGAAAATTATCTGAAGGGGGATGATGTAAAAAATCTGGTATCCCTTTTTGAAATGATACATAGGGAATACGAGATCACAAGCGATTATTTTTCTAACTGGGGAAAAAAACAAAAGAGAAAGCGCATGATGCTTCTTGGATTCAGTCAATATCATGTTGATGTTCCGCAGATGCTTTCAGGTGTGTTAAAGAGCAGTCTTATAAATCATTTTGACGAATCCACAAAAATGGTAAATTGTCCCTGCGGATTTACAACGGATAGCCATGAGAATATTATTGTTGAATATACCGACTTAAATGAAGACTTGTTGAAAGAAGGAATTCAGGCTCTTATATTGAATTTTCTCCGATATTTCAGACCGAGTGAGTATAAAATTTCAATACTGGATTATCTTCACTACAATGCAGATGTGCTTGGTCCATTGAATGTTCTAGCTCTGATGAAGAATGGAGTTGTGGAGCCGGCTCCATCCAATGCAAAAGCATTAAAGACAACGATAGATCTCTTGGCACAGCTTTATCATAAGGTGGAAAATAAAATAGGTACTGCCACCGTATATGATTATAACAAAATACATAAACCTGAGGAAAGGATACCATTAAGGATATTGATTATTAACAGAGAGTCCGAAGTGTTTAAATCTAACGATGAGCCAGAGATGCTTTACTTGGTTAATAATGCTGAAAAATTTGGTATAACGACAATCAGGTTAATCAAAAGTACAGATGGCGGAAGCAAAGGGAAGGATCGTGAAAAAAAGTTTCTTTTAAAAGCAAAAGACTGTATTCGTATTATCAGCGATGCACATGGTAAATTTTACATCGAAAATGACATCGAGTGGATGAGTTTTAAGTGGCTTTCTTCGCCTAAAATAGTACCAGATGATTTCGTGGCAAGGATAGAGCAAGCCGTAAAACCCATTGAGATTGGAACAAAATATTTTAAGAGATATCCAATGCGGGTTCCGGCTAAGTCGCAAAACGTCAGGAGACCGATATCCATTCCGTTTGCGATAGATGATGACGATAGAGTTATCAACTGCAATTTTGAGAATGAAACGTTTGCAGCATATATTATGGGGGCGGCAGGATCTGGTAAATCGACTTTGCTCCATACGATTATTAGTGGGTTGTTGATGGGATATCATCCAGATGAGGTTGAACTCTGGCTGATGGATTTCAAAATGCTTGAATTTAAGCGCTATGTTGATTGTATGCCACCACACGTAAAATATATTTTATTGGAAAAGTCTGAGGATCTTGTTTTTGACATCATTGACAAGCTAACAGAGCTTCTTGATGACAGGCAATATATTTTTTCACAAAATGGTTGGTCCAAGCTTACAGATGTTCCAATAGACAAAAATATCCCCGCAATTTTTGTGATTATTGATGAGTTTGCGCAGATGTCTCAGATTTTGAAGGAGACCAAAGGAACCGGATATGGATCGGATTATACGATAAAACTGGAGAATTTGTTGGCTAAGGGGAGAGCTTTGGGACTTAAGTTCATTTTTGCAAGCCAGACATACACAACTGGTATCTCAGGATTGACAGAAACAGCCTGTAAGCAGATACAAATGCGATTCGCAATGAAGAATACTGCGGATGAGATAAAGCAGACGTTGACATTGTCTTCAGATGAGATCACACCTGAAATTAGCAGTTGGATTTCATCTTTGCCAGCTTACGAAACTTTGTTTAAATGGAGAAATGAAGACGGAAATATAAGAATTGGGCGCTTTAGGAATATGTATACCGAAGGAAATGAGGTTGAAACACTTATTTCCAAAATCAATTCAGTATATATGGCTCGTCCGGAAGGAAGTACTACCGATGACATGAGTTTTGTTCAAAAAAAACCGGTTACTATTGATGGCGGACAACCAAAAACTTTTATAAGTCAGATGCCTTTATTAGAGGATTATGAGCAGAACGTAGATTTAAGTGAACTGGATGATTCGGATGTATTGATGTACGCAGGTACACCATGTAGTTTCAATCTTATTAGGCCATTTGCTTTAGTTAATGGTATTTCAGAAAATATTCTGCTCGTTGGCGGTAGCAGGGAAAATAAAGTAAGCATCATGCTATCCTTATTCAATAGTTACAGCAGATTCAAATATCCTATTGAGATATGGAGCCATGACCGCTCGCCTATATATAAGCGGTATAAGGATTCTGTATTGAAGAGATATAAAGTTAATACTGATTTAGATGATATATGTTCGGAAATTGCTGTACTAAAGGAAAAAGTGGAAGATAGGAAATTTGAGAGCCGCCTGATTGTTGTCATTGGATACGATATGTTAGGAAGTGACATGGAGATTTTAGGAGCGGATGGTGTATCTAATAAAAAGAAAGCGGAAAGGAAAGCAGATACTTCTGTTCCAGACATGAGTACGATACTGGAACAGGTAAAGCAGTGTACTGATCCCAAAGAGAAAAAACGAATTTTGGATGAATATAATGCAAAGGTTAATCAGCAGATGTTGAGTGCTTCTGACGAGAATAACGGAATGGGGATATATGATGCTAGACAAGATTTAGAGTGGACAATAAAAAGGGCGTCAAACTATGGAACACATTTTCTTTTCTGTTTTGAACAACCGAGAGATTTCATAACTACTAAGATGGATGGGAAGTCTTTCCAACATAAGCTCTTGTTTTCAATGGCGAAGGATGACGCATTGACAATAGCTGGTAATAGAAAAGCAAATGAGATAGAAGATGGAGTATGCCTTTATACTGATGGAAAGATAAGTTTTACCATGCGTCCGCATGTATATAGAGGAGTACCTTGTAACGGATGGATGGTCGATGAGCAAGGCAATGTTATACAGAAGAGAGGGGGTGTCTGATTGGCGAAATATGCAATTAGTCAAGAAGGTGCTGATGCTATGCGACGGCTATCTGAGAGTCTAAAGGAAAGCCTTAATGGATTGGAGCAGGCATCGATAATGTTGCAAAAGCAGATAATGGAATATATGGATAATTTAGGCGTTTTGGGTGTTGAAATTTGGAATTTAACATTGCAGATTAAGGCGTTATTGGAAGATAAGGCTGAAATAATAAATGAATTAGCAGATAAAGCACTCCAGAAATCTAATGATATTTTGGAACTTATAGGAGAAGTAGGGCAGACAGGGGTTATAAGCCCTGAATCTATCAGTGATCATACAGTGATTTCGCTTGGAGGGGTATCGCCGGGGAAGCCAATGAATTTTGAAGAGGCAGATTCTGGAAATGTTAATCCAAACTATGGCAAAAATTACGGATATGCTACTAATTGTCAATCCTGTGTTGCAGTTTTTGAAGCAAGATTGAGGGGATATGATGTTCATGTGCTGCCAAATACAAAAGGTTCTATGCTCGAAAAGCTGTCTCACCAGACTAATCTTGTATGGATAGATCCGACTACAGGAGTACCACCGACATATATTTATGATGATTCATTATCGACACCGGAGAAATACGTAGATTTTATTGATAAAATAGTTGTTCCGGGCAATAGGTATACAATACAGTTTCTTTGGAACGAATCAGGTGGTGGTGGACATATAGTTAATATCGATCGGAATGAATACGGAGAGCTAAGGATAAAGGATAATCAAAGAGGAATTGGGGAACAAAGTGAATGGCTTGGTACAGCGGGAGTTTTAAAGTATCTGTCAGATGTAAAGTTTGAATATATAGGATTACTTGGGGAAAAAAGAAGTTGCGTTCCCAAATTGCTACGAGTAGATAATATGCAGTTTAATCTTGATGTTGCAAATCAAATAATGATAGGAGCATTTAAGTGATGGAATCAAAAATTAATGAATTTGCAAGAAAACAAGGGTATACTAAGGCGGTGTATGTTGGTAAATGGAGAGGGTTTGAATGTTATAGACCAATTATAGGAGATGATTCAGAGCAATCATTCGTTGGATTACCCTTGAAAATTTTAGTAGATGAGAATAAAAATATTAGGATGTCAACTCCTAATGAAGCTATGCAGCAATTAAGAGAATCTAATAAAAGATAGGAGGTAATATCATGGCAGCAAGAACAGTTGACACTGAAGCCTTAGGGCAGGCGGCAAATGCATTGAGAACGTATGTTGGAGAGGTACAGAACAATATTCGGAAAATGCAGGATGCAGCTACTGATTGTGCAGACAATATGGGGAATGATGTTTATAGTCAAAGAGCAATCAGTAAACTTCAGGAATGTACACAAGAAGTTTCCAAAACGATTTCTCAAGCCAATGAACTCATGGGGAAGATCTTGGCAAAGAAACGTCAGATTGAAGAATCTCAAAATTCATTCTAAACAGGGAGGTGCATTGAGATGGCGAAATATGGTATTAGTCAGGAAGGCCTGGATTCTTTAAATCAACTTGCTCAGGATATGATGAATATTAACAATGAGATTGAACAGTGTGGAAGAACATTGAAGGGACAGGTAAGTGGCCTCAATGATCAGCTAGGTGTTTACGGAGATGAAATCAATGAACTTGTAGACGAAGTCAATAATTCACAGGAGAAGGGACGAGAATCTCTTGTGAAACTTTCGGTAAAAGCCAAGGAAATGGCAAATCAAGTATCAGAGTTATTAAATGCAGGACTTGGCTAGAGATATTATGTTGTGGTACATAGGTGAAGGAGCGTGCTGGAAGTGAATCCATTGGATTTTATAAATAAACCGGAGGAAAAGATATATTCTGGTATAGTGCAGAATCTGAGAAAAATTGAGAATAACGAAAAAACACCGAAGAAATGGATTAACTCCATCGTAAAGGGTGTCCCCTTTCCAATTGGAAAGGAACGGTATGTTTTTGTGATAAAAGATTCTGCTAATGGTGGCAGGGGAGTTAGAGCGATTGTTTATGGACAACAGGCAGGAGCTGAACTCCATGAAGGGAAAATATGTTATCTGACAGGGACTACTGACAAAAATGGTGTGATAATAGGGCGAAGTCTGTATGATCCAGATACTGATTCACGAATAGAAGCGGATAAAGTTTATTCTCCCAATATCACACGAACTGCAACTGTTCTTGCAATATTGATGCTGGTTTATCTGGTATATACACTTTCACATATCAGGTTTACAACATCTAGTATACTAGGGTCACAGACAAGGGATATGCTGTCCATAGTAATTACATTTTTCTTGGCTGTGGTTTGTTTAAGAAACAAAAACCGTTTGGTGCGACTACTTGGGTGGTTACTGTTAGTAGTGGCTATATATACTATATATCCGCCAATAGTAATCATGATTGTTTTGTTTTTCATCATTAAGAAAGTGCTGTTTCGATAAAAGTAGAGAAACAGAAAACACGATGAGATGTTATGAATTGTCGCTAAAGGGGCAATGGAAGGATGGTAGCGGATGAATCAAATTACGAACAGCCCAGCTAAGGAGGCAATGAGGTTTCAAAATGAAAGTTACGCGCGTGGCAAAGAGTCGCAGATCAAACAAAAATTGGGAACTGAAATTGTTCAGATTAGAGATAAATTGCGTTCTGATACGAATATAATCCGAACCAAACTACGTGAAGATGTGGCACGAGTTGATGAAAAAAAAGATACAGGCAGCTGTTTATTGCCTGTAGTAATTGGTTTCTTATGCTTTATGGGATTCATATATGGTGTATTGCATAAAAATGCCGAGATAGGTCTGATAGTTGCTATTGTTATATATATTTCTTACAGAATATGGAGAAAAAGTTGGTATGCAAAGCAGGATACGAGGAAAAGGCAGTTAGAGATTGCTGCTGAAACTGAGATAGAGCGTATGGAAGCTGAAGCTGAAGTGAAAATTCGAAGACTGGAAGCTGATGCAAACAGTGATATTCAGAAGCTATATGATGAGGCGGACAGGCAAACGATGCAACAAATCGATGCCTATAATAATGAGGTAAAGCAGTATTCTAAGAGGATCTTACAAAAAGCTGATGCGATAGCATCTATGGTACAACATAATACGGATATGTTCCAACGAATGGTTTCACATGCTGATGCAGGAACCAATATGAGATTTGTTGAATCGGATTTCACATATAAAGTTACGATGACTGGAATCATGTATAGTTTTCAAAGCAGATATACAAACCCACAGGATGACTATGTTTTTGATAAGCAAAGGTTTCGTAACCTGAACAGTAATACAGAATGCGAGGGACTTGCGCAGGCTCTGGCAAAACTTACAATGAAGAGAATGATGAGTTTATATCCGCCAAATTCTCTACATATAACAGTCAGTCATATAGATGCTGAAGTTACAATGCATTATAAGGCTGCGAATAAGAACTTTATAGCAGCAAGGGACATTTTTTAGGAGACAAATATGGGATTGCTTGCCAATTTATTTGGAAACAACAGATACGAAGATGAGAATATTCCTGCAATAATGCCATCTGGAGCGATTGATCAGATACATAGGGGAGTGTTGCCTTCCATTAATACTAATCAATTAATGATGGTGGGAGATGAAGTCTGTCATTATGCTGAAAGGGCAATTCGAGTAACCGAAAAAAGAACCAAACACTATGAGGGTGGTTCACAAGGAGTAAGCATACGAATAATGAAAGGCGTTACATATAGGGTGGGAAAAAATAAGGGAGTGCCTGTAGAGGATATTTCTAATATCAAGACAAAAGGTTTGCTTTATATTACAGATAAGAGAATAGTTTTTGTGTCTGACGAACAGGCATTTGAGAAGAAATTCAAATTACTAACAGCGTGTGTACCATACTCGAATGCTGTTAAGCTTCAATTTGGGAATACAACGATATCATTGTTGATTCCAGATGGAAATGTGGTTTATATGGTGATTTCGATGATAAGTCAAAGTAACAGGAGGTAAAAATGAAAGAAAAGGTCAGAGAAGCAAGTGTTATTCTTGCCAAATGCAGGAATGCTTATAAGTCATATGGAATACGTGTAGAACACAGAACGGATGATATATGGTATTGTACATGGGCATTTCCTATTTCAGAAACTAATGCTGCTAATGAAGGGTATGGAAGTACGATGATTTCTGGAAGGGTGGATCTTGATCCTGAGTATCCGGGGTGTCCATATTGTGGTGGACGTGGATGGGTAAGCTGCGGAAAGTGTGGAAAGCTGACGTGTTGGTCAGATGATGAGAAAAAATTTACCTGTACATGGTGTGGAAGTTCAGGCAATGTTACAACAGCAGAGACATTTGATTTACAAGGCGGTGGATATTAACAAATAATGTGTATAGACATCTAATATTGTTCTGATTGATGCATTTGAAAATATAAATGAAGATAAAATAGGAACGGCAAATCCGATAATAGGAGATGTATTTTTAGTATGAAATGTAATCAGTGTGGAAGTGAATGGTTGGTTCCAAAGAACATCCCCAAAAGAATCGAGAAATGTCCATTTTGTGGGGCTGATTTACATAAGGAATCAGAAACTATAGTAGAGGTATTAATTGAATATGGAAAGAAAGACGGAGTTGATTTTTTTAAGAATTCGATGAAAATTAATGGTTTGTTAGCCGATTTGTTTCCTGAGAAAAACAGGGAACGCAATGCTCTAAAGGTCGCATTTGAAAAAGGCATCGGACTTAAGGTGGTACAACTTCATTATGAGGAAGATGAGAGTCTGCGTGACATTCAGATAAAGCAAATGAGACAGATACTCCTTGAGGATGCTTGGCTTTCAGAAAGTGCTTCAGATTTTGTCCTGACAACATTGATAACAGCCATTGATACCATAGACACTCAAAATCCAGCGCCTACCCATGCCTCCGTGGTAGAAGCTGCTTTACAACAGACTGCGGTGTCCAAAGAACTTTCAGATGATTCGGAACTTGCTGCGGCGATTATGGCGGCGATTTTAGCTTCCGAGGAAGAGGTATCCTCAGATGAGATAAGCAAACAACATGGGGACATTGCTATACGTATGGGCGAAAAGGGAAAAAATAATGTTGTAAATGCTGAAAATAAGAAGACAGTCTGTCAGAGTGAGAATTTAGTGAAGCAGATATCCGAGTTGATAGAAGCGGGTATAAGGTATGAAAAGGAAGGCTATTCCGAACGAGCTGTTTCCGAATACAAAAATGCTTCCCGCTTAGGAAGCAGTGAAGCAGCATACCGTATAGCTGAGATATTTGCACAAGATGAAAACAAAATAAAAGATAGTATTAAATGGTATGTTTTAGCTGCGGAACATGGACATAGTAAGGCTCAAAATAATCTTGGTTATATGTATGAACATGGGCAGGGAGTAGGCATAGATTTTCAGAAGGCAATATATTGGTATTCAAGAGCTGCTTTCAACGGAAATATGAATGCACAACATAATTTAGCATTCTTTTATTATTCCGGTTTGGGAACGGCAGTAGATTATGGGAAAGCATTTGAGTGGTATACAAAATCAGCAAAGCAAGGGCATCCGGGAGCACAGAATAATTTGGGAATTATGTATGAATATGGTTATGGAACGGATATCAGCACTAAAGATGCAATCAGATGGTACAAGACTGCTTCTGAGAATGGAAATAAAGATGGGGATTTTAATTATAAACGTTTAATGAAGATTGCGAAAGTAAAAGACTAAATGTATTTGCCAAGTTTTGAAGAGTAGAGAGGGATGTATGCACAAAATGAGAAATGAAAGATACTATTATAGCATCATGCCATCAGAAGAAAAGAAGGCTTATAAAATGATTTATGATGGGTTAAAGATGCGTGCTCTTAACATTGTGGTATCCCTTTATCTATCGCCGGATGAGGTACAAGAAGTATATTTGAGAGTGTTGTACGATAATCCATTATTTTATTATATTAATCAAACTGTCATAAAAATGCAGGGACAGATGGGATATTGGATACTTCTGCCAGAGTATTTATATACAAATAATGAGATAAATCGGATTAATGCGGATATAAGAAATGTTGTTGAAAGAATCAAAACAAAAGCAGATTTGTTTCATGATAATGAATTTAGATTAGAAAAATGCCTACATGACAGCGTTGTAAAGAGTGTAGCTTATGATTATGACTCGTTGAAGAAAAGAGACTCATTTAATGCGCATTCCATTGTAGGTGCTTTTTTAGATAAGCATGCTGTATGTGAAGGAATAGCAAAAGCATTTAAACTTTTATGTAATGAATATGGAATTAAATGTATAGTTGTACTTGGACAAGCTAATAGGGATGGTGTATATGGGGAAGACGATTATCATGCATGGAATCTTGTAAAAATAAGAGAAGAATCCTATTATGTCGATGTAACATGGGATAATTTATATGATGAAGATTTTCATCACATCAGTTATGACTATTTCAATGTTACAACAAAAGATATCTTATTAGACCACAAGCCGATAGGAGAATTGCCAATGTGCAGTTCTACAAGATTAAATTATTTTTACAACACAAAAAGCTTTGTGAGTACATATGAAGAACTTGTAGAGTTGATCAGCCAGCGATTTGATGCACGGGAAATAGTGTTCAAGGCGCTTAAGGATAGAGGTCAGTTTTTGCGATCCGATGAATTGAAAGAAAAAACATTTACTGCTTTGATGCATGTGATGTTCAGAAAAGGGAAAATAAGGCCTTTCGCTTTACTTTTCAATGAAATGCATAATGTAGGAAAAATTCTTTTTAAACCAAAGAATCGAAAAAAAATTGATTTAAGAAAAAATAGGAAATGAATGGGAGATACTAAAATGTTAATCGTGTGGATGAATCATTGGTTCAGCACAGCATATAATATTGTCCAGATGTTAAAGCAAGGATGGACGGATTTGTATGTCATAGGATCCAATGAAAATGAACATTCCATAATAAAGAATGTTTGTGATGAATGGTACATAGAACCAGCTCTAAAAAGTGATGAGTATGTTAATTATTGCTTGGATTTTTGTAGAGAGCATCATGTGCAATATTTTATTCCTCGTAGGGAAATGATGTGCATAAGCAAGAATAAGGAACGATTTGAATCGATTGGCGTAAAAGTTATGCTTGAAGATTATCCAATAATGCTTAAGTTAAATTATAAGGAGAAGGCTTATGAATTTTTTGAAAAGAATGGACTTGGAAAAATCCCTGATTATCAGATTGTGACAAATGTGAAAGCGTTTATAAAATCGTATGAGGAGCTTAGTAGAAAATACAGGCAGATATGTTTTAAATTTGCAAAAGACGAGGGGGGAAAAAGTTTCAGGCTTATTGACAATCAAAGGAAAGGGTACGTAGCATTATTTAAAAAGCAAAATACAAGAATGACATTGGATGACGTAATAGATGCTCTTTCCGAACGTGATGAGTTTGCACCGATTATGATTATGCCCTTTTTACCTGATGATGAAGTCAGTGTTGATTGCCTTGATACGGAAAGAGGATTTATAGCGCTTCCTAGAATAAAAGGCAACAGCAAATTTGAAATGTTGCGTTTTGATGACGAAATCATGGATATTTGTGAGAACTTTCAGAGAAAAGCTGGGTTATCATGTCCATATAATATCCAGTTTAAATATTTGGATAAAACGCCTTACTTTCTGGAGGTTAATACCAGAATGTCAGGTGGGATACATATGGCCTGCTATGCAAGCGGCGTTAATATACCGCAGATTGCACTTAAGAAATTAGTCGGTAAACATGTAAATTGGGAGTGTAGCAGAGAAACTAAGATTATAGCGCAGGTTTTACAGCCTGTAACCATTGAGTGAGGTGACAAATTTGAAGTTTAGAATTATTGGCACCACGGTTCCGGCAGTTGAAGTTTATTTTGAACAGACTGGTGAAGAGATGATAACCCAATCAGGTGGAATGGTGTGGATGTCAGAGGGGATTTCCATGACCACAGATACCAATGGAGGGGCTTTGGCTGGATTAGGTCGTATGTTTGCCAGAGAAAGTATTTTTATGGTGCACTATAAGGCAAATCGTCCGGCTACTACAATTGCGTTTGCTACAACTGTTCCGGGAAAAGTAGTACCCATCAAAATGAAGGATTATCCTAATGGATTGATTTGTCAGAAGGGTGCGTTCTTATGTTCTCAGCCATCGGTTAAATTGGATATAGAGTTTACCCGAAATATTTCATCAGGTTTTTTTGGTGGCGAGGGATTTGTGCTTGAAAAGCTTACAGGAACAGGTTCAGCTTTTCTTGAAGTAGATGGTGATATTGTAGAAAAGGATCTTGCATCAGGAGAAATTGTGAAAGTCGATACAGGAAATGTGGTAGCTTTCCAAAATGGTATGCCGTATGAGATTGAGACTGTACAGGGTGTTAAAAATGTTTTGTTTGGTGGCGAGGGATTATTTTTGACTAGAATAACTGGACCGGGTAAGGTGATTCTCCAAACGCAAAATATCAAGGATTTTGCTCATTCATTGATGAATATGATGCCTTCGCGAAATTAGGGTGATAAATATATGGATGTTTTTTTTACTGACATTGATAATACATTGATATATTCTCATCGCCATATGATTCCGGGAGAAAAGATTGTTGTTGAGCATATTGATGGTAGAGAACAAAGCTACATGACAAGATATACATACGCGCACTTGAAGTCCTTTCAATGGTTACTAATTGTGCCTGTAACAACAAGAACTGAGGAGCAATATAAAAGACTACAATATCTTGATTTACTAGGCATCCATATTTCTATTGTATGTAATGGAGGAAAACTGCTAATAGATGGTGTAGAGGATAAAAAATGGTCGGATGAATCATACAGACTTGCAAATAGTATGAGAGATAGTTTGGAGCAGGCAGCAAGACTCTTAAAAAAACATTTGGATGGGTTGACGGTACACCACCCGGAAAGCTATATGTATTATGTAAAATGCGAGAATCCGAAGATGGTTTGTGAAAGTATCAGACGGAACGTTGATACAAATAGTGTAGAGGTATTTCATGACACCCACAAAGTATATTTGTTTGCAGCTTGCATATCAAAAGGAAATGCAATTCGGAGATTTGAAGAACAAACTAATATTCGAAGAACTGTTGCGGCAGGCGATGATATTGCAGATATATCCATGATGGACATGGTCGATTATGCGTTAGTAACGGAAAAAATCTATGATAGGACGTCGTGTAAGAACAAATTGAAAATGAAAGGATTTTTCATTTCTAATCAGATATGCGAAACACTTAGCAAGTTGCATACACAGGGAATTTTAACATGAAAATGGAGTTAGAAGGATGATTGAAGACATTAGTATTAAATATGGTGTTGGTGCACTTTTATATTCATCGGCATTGAATGGAAAAGTAGCTGATGCTGTTATTGCAGAGAAGTATAGCTTGCCTTTTTCACTGGCATTGTGTCTGGAAGATACTATTGCAGATGACAGTGTTGAGATAGCGGAACAACAGTTAAAGTCAACTATAAGAAAAATAAACGAGGGTAGAAAAAATAGAGAATTTTATTTGCCGAAGGTTTTTATCAGGGTTCGTAGCTGTGAGCAGATGAAAAGACTCTATTCGGAACTTTGGGAAAATAGAGATGTTGTTACAGGATTTATTTTTCCAAAATATACGGTGTCTAATGCAGATGAATATAATGAAGCAGTGGGAGAGATTAACAGTAAATCACAAAGTAAGGTATATATGATGCCTATTCTTGAAAGTAGAGATATTGTGGAATATTCCATGAGACATAGCGTTCTTGCAGAGTTAAAATGTAAGATTGATTCGGTGAAAGAATATGTTCTAAATATAAGAGTCGGGGGAAATGATTTTTCTAATGTGTTTGCGGTCAGGAGACATTATGATGAAACTATTTATGATATTCTTCCCATCGCACAACTACTTGGTGATATATTAACCGTTTTTTCTCAAGACTATGTTATTTCTGGTCCAGTGTGGGAATTCTTTTCCAGTGATAATGAAGAATGGAAACGGGGTTTACAGAATGAACTTAAATTTGATCGCATGAATGGTTTTATAGGGAAAACGGTGATTCACCCAAAGCAGATTGGTATCGTAAACGAGGCACTTAAAGTATCCAAAAAGGATTACGAAGATGCAAAAAGTATTTTAAATTGGGACGAGAGTGGATTACAGGTAGGGAAAAGCTTTGCGGGGGAGCGAATGAATGAGGTAAAAACTCATATTAATTGGGCTTATAAGACGTTGACTTTAGCTGAGATATATGGGGTAATCTAAAGTGAACAAAAAGCTGAATGGGAGGAAAAAATGCAGTATTCAGTTGAAGATTTGGTTAGATTGGCAAAAAGAGATAATAATACAGTTAGGCCTTATCTCTATGTCAACCCGAGGCAGGGAAAGCATATTCCGTCCGATCCCAGAGAGACTATAGAGATGTGTAAAGCTCTTGCAGACAGGGTGAGTGTTGCATATCCGAATGACAATTTATATGTTATAGGTTTTGCTGAAACGGCTACGGGTATTGCTTCTGTCTTAAGCAAATACCTAGATAATGCAATATTTTATCAGAATACTACTAGGGAATATTCGGATACGGGCAAGTATCTTTATTTTACGGAAACTCATAGTCATGCAGTTGATCAAATGCTGAGATCGGCAGGAATTGCTAAGTGTTTGAAAAAAGTGGACAGAATTCTATTTATAGATGATGAGGTAACAACTGGGAATACGATTTGCAAATTGGTTGAGAAGATAAAGGAAAACTATGACGCAGAAAATCTAAGATTTGGCATTGTTTCTATTTTGAATAGTATGACTGATGTTAGGATAGGAGAATTAAAAAGAAGCGGAATAGAATGTATCTATCTTACAAGTATTCCGTTTGAATATAAAAAGAACAGTATTTGGGGAGTATCTGTCAAGGAAGAACTGCATCATATTGGGCGTGCAGTCCATTCTTCTGTGAAGTATGAAGAAATCATTTTTACTTCTTCCATAAATCCGAGAAATCTTGTAGAATTTAAAAAATATGAGGACGAAAATGAGATGTTTGTGTCGGTGGTACAGGAGAGATTAAAGGGAGAACATTATAAAAAGGCAGTAGTTTTGGGAACAGAAGAAATTATGTATCCAGCAATTTGTACCGGAAATATGATGGTAAATGAAGGATTGGCAGATATTGTAAGGGTACATGCGACAACAAGGAGTCCTATTATTGCATATGATGCAAACAATTATCCATTGTACTGCCGATATCAATTGAGAAGCTTTTATGATGAGCAACGTATGACCTATGTGTATAACCTTGAAAAAGGCGATATCATTATAATTATTTCTGATGCACCAGATTGTTCCGCAGGTGTGAATGACTTGTGTGAAGCTTTGCGTTCTATAGGTAATGACCATATCATTTTTGCTAAATGGCAGTATGAATGAGAAAGGGGTATATTGATGAATTCCAGTTACTATAAAGAAGATGTAACGCTTTTGCTGAAGGATATTACTGGATTAGTGACTCCATTGGATACAGTTGAGCGTGAAAAGCGAATCCAGTTGGGCACACATTATTCAGAAATGTTGCCGTTAGAATACAGACCGACAGAAAAATATATTGATATTTATGAAAAATCTCTTAGAATATTTGGAAAATCTACAGCTGTTGCTGTGGCGAGAGTGTCTGATAAGATTGTAAGACAAAAAGGGAAAAAGGTTGTCATAGTTTCACTGGCAAGGGCAGGAACTCCAATCGGTGTTCTTGTTAAGAGATACATAAGGAAAAAATACGGATTTGAATGTCCCCATTATTCCATATCTATAATCAGGGATAGGGGAATAGACAAAAATGCAATTAATTATATTCTGCAGCGACACGAACCAGAGAATTTACAGTTTCTTGACGGATGGACTGGAAAGGGCGTTATTTATAAGGAATTAAGGAAAGAAATTGGAA
The DNA here is from genome assembly GCA_964554405.1 of uncultured Bacteroides sp. Classification (GTDB taxonomy): domain Bacteria; phylum Bacillota; class Clostridia; order Lachnospirales; family Lachnospiraceae; genus UBA3282. Next base: position 16,378 of record CAZKOR010000009.1, on the reverse strand, counting down.
ATTTTGAGAGAGTATCTGCTGAACTTGCTGTGTTGGCGGATCCAGCGGGTTTGACTGATTTGTGCGGAACACATGATGATATTATGATTCCGAGTTCTTGCTTGAATAGTACGGTGTGTGGGTTGATTAGCCGGACTTTTTTGAGGAAAGATTTGATTGGAGAAAAAGATTTTCATGGTGCAGCATACTATAAGGAATTATATTCTGAAGACAGGACTTATAAGTTTATAGAATACATAGAGAATATGTTTGATTTTGAGTTGAAAGAAAGAGAAGAAAAGGTATTATCCGGAAGTGATGATATTGCTATGCTGTCTGAAAGGTATGGAATAAGTAATTTAAACTATATTAAACCGGGGATTGGCGAGACAACCAGAGTCCTGTTAAGAAGAGTTCCTTGGAAGATTATCATAAATTCAAAGTACGAAGATAATGATGAAATAGCACATATATATCAGCTTGCCATGGAAAGAAAAGTAAAGATTGAGTATATAGAAATGTATTGTTATAAGTGTTGTGGGCTGATTAGGCAGTTTTCGGATATATAAGATATTGCAATGGGAGGATTATAGCATGAAAATTTCTTTTATTAAGAATGATACAACAACATATAAGGACGAGATAGTTTTAAGTCTGATTACTTTATTTGCCCTTGTAATCGGGGTTTTGTTAGTGATTTTCAGACCAAGTTTCTGGATAATATCTGAGAGCAGAAGTGGTGTTTTAGGAGTGTTGTTAGTATTGCTCGCATTGATGTATGTTCCTTGCATTATCTATCGATTAGTAGAGAACAATTATTCTTTCCCTGTAAAGTATTCCTCAATTCGCTGTCCAACGGCAGTCCTTTCAGTATAACAGTAAACGATAAATAACACGTACCTAGATTGACATGGGGAAACATACGACAATAGAGTATATTCCCAAGAATGCAAACATACATTCTGGCGTTGATAAAGTCTTTAGGTTTTGATAAAGTATGGCATATCAAAAATTGAATAGCTTGTTTTTAAGCGAAGCGGATGTATTAACAGTCTGACAGAAAAAGAATATCTCCAAGGGAGTATTCTGCCATCAGGGGATGTGAAAGTATCGTCCTAGAGATGGAAAACCACCGTAATGAAACTATAGTGATATTTGCAGGGTATCCGGAAGAGATGGAACTGATTTCAGAGAAAGAGGCAGAAAAGAGAGGGTTTATGATCCAGACGGAAGCTGATTTTTCGGCGGCATCAATTTTGGATGCAGAAAAAGTGGCTGTGTCCATTGGGTTCCGCGTCGCCTGAATATTCACGGATCGGCATTTTCAAAGTGAAAGCATTATGAACTTATTTTCACGGTAAACACATGAAAAAAATCGACGAATAACCCGTCGATTTTTTGTCGCTTTTTGATATACTTGTTTTAGAACGATAATATCAAAGAAGAAAGTCATATGAATAATTCCATTATGAAATATTTTGAAGTGATTGAAGATAAATGGGAACCGTGGAAAGTCAGACATAACCTGCTGGAAATCATATTTATGGCAATCGCTACAACCATCTGCCGTGCTGAAACATGGCAGGAAATAGCGACTTTTGCAGAGGAGAAAGAGGCATAGTTCCGTAAATATCTTGAACTGGAGAATGGAATTCCCTCTCATGATACCTTCGAAAGATGTTTTCGTATGATTAATCCTAACCAGTTCCAGAAATGTTTTATATCATGGACGGAATCACTAAGAATAAAAAATGAGAATGAAATTATTGCTATTGATGGAAAGACAATGAGGCGTACAGCCGATACCGCTCTGGGCAGGAAAGCAGTTCATATAGTAAGTGCGTGGGCAGATGCGAACGGTATTGTACTGGGGCAGGTAAAGACTGATGAAAAGAGCAATGAGATAACAGCAATTCCCGAACTTTTGGATCTGCTTGTAATAGATGGATGTGTTGTAACAATAGATGCCATGGGAACACAGAAAGAGATCGTAAAAAAGATCCGCACCAAAATAGCGGATTACGTGCTGGCCGTAAAGGAAAACCAACCGGTTTTGTATGATGACATTAAAGATTATTTTGAGGCAGCATTAACGGATAAAACCGGAGAATTTAAATGGGAAAGATTCATGCAGCATGAGAAGGGGCAAGGACGGATAGAGAAACGCCAGTATTATTACAGTACAGATATCGAATGGCTGGAAGAGAAAAAAGACTGGAAAGATATCAAGGGAATCGGGATGGTAATCCGTACAAGCACGGAAAAAGGGAATACGAGTACAGATACAAGGTATTTTATAAGCAGCATAGGAGATGATATAGAGTTATTTGCAATGGCAGTAAGGAAGCACTGGGGAGTGGAAGCAATGCATTGGAATCTGGATGTAACGTTCCGGGAGGATGAGATGAGATCAAGGAAAGATTATCTGCCGGAAAATCTGGCTGCGTTAAAGCGGATAGCATTAAATATGATAAAGCAGGAAACCAGTATCAAAAAGAGTATGAATGTAAAAAGGCAAAAGGCGTATTTGAATTAAGGATGTTTAGAAAAAATCATATTTGGATAATTAAAAATGGGTAACAAGAGCATGTAGTTATAGGAAAGAGGCTTCATGCGTTTTCCGTGAACTTATTTTCGGAAATAATTGTATAATAACCGCAAATATGCTATACTAAAAACCAATGTGACAACAGAAATGGAGGACAACCCATGCTGACTAATAAGACAATATTGATTACCGGAGGAACCGGTTCATTCGGAAAAACTTTTACAAGATATATATTGACACATTTTGAGCCGAAGAAAGTAATTATTTATTCCAGAGATGAATTCAAACAGTGGATGATGTCAACGGAGTTCAAAGAATATGAAGAAAAACTCCGGTTTTTTATCGGAGATGTAAGAGATTTGGAAAGACTCAAAAGGGCATGTGAGGGAGTGGATTATATTATTCATGCGGCGGCATTAAAACAGGTGCCCGCCTGCGAGTATAATCCGAATGAGGCAATAAAAACCAACATACATGGTGCGATGAATGTCATTGATGCGGCGCTGGATTGCGGTGTGCAGAAAGTAGTGGCATTATCAACGGATAAGGCAGTGAATCCGGTCAATTTATATGGCGGTACAAAACTGGTTTCCGATAAGCTTTTTATTGCGGCAAATGCATATGTAGGAAACAAGGATGTGAATTTTTCCATTGTACGTTATGGAAATGTGGCAGGAAGCAGGGGATCTATTATTCCGGTTTTTGACAATATCATTAAGAACGGCGGAACAGAACTGCCGATTACCGATGTTAGAATGACACGTTTCTGGATTAGCCTGACACAGGGCGTTGAACTTGTTATCAAAGCTTTGGCGGAGGCTAAGGGAGGAGAAACTTTTATCAGCAAAATCCCGTCTTTTAAAGTGACGGATTTAGCGGAGGCTATGTTGCCGGGATATAAACTGAAAGAAATCGGTATCCGTCCCGGTGAGAAGCTGCATGAAATTATGGTAACAACAGAAGATTCTATGACAACTTATGAGTATGACAAACATTTCATCGTTTATCCGCAAATGACATGGAATAACAGACAACAGCCTGATTTGAGCGGAAAGAAAGTAGAAGACGGTTTCGCATACAGTTCGGATAATAATACGGAATGGCTGTCTGTGGAAGATATCAGAAAGTTGTTAAAAGATGTGGAATCAATAAGATAAATTGGCTTTGGGATATGCAAAACGCATATCCCTTACTTAACAAGTGTGAAAAATGGGAGGACTAATATGGAGAATCCGGCAATAGAGGGCGGAAACCCGGTCAGAAACAGCAAAATATATTACGGACATCAGTATATTGACGAAGCGGATATTCGTGCGGTAGAGGAGGTTCTGCGTAGCGATTATCTGACATGCGGGCCAAAGATTGGGGAATTGGAGAAAAAACTTTGTGAAATTACCGGGGCGAAATATGCGGTAGTATGCAGCAATGGTACGGCAGCATTACACATGGCTTGTCTGGCGGCAGGAGTAAGTGAAGGGGATGAAGTTATTACAACACCGATTACTTTTGCAGCATCCGCTAACTGCGCACTCTATTGTGGGGCGCGTCCGGTTTTTGCAGATATAGACCCGGAGACTTATAATATTTCTCCCGCTTCGGTGGCAGCGTGCGTAACTCCAAAGAGCAAAGCGATGGTTGCAGTGGATTTCACGGGCCAGTCAGTAGAATTAGAGCCGTTGTTACAGATATGCAAAGAAAACGGCATGGTTTTGATTGAAGACGGAGCGCATGTTATCGGCACAAAATATAAAGGGAAATGCAACGGTTCCATTGCGGATATGACAACATTTAGTTTTCATCCGGTCAAGACAGTGACAGGCGGAGAGGGCGGCGCTGTGCTGACAAACAATAAGGAATATTATGAAAAGCTGCTTCTATACCGTGCGCATGGAATTACAAGACAGGAAGATTTGCTGGAGCATAAGTCAGACGGTCCCTGGTATTATGAGCAGCTTGTTTTAGGCTATAATTACCGGATAACGGATATGCAGGCGGCTTTGATAATCAGTCAGCTTGATAAACTGGAAATGTTCCGCGCGCGGAGGAAAGAGATTGTTGCCCGTTACAATGAAGCATTTTCCAAACTGAAAGGCATTTCGGTACAGAAAGAAATTCCGGAATCGGATACAACAAGGCATTTATATATTCTCCGTATCAAACCGGAAGAATTTACGATTGACAGAAAGCGCTTCTTTGAGGCGTTGGATGCTGAAAACGTATGTTGTAATGTGCATTACATTCCGACCTATTATTTCCCTTATTATGAGAAAATGGGTTATAAGCGCAGTATCTGTCCAAATGCGGAAAAACTGTATGAGGAAATTATCAGCCTGCCGCTTTATTATGCTATGACAGATGAAGATGTGGAAAGCGTGATAGAGGCTGTTTGTAAAATAGCAAGCTATTATGCAAAATAGAAATATAGGATTAGAAAAATATGAAGTTATCAATTATTGTTCCGGTTTATAATATGGCGGCGGACGGGAAGCTGCAATACTGTCTGGAATCTTTGGTGCATCAGACGATTACGGATTATGAAATTATTGCGGTGGATGATTGTTCGACAGATTCTTCCATGGAAATATTATCGGCATATGAGCAGAAATATCCGGAGAAATTCCGCGCAGTTCATTCGGCAGTGAATAAAAAACAGGGCGGCGCCAAAAATATCGGCATGTCACTGGCAAAAGGAGAATGGATTGGTTTTATTGACAGTGATGACTGGGTGACGCCGGATTTCTATGAAAGGCTGATTGGGAAAGGAGAAGAGACCGGGGCTGATATGGTCGGCTGTGATTATCA
>CAZKOR010000009.1:0-10949 GCA_964554405.1 uncultured Bacteroides sp. | reverse complement strand
TATTATTACTATCAGCATGATACATCAACTGTGCATACCATTACGGAACAAAGGTGCAGGGATCGCATGGAAGCGGGCAGAATTATGTTAGCGGAAGCGGAAGAATATCATTATCTGGACAAGTATCGTGCGGAGATAGAATTCAGTTATACCGTGCTTTTTTATGTGAATACGTTATTTACTTATATGCAGGGAGTAAGACCTGTGAAGTACGGATTTGTAAAAAAACTGGGAGCGGAGATGCACCACAGCTTTCCTGACTTTCAGAACAATTCTTATTATCAGGAAAGAGTGCATGAAGAAGAAAAGAAATTGATTAACATGCAAATGAAATCAACCTTGTGCTTTATTCTTTATTATAAGATGCTGTGGGCATATCGTGATTTCAGAAAGAAAAGGAAACCGGAGGCAGGCGGTAAGGCATGAAGTCGGCAAATAAATTCAACATTATTTTTTGGGTCAGCGTATGCTGTATCGTTTTTTTTATGTGGCTTGGGAATGAAGGCGATAATCCGCTCGCTTATCTTGGTTCGGAACTACAGTATTCCGTAGGATTATTGGATTCCGAATATGCATTGGTTATCAGGGAGTCAGTAGCAAGAACCGGAACAGTGGCAAGCACACCGGAACTTGTAGTCAATCGCGGAACTTATACGATAGATTTTGATTATTCGGCAGAAGATGGCAGTAATGTGATAGAGTTGTGGGATCAGGGAAATAAAGTTGCAGCCTGGCCTTTAGATGCAGCACAGAATCATTTTTCGATGGATTTTACGCTGACAAAAGATGCGGAGCAGCTTTCGGTAAAATTAAACTATAGCGGTTCCGGCGCTTTTATTGTGAAAAAATTGACACTTACCCCGGCGACGCTGTTTTATACAGATACGTATTTCATGATTCTGCTGTTTTTGGCGGTCTGTCTGACAGGGTATTATTTCTATCAAAAACATATGGAAGAACCGATTGCACAGGAGAAACTGATAGATGCATGTATTATTATCGGTGTCGCGCTGTATGCCACATCGTCCATGTTTTTGACTTACCTTTTTAACGGAGATGATTTGTGTTATCACCTGGGACGGATAGAGGGCATTAAGGACGGAATTTTGGACGGGCAGATTCCGGTTATCATCATGCCGGAAGCATTGCAGGGAAACGGTTATTTGAATGCAATGTACCCCTATCTTTTTCTGTATATTGGGGCGTTTTTAAGGATATGCAGAGTTTCTCTTGCGCTGTCCTATAAAGTTATTATTTTTCTGACAAACCTTGGTTCGGCGTTGTGTGCTTATTATTCCTTTAAGTCCATAACAAAATCCCGCAGGCTTTTGATTCTTGCGGTTGTATTATACACGCTCATGCCGTACCGGTTTACGAATATCTTCTCCCGCGGCGATTTGGGAGAGACGCTTGCGCTTACTTTCTGGCCGCTTGTGGTAGCGGGTATGTATCATATTATGCTGGGCGACAGAAAAAAATGGTATTATCTGGTTATCGGATTCAGTGGTATTTTGCAGAGCCATATTTTAAGTATTACTTTCGTCATGGGATTTTGTGTGATTGCTGCGTTAGTATTTATCGTGGATGTGTGGAAAGAAAAGCGGTATGTGGAAATTGCCAAAGCGGCGGGAACTACGGTACTACTAAATCTATGGTTTTTGGTTCCTTTTTTGTATTACTACTTTACAGCAAATCTGGGAACGGATGTGCTGCGGTGGAGCGGTTATTTTGAGCAGTCCATTAATCCCTCCAATTTATTCCAGACGCTCAGCCTGTATAATAAGCAGTACTTTTCATTAGGCCTGCCGTTATTAGGTTGTGTGGGCATTGCAGTCATTTATTTGATATGTGATAAAAAAGAAAGCAAGACAAAATTAGATAGCTACCTTGTCTTCTTACTTGTGCTGGGATGTATTCTAACCTATATGACAACGGGATATTTCCCGAGTCTGGAACTGAGTAAAAATGAATTTTTAAATTCGATTATGACAATGCTGCAGTTTCCGTGGAGATTTTTAGGACCGGCATGTACCTGTTTTTTGTTTGCCGGACTTCTCTGGCTTCCAAAGTCAAAGATACTGCGGCCTTATCAAAATCTGCTGTTTGCATTGTTTATCGGGCTCAATCTGCTGACACTTCAGACAGTGCCGACAGATAATATTCATATGCCTTACGATGATGTTATGGCAACGGCATCCAAAGGTCATGACAGTAAGATGGCGGCAAATATCGGTATTTTTTATCCGCATGAATGGCGTCTTGGCGGCGTTTTGGATGAAAAACTGACAACAAGCGTGATTGTTTCAGATTTGAATTATATAAAAGTTTCGGATTATCGGAAAAAGGGGACGAAGGCATGGGTGAACTATGTCTGCACAGGCACGGATGAATATCTGGAACTGCCGATTTTAAATTATGCCGGATATCGTGCCTATGATGAAAGCGGAAAGAGAATAGAGATTACAGAAGGAAACTATCAGCGGATGCGGATTATGCTGCCGTCAGACGGGCAGGAACACAGTATCTATATCCGATTCGGACCTGTTGCCGGTTTTGTGATTGCAAATGTGATATCGGCTCTGACGATAGCAGGCATTATAGTTATTTGGCTAAAGCACAGGCAATTCTTGCCGAACCGTTTCCGTCAATAAAAGATTTCATACACCGGGAACTTTCATGACGTTTCTCGTAAGAGTGAGTATTCTCATATAAAAATGCAATGATATTTTCTATAACGGTATCGGATGAGAACCGGATATCACCGGCATAGGGAATAATATCTTTTTTAGCGAAAGTTTCTGCGGCGTTTAACTGGTTATCCGCCGTGACAAAACTAATGGACGGCACACCAACAGCACAGAGTTCTGATAGAGTAGTGCCGCCTGCCGAAAGAGCAAGGTCGCAATCGCTCATGAGGGAAGCCATATTCCGTACATTTTCATGGATATGGATGACAGGATATGTATCAGAAAGACGAATCAATTCCTGATAATAAGAATTGAGACGGCTTGTAACAACATGATATTGGCAGTTTTTCAACAGAGTATTGTCTTTTTCCGTGAAAATCCGGTTCAGTATTTTACCGGCTGCGTTGCAGGCATCCGTACCGCCTGTAGAGAGAAAAATGTTATGAACTTCGGAGCGTACCTGGCAGACCGTATTTTGGAACTGTTCACGAAGCGGCGTATAAGACGCGCCAATCAGTTTATGAGGAATGCAGCGGTAATATGAGGGGATTTTTTCCGCATCTATATCATAGTTGATAATTAAGTCTACTGGATAATCAAAAGCAAGCATATCGTCTAAATAGGCTGTCCGGCAGTGCTTTTGTAATTCGGACAGATAGGATGGTGTTACATAATAAGAATCGATAAAAAGCCATGAGCAATCTTTTAGCATGGGCTGCAATACGGAAAGTTCTGATTCCATGTCCTGATAATTGCCATGCAGGCAGGAAACAGAAAATTCGTCCGGAAAGGTAAAACGTTCCTGTAAAAGGGATAAACTTGTTTCATCTGCAACAAGAAAGCGGCACGTTAACTGTAAAGCTGCGCATGCTCTGGCAATGGACAGGCAGCGCATGATATGTCCGGTTGCAATTTCTTCATTTCCATCGGTTCTAAAATAGATTGTAGGCATAGAAAAATCCTTTCTGTGGCCAGCGATATGATCTTTGTTTTGAATATTTTATCATAGATTGTATGATTCTACAATTTGGAATGAAATTACAAATTATAGAAAGGAATGACAAAAATGATGAATACTCCCTCCATTGCAATTATTACGGCCAGAGGCGGCAGTAAGCGGATTCCGCATAAAAATATCAGAGAATTTTGCGGGAAGCCGATTATACAATATTCGATTGAAGCGGCGCTTCATGCCGGGATATTTGCGGAAGTCATGGTATCTACCGATGATAAAGAGATTGCGGAAATTGCAAAATGTGCGGGTGCAAAAGTGCCTTTTATGAGAAGCAGTGAGACAGCGAATGATTATGCGTCTACGGATGATGTGATTATGGAAGTATTGAAGCAGTATAAAGAGCAGGGAAAAGAATTTGAGACATTCTGCTGCCTTTATCCTACCGCACCCTTTATTACGGCGCAGAAGCTGCAGGATGCCATGAAGCTGTTAGAAACAGCGGATTCGGTCATGCCCGTAGTGGCGTTTTCCTATCCGCCGCAGCGTTGTGTCGTTATTAACGAACAAGGGGAACTGCGGATGAAATGGCCGGAATATGCGAAAACCCGCTCGCAGGACTTGGAACCTTATTATCATGACTGTGGGCAGTTTTATTGCTGTCGGACAAAACCGTTTATGGAATACGGAACAACTGACCTGCCGCATATGGTTCCGTTTTTTATGAGCGATTTGGAAGTGCAGGATATTGATAATCCGCAGGACTGGGAAATTGCGGAATTAAAGTATCGGAAAATGATGGGCCTGGCATAGAAAGGACACGGTGGTTTTGTGAAAAAGGAATTTAGAATCGGAAAGAGAGTCATAGGAGAAAACAGTCCAGTTTTTTGTGTAGCGGAAATGTCGGGAAACCATCTGCATGATTACGGCAGAGCAGTTGAAATTATCCATGCTGCGAAAGAAGCCGGAGCGGATGCCGTGAAACTGCAGACTTATACTGCGGACAGTCTTTCCCTTGACTGCAATAATGAATATTTTCAAATACATGGTGGTTTGTGGGATGGCATGACAGAATACAAACTCTATGAGGAAGCATCGACGCCGTGGGAATGGCAGCCGAAGTTAAAGGAACTTGTGGAAAGTCTGGGAATGGAATGTTTTTCTTCCCCTTTTGATGCAGCTTCCGTTGATTTTATGAAAGAGTGTAATATGCCGGCTTATAAGGTGGCATCTTATGAAATAAATGATATTCCTTTGATACGAAAGATTGCGGCGTTGCATAAGCCGGTTATTTTTGCTACAGGTATCGCTTATCCGGAAGATATTGAAAGAGCTTTACAGGTCTGTAAGGAAGAGGGAAATGAGGAGGTCATGCTGTTAAAGTGTGTTTCTGCTTATCCGACGCCTTACGAGGATATTAATCTGGCGATGATTCCAACGCTGGCTGGGAAGTATGACTGCCTGACAGGGCTGTCCGACCATTCTATGGGCAGTGTCGTGCCGATTGGTGCAGTGACGTTTGGTATCAAAATGGTGGAAAAGCATTTGACGCTGCGGCGGGCTGATGGCGGCCCGGACGGCGCTTTTTCCATGGAACCGGAAGAGTTTAAACAAATGACGGAAAGTATACGTATTCTGGAGAAAGCGATTGGCGTCTCCGAATATGGTTTGACCGAGAAGCAGGAAAAAGAGCGAAACGGCTCCCGGTCCCTTTTTGTCGTAAAAGATATTAAGGCGGGAGAGAAACTGACACCAGAGAATGTACGTTCCATTCGTCCGGGATATGGACTTCATACCATGTACTATGAAGAAATTTTAGGGAAGCAGGCGCTTAGGGATATTGAGAGAGGAACCCCGCTTGCCTGGGATATGTTTTCTTAAAAAATTTACAGTTTTAATGTCATTAAATCCGTATATTTTAACATGCAGATACCCTCTTCATAATTGCCGATGGTGTCTGCATTTTCTTTGCCTGCAACATTGTTTGCAATAAGATGAGGGAAGTTTATCCCGCAGGCATAGGCATGAGGATAGCCGCCGCCGAAACGCGGATTTATTTCAGAGATATAATAGTTACCATTTATTTTGAAAATATCCATATCAATAGGACCTGACAAAGAAAGAGAGTCAGCCGTCTGCCTAATTAAGTCAAATAAAACGGAGTCCTTGACAGACACGGATTTCTCCGTTTCTCCGGCTCGCATACGCAGTTTTTTCTTAATAAAAATAGAAACGGGCTTGTGAGAAAGCATATCAACATAGAGGTCGGCACCGTATTCTTCGCCATCGGCAAACTCTTGAATCAGCATTTCTTCTGCGCTGTATTTGCAAAGTACAGATAAAAGTTCCATATTTTCTACTTTTTGAATGCCGATACTGCCGCATCCGCGCACTGGTTTGATAAAAACGGGGAAATTCATTTTCCTATTTTTATAGCACTCCTGAAACTCAGTTATATTTCGGCATGTCGTCAGAACAGGCAGATGATGTTTCTGTAAATGCTGATAAAAAGCATACTTGTTCCGGCAGACTTCTATTGCATCCGCTGAAGAAATGATAGGCATCACACCATGACTTTGATACTGTTCCCGGTAGGAAGCTGTCAGATAAAGTTCGTCTTCCTGCAAGGGCAGAACAGCGTCTATTTTTTCCCTATGGCAGATATCCAGAACGGCTTCTAAATAATCCGGCGAGGTCATGCGCGGAATAATATAATGACTGTCCGCTTCATAAAGCGCCGGTGCATAAATGCTGCAGTCTGTGCCGACAATTTTGCCTATGCTGTTTTCCTTTTCCTTAAAGTATTGAATAAGCTTGTTTCTGGTACCACAACTTAAAATTAAAATATTCATCGTTACCTCAGTTTGTTAAGAATAAGTTTTATGTATCAGAATTCGGAGCCCTGCACATAATCTTGCGGTGTCCATTTCCTGCGCACTTGTGTCAGCTTTTCTCCGTTTTTGACATAGACCGGAGGAAAGTATTGAATAAACAGCGGGTTTAAACTCATCGTATAACCGCCGACATTCTCATAAACAATGTTATCTCCGGGTACAAGCTCCGGTTTATTTTCATAGAGAAACATGCGGTCGCATTCCATACAGGTGTAGCCGCTGATAACCTGGCTCTCCATAACAGGGCGGTTTTTCATATCATTTTCTTTGTAATCCACATGAAAAAGATGGGAAGTCTTAATCATGGTAGCGTCTATATTGAAACGGCTGCCGTCTGTCATGACGTAGCGGCTGCCCTTAATATCTCTGGTGTCGTAGACTGACGTAACGAAAGTAGTACATTTGGAAATCAGGGAGATGCCCGGTTCTACAATTAGTTTCGTTGTCGCAGGAGTAAAATATTTTGACAGTTCTTCCGCTACAACCGGAAAATAATCGGGGTATTCCGGTCTGCCATCCATACCGCCGCAGTAGCCGCCGCCTAAATCCACATAGGATAAAGAAAGGTGAAATTCTTCGGCAATCCTGCATGCCATTTGTGCAATAGAGCGAAAGATGTTTACGCTGCGGGATTTGCTGCTGGAATGCAGATGAAGTCCCGTAACAGATACATTGGGAATCTGCTGTAATGTTTTTAAGGCATCGGCAAATTTGCCTGTTTCGTAACAGAATCCAAAACGACCGCTGACTTCTCCCATAGTTGTCTCACCGGGACACATTTTCTCCAAATCAAAGTTGGCACGGATGCCGACAGAAAATGTCTGCTCGGGATGTTCGGAGGCAAGACGGGTAAGCCATGAGATTTCCATACGGGAATCCAGATTGACATAGCCGCCTGAAAGTAAGACATCACGGAAAGATTCTTCACTTTTATAAGGACCGTTATAAACGATTTCACTGCTTTCATAGCCAAGATGACGAGCAAGCAGATATTCATCTTCAGAAACCACTTCTGCGTATGCGCCGTTCCTTTTGACAAAAGAAACAAGCCATGGCAGGGAATTGGTCTTGAAAGAATAACCTACCAGATAATTGTTCCAATTCCGTGTTAAGGAATCAGTCAGCATATCATAATATTTTTGCAGGATTTCCTCATCAATGATAAAGTAGGGAGTCTGTAATGTGTCCATAGTGGGGTATGCCTTTCTATTGTTATTGGGGTTATTGTAGCACATTTTCTTTTCAGCGTCTATGGCGCTTGCAAGAGAAGAAAATATAGTCTCTTTTTACCATGGAAAGGAGTTTGAAAATATCTGAGAAACGGAAAGATAATAAAGGAATGTTAGTCAAACGTTATTTTACTATGCTCTTTTTCAAATTCAGCAATATGCTTTTTCATAAGAACTTCCAATTCTCTGTTGGCAGAACGACCATTATAATCTGCAACGTAACGGAATTTCTTAAGGATTTCAGCGTCTGTCCTTAATGTAAATTTAGCTGTATCAGTCATCATAAGAATACCTCCAATATGACATTATTATACCGTCAAAATGACGGCTGAAATTGCATTGACGGCGTAATGACGGCATATTATAATTTTAATATATGAAAAATTAGTGGAGGGAAAGGTTGTGTCTGACGCCCTAAATTCGCAGGCTGAAAAGAGGTGCATGGTTATATAAATGGGAAAAAGAGAGGAAAATTTATTGGATATACTTGCAGAAGAAAGAATATACAATGGCTTAGATAAGGTATTAGATGATAACGAGTTGTATAGAACGGTGCAAAAAGAAGTAGACGAAGCGCTAAATCAATTAGAAAAGGTGGGATTGAGCAGAGAGCAAAACAAGGCAGTAGATAGGGCGCTTTCTGCAGTTAACGCCAGCGGAGCTGCATACGGTGCAATTGCTTATAAGCAGGGGCTTTATGATGGTATTAAGTTGATGGAAGAAGTAAATCGGATTGGTAGGGATGGTGGTATATTGAATAATAAGGATTTTGATAGTGGGAAAATAATATAGCTTTTATAATTGTTTATGTTATGTATTTTTGTGATTATAGTTTTGATATTTATAAAATAAGTTTTACAGAGACGACAAAAGGTTGTCGTAATAAGTCAAGAATATAATGATATTTGCAAATATAATTTTGGCGGATAATTGAAAAATATTATGTTATTATGTATACTGGATAAGAACTAATGAGCCATGTAATTTGATAGTTGTAGGGTTGGCTGATTATCAAGCAAGATTCATGAAAAGTTTGAGAGCGAGAATGTGAACTTCGCTAAAAAATTGGACAAGCAGTCCGCATGGTTCAAGGCAGATAATAAAGCAAGGCTAAACACTTTCAAAGAGCAGATTAATAAAACCATTGACGCATAAGAAAACTCTCTTTTGGTTATTTTATATTATTTGGAAAGGCTGGGAATAATCCGAATGAATATGCAGGAATTAAAACAGTTGATTTATAAAGGCGAGAAAGTAGACATAGAGTGCAAGGAAGCAGAGAATAATGTACCGCGATCTGCCTATGAATCTTATTCGGCTTTTGCCAATACCAAAGGCGGTTATGTTATTTTAGGAGTGAAAGAAGATAAAAGGAAGAACCGTCCGAAAGAAAGATTCATGATACAGGGAATCAAGAATGTAGAGAAACAGATAGAGGATTTTTGGAACACCATTAACAGCAGCAAGGTTAATCGTAATATTCTGAAAGATGAAGATGTATTCATTGTGGAAGAGTCAGGCATTAGTTTGATTGTAATTAAGGTTCCGAGAGCAGATTATAAAGTGCGTCCGATTTATGTTGGCGAGAATCCCTACAAAGGAACATTTAAGAGAAACAATGAAGGTGACTATCATGCAGCGGAACATGAGGTCAGAGGGATGATTCGTGACCAGAATCCGGATGGTAACGATGGAATGATTTTAGAATATTATACAATGGACGATATAGACAAGGAAACATTGCGTAAATATCGGCAAATTTTTGAAATTAGAAATGATGGGCATGTTTGGAATTCACTTGATGACAAATTGTTTCTTGAAAAACTCGGAGGATATCGAAAAGACAGAAGAGAGGGCAAGGAGGGATTGACGCTTGCAGGCTTAATGATGTTTGGCGATGGACTTGCGATACGGGACGAGTTTGATAATATTTTTATGGATTATCGTAATGAAAGCGAGATTACAGCGAATGTTCGATGGAATGACAGGATTACTTATGATGGCACATGGGAGAATAATCTCTTCAATTTTTTTACCAAAGTCACTCCAAAATTAACCGAGGATTTGAAGAAGCCGTTTAAACTTGAAGGAATACAGCGGATTGATGAGACGCCGGTACACAAGGCGGTGAGGGAAGCGTTCGTGAATCTTATTATCCATGCAGATTATTTAATGGATGCCGGAACATTAAAAATCATAAAAACATCAGATGGATTTTGTTTTACAAATCCAGGGATATTGAAACTTCCGAAGGAAGAGATTTTTAAGGGTGGAAATTCTAAGCCAAGAAACCCTCGTATGCAGACTATGCTGCGCATGGTTGGATTTGGCGATAATGCCGGTTCCGGCTTTCCGACGATTCTTGCTGTATGGAGAGACTCCGGATGGGTAGAGCCGGAATTAATAGAAGACACCGTTTTAAACCAAGTTACACTAAAATTAAAGACAGCTCCGGTATTGAATACATTTTTGAAGTCTGTGGTAGAACAGTTGTCGAATATTCCAACATTTTCTAAAAATGAAATGGAAAAGCTTATAAATATTGTAAAAGACAACCAGATAAGTTCTACCAATGTTTCACTAGATAATTGGGTTAAAACGGCGGAGATATTGTATGACAGAATATCTGATATAGCATATAATTCAAAAGATGATATTGAGCAAGCAAAAGATGTTATAACTCAAAAAATTTATGAAATTGCTGCAGTATCCGGAGATTCAAATAAATTTGCAAAGGAATTGGCAGATATATTGGCAGAATCGGCAGAAAAATCGGCAGAATCGGCAGAAAAGCTATCTGATCGGCAGAAAGAGATTCTGTCAATTATGAAAACAGGCGAGGAATATAGTGCAGATGAAATTGCACAATTATTAGATCTGAAAGGATCTAGGACAAGACAATTGCTCAATGAATTGGTTAAAATTGGAGCTATCACAGGTACGACTGCCACCAAAAAGAGAAGATATATCAAGACAGAAAACTAATTGCCATTTTAAAAGCGGCGAAAAAGACTTAAATGCAGTATGATAAAATTCTTTCATTTATGGAAGAAGGAAAAGAATATGGGATTAGGGATTTTTGTGAATTGTTGGATTTGAAAGAAAGCCGCACGAAAATTATTTTACAGGAGTTTTCAGATGACATTGAGATGGTTGGGAGTAATCGTGCCAGACGATATAAGAAAAA
>CAZKOR010000008.1:0-46682 GCA_964554405.1 uncultured Bacteroides sp. | reverse complement strand
TTCGTCATTCTCATAGTCGTGTCACACCTTTCTTACTATATACAACATTTTTCCTCAGCCCGCGACGTTTGCGTGTCGCAAACTCGCAGTTTAAAAATCTTTGATTTTTAAACTTATACTCCGGTATCCAAAATCAGCTTATCGTAGATTTCCGTCAAAACCGAAATCATCTTAGATGCCAATGTATAGGAATTCTGATATTTTACAAGGCTCACCGCCTCTTCGTCCTCATCAACGCCGGAAATGGAAGTTCTCTGGTTATCAATACTTGTCTCCAGGCTCAGATAAGTAGTGTAGAATGTTTCCGCATTCTCTGCACTGAGCGCCGCGTCATCCAGAATACACTCCAAAAAACCGCCTGCATCTCTTCCTCTGAAAGAAAACTGGTTAGAATCTGATAAGAGGGAAATTACTTTTTTCACCTGCTCACATTCCTCTACACCATTTGTCGGGTCGCTTCTTGTTCCAAGCAGAGATGCGTCTTTAATCAGTTCCTCGACAATCCCGATATTGCCTGCTGTGATATAGTAATATCCTTTGCCGTTTCTTCTGGAATCGTTTAATTCCGCTTCTTTATACTGTACTACACCGGTCGGATAATTACCGGTCAAGAGAATTCCCGCATCATCACCATCTGCCGTCACACCTTCTGTAAAGATAGCGTTCATTGCTTTGGAAAAATCACGCAGCCACTCATTCATCTGTGCCATATAGTACGGAACACCCTGATATTTTACTTCCGCACCTACGGAAACTTCTCTTCCTTCTTTACCGGGGGTTAACGGCTGGTCACTCTTTACATTATCAATCGTAAAGATATATTTGCCGTCTCCTTCATAGGTCCAGTCCGTATAGTAATAAATCTGACTGCCGATATTAATTTTACCGCCGCTGTCGGAAAGTGTACATTTACTCATGCTGTCCAAATATAAGGCATTTGTGCTGACCGTTACCAATGTTGTTTCTTTCCGATAGTTAAGATTCGTCATCTCACCGTTAAAATACTCACCGTTATTACCGTCACGCATTTGAATCAGTCCGCGCAGTTCACCGCCCATAGACTCATTATACAAACCAAATTCAATGCCGTCTGTCCAGGCAATATCATAAAGTCCGTCCATATCTGACTGGTTCACTTTTTCTTCTTTTTTTCTTGCGATACATTCCAACTGTCTGTAATCGTCCTGATCTACCAGAATCTGATCGCCTGCAATTCTGACAATACATCTGTATGCGCCGGACTCATGGCCGTCCCCGGTTAAAATCGGTATCTCTTCTACTTTGACATTCACAATACCGGAAAGCTGATCTAACATGACATCTCTTTTATCACGAAGTTCATTCGCTACTACGCCTGTCAGTTCAATAACACTAATCTGCTTATTAACTGTTGCCAGTTCCTGTGCCAGAGAGTTGATGGAATCCACGCGCATCTTGATTTCATCATTCACATCCGCCTGAAGATTCTGCATATTACCATACATATTATTAAAATAATCTGTCAGAGTCTTTACGCTGGATACATACTGCGCCTTTGTTGAAGTGGAGCTGGCATTTTTCGTAATTTCCTCCAACGCACTTGTCATCTGATTGAAAATGGTCTTAAAACCTGTCACATTATCATCAGTCAAATATTCTTCTATCATGCGCATATAATACGCCTTAGTATCATATTCGCCGAGCCGTGTTTCATTTTCACGGTATTTATTATCGTAAAACTTATCGCGGATACGCTCAATCGCAATCGTCTCAACGCCTGCGCCTGCACATCCGTATTTTGCAAAAACACGAAGTGCATTGGCTGCCTCTGTCACAACCGCCTGACGGCTGTAACCCTCCGTATCAACATTGCTGATATTATTACCGGTTGTATTAAGCGCTGCATTCGCTGCCCGTAACCCCGAAGATGCTATTGTTAATCCAAAAAATGTTGACGGCATAACTCTTACCTCCTGCTGTCTTTACTCTATCTTCCTAATGTCATAAGAAGATGCTCCAGCATTTCATTGATTACATTGATATAACGGCTGGAAGCATTATATGCATTCTGAAACATAATCATATTCGTTAATTCTTCGTCTGAGGAAACGCCAACCACCTGTTCCCTTGCATTGCACAAAGAATCCGTTGTCTGTGTCTGGCTTTCCACAATGTCTCCGAAAACCGCTCCTGAATTCGCTACCTGCGATACTAGGTTTTTATAATAATCCACGAAGCTGACAGGTGTTTGTACATTGGGATTCAGTTTATATACTGTTTCCTGAAAAGCTTTTTTCAGCTTCTCCATCGTCGCATTGTCTTCCGAACTGTCTGTCAGTCTGAATGACAGTAACGATGGATTCTGGCGGAGTTCCATATTAATGGTGACATTTCCTATACTCCATCCGTCATCTATTACCGTTCCGTCCGGCAGTGTATAAGTTTCACCGTCATCTATGATCTTCTCAAATAATCGATAAGGTTTTCCATTCGCATCCCGCAGATAAGTGGAATTGGGGTAAGTCGCGGATTCCAACTCTGCGGCTTCACTTAAAATACCATTGATTTTGTTTACGACTGCATTAATCAATTGGTCAAATTCCGCCTGAATATTCATAACAATGGACTGTGAAATATGGTTATCATACCAGCCCTCTACATATTCATTCTCATTACTGATATCTTTTATTTCTTTCGCTGTAGCACGATGGTCGCCTCTTGCCAGCACAGTACTCTTTAAAGAACCGATATCCGTGTTCAAATCGGAAGATATCGTTCTGGTGAGGTCAAACACCTGGCATGAAGTCAGATTCTCTTTCGGTAAATACTTATTACCATATTCATCATAACTATAACTGGCTAACATCTTCCAATAAGGTGTATAAAATCCGGTCAGCGGATCCGTATAAAGCAGCATCTCATTGACGTGTCCGCCCTTTACCAAATCAACACCCTCTAATTTTACACTGAGATATCCGTGGATATCTTCCGTATATGAAATGGAAGCCATGGAAGCAAGCTGGTCTAAAATATAGTTTCTCTGATCCCTTAAGTCATTGGCATGCTCTACACCGGCCTCTACTCTGGCAATCTGCTTATTTAACGCTTCTATCTGCCGTGCGTAGTCATTGATTGTAGCCACATCACTCGCAACCGTTTTATTCATATTGTCCTGATACTCACAAAGGCTGTCATAAACAGCCGCTGCTTTCGTGACAAATTCATAGGCACGCGTTACGAATAAGTTTTGGGTTACTGACGCCGTAGGGTCTTTGCTCAGCTCTTCTACCGCAGTCCACAAATCAGTAACCGCTATAGAAAAAGCATGCCCGTCATAAGATTCTCCTATGATGTCTTCAACCTCTTCTATTGCATTATAAGAAACCTCGTAAAAGGCGCTTCTGCCTGATTCACGACGGTAATTTTTGTCTAAAAAATAATCTCTTTCCTGTCTTGTTTGGGAATATGTGACACCCAGACCTAATTGTTTCCAGTTGACACCAGACGTTTTATCAATCGTGTTATAAAACCTTGTTGCCTGCGCTACCTGCTGTCTCGTATAACCAAGGGTGTCTAAATTTGACATATTATGCGCTGTTGTGTTCAACGCATTATTTGCTGTTTGTAATCCTGATACGCCTACATAGAGGCTGCCCATTAATGACATAACATTACCACCTTAACAATTCTTCCTATTGCTTTGCATCAAATGATTTTGTACTCATCCCAATCACATCACCGGTATTATATGCTCCCTTATTGTAATTGGCTGTTTCCGGAGCCATCTTCATTGACTGAATCACATTCATGTTAAACTGCACCATATCCAGAGCACTTTGAATCAATTCTCTGTTCTGCTCGTTCACTCTTGCAACATGCCGTACAGTTAACTGCAGCTTGTCGTAAACCGCTGCCAGTTTCCGTTGTTCCTCCGGTCTTTGACTGAGCATTTTAATCAAATCTACAATTTTTAAGTTTGCAACATCCTTGTTAAGTACATTCGCTATATCATGGACAGCCTCATTTCTCAAAACATCTAAATGATTAATCCTGCTTACGACATACTGTTCTTCATCCGTGATTTTCTCTAACTCTTCCAGATTCTCAGACACAATGACCGGTGTTTTCTGCATGGACAAGTTTAATAAGGTCTCGTACTCTGCGTTTTCTTTTTCTAAAACATCTATCAAGTTCTCCATTAAGCTTGCCACGCTAAACCCTCACTTCTTAAATTGCGAATACTCTGGAACCTTCTTCATACTTCTGCAATAATCTCTCTGCAAAACTCTCTCCGCTCACAAAATAGCTGCCACTTTGAATTTCAGCTTTCAGAGGAGCAATTACATCTTCCCTGACATCACTGCTTGCTTTTACAGCTGCTTTTGCAATCTGGAAATCTTTACCGATACTGGAAATCTGTATCTTGTCGGATTTACTGCTGCTTGATGTCGCAGGTGCTTTCACCGCTTTTTTAGAATTACTATATAATTGTTGGACCTGAGTATATGCTTCAACACGCATTTTAAACTCCTCCTTCCCGTCCGTTACACTTATTCTTTGTTGATAAACCGAATCCTTATTCATCAACTGTTATTAAATGTATCGGATATTTTTCTAAAGACTTTAGAGGTCATCCAAAATTTTTTTGTTTGCAGAAAAACTGCCGTTAGTCTAACAGGCTTTCCGATGCCATACGGCATAAATGTCCGCAGGTTTCTTCTCCCCATGAATAATTCGACATATATTTGCCATCAAATAAGGTCTCTTTAATATCTTTTCCATTTAACACCTCATAGTAGTCACAGAATATTTCCTCTCTGTTGATATGACAGCTTCCTCTGGCGCTTTGAAATATACTCTCCATGCCGTATTCTTTAAAAATCATACGCAGATAAATAACTGCCTTACGATACAGGCGCTTTACTTTTTCATCATAATCCCTGTTTTCCCAAAGCATCTCCACAGCCCTTTTCATTGTCACTTCACCGCCGCTGTCAATGCAGAGCGCGAATAATTCCTTTGCTTTCTGATTAGAAAACGTAACCAATTCGCCATCCACAAAAATATCAAATTCGCCAAACGTACGAACTGCCACCCTTTTACGCAGTCTGCCGGATAGATATTTAATCCGCTCCATCACATCCGCCACGTCTGCTGCATTGTAAGGCTTCAATATATAATAGTCCGCTTTGACATCCACAATCGCTTCCTTTATATATTCCTCATAAGCGCTGATATAAATAATGAGCATATCCTGATTGATTTTTCTTAATTCTCTCCCAAGCACAATACCATCCATATCCGGCAGTTTTACATCCAGCAAAGCAAGTTCCACAGTGTGCTGCATTGCATAAGACAACGCCGTTTCAGCATCCGTAAAGCATTCCTGCAAATCAATATCCATATCATGACATTCCGCGAGGAACTGCCGCATGCTCCACGGCTCATCATCTACCAAAATAGCTTTTATCTTCATGGTGTACCACCTTTCCTGAGTTTATCTTTCGGAATGCGTAATGTAACAATTGTGCCGGTTCCTATAAAACTTTTTATTTCCATGCTGCCATCCGCCATATTTTCCACCAGATATCTGACTCTTTGCAGCCCGCCTGCCTGTGCGCTGTCATCAGCTGGCAGCGCGCCTAATTTCGCCGTCTCAAAACCAATGCCGTCATCCTCCATCTGTACAATGTATTCCACGGCAGTCTGGTAAGTCCTGAGCGTCACCACACCTTTTCTCTTTCCTCTTTGTAATCCATGCCGGACAGCATTGTCCACAAGCGGAACTAACGAAAGCGGCGGCAGCATAAAATCTTCCGTCTGAATATCCATACGAAACGCAATATTATCCCCGAATCTCATTTTTTCTAAATTAAGATAGGTGATAACGTTTGCCGTCTCATCCTTAAAAAGTATATTTTCTCTATGTGTCAGTGTGTGAAGAACAGTTCTTAAATATTTTGAAAAGTCATAAATCATATCATACGCTAAGTCTGCATTTACTTTGGTTGCAATGCGGATAGCGCCCAATGTATTGAAAACAAAATGAGGGTCTATCTGATGTATAATGCACTGCCTCTCCTGTTCTTTTATTTTCTCCGCTTCTTCAGGCCAATCATACTCCCTGTGCCGCTTCATGCCATTTACCATTCCTAATGCTTAACAGTATATGCCGAATGTCTTCTATGGAATATGGTTTGATAAGATAGTCGTTGATTTCAGCGGATACCACTTCACTGTCTGCCGTTATGGCGATAATCGGCAGGCCGCTGTCTTTTCTGTCCATGCTCCTAATTATCCGAACCGCCTCCATACCGCCTATATCCGGCATATGAATATCCATCAGAATCACATCATAATAGTTTTCCTCTGACCGTTCAAAAATTTCTATGACTTCCCTGCCATTATGCGCCTTATCCGCCGCAATCCCCAATTCACACAAATACCCGCACAGGACTTCCCTATTTTTATCTTCATCTTCTGCAATCAATACTCTTTTTATCATATCCGCCTGTTCCGGACTTTTTCTTGATAAATCAGACTTAGGAGAAGAAGTGGAAGCATACAATACATCATCCCCATCCACTTCCAGATTCACAGATACTTTGGTTCCAAGTCCAGGCTGACTCTCAATACTGATATTCCCCTGTAATAACTCTACCAGATATTTTGTTATCGCAAGTCCTAAACCACTTCCCTGCACCTCTTCTTCCCGTTCTTCTCTCATATATGGTTCCCACGCCATAGAAAGAAACGTCTGCTCCATACCAATTCCGGTATCTGTTATTTCTATTATCAATGCAATCCTTTTCTCTTCCAGATAGGATTCTTTGATACAGCAAGTAACTATTCCGTCATTACCCGTATATTTTATTGCATTGGAAATCAAATTTGTGATAATCTGCCAGACAACATCTTTGCATAGATACAGATATTGATATATCGGTTTTTCTATCAAAAACTGCAATTGAATATTTTTCTTTGCTGCCTCCGGCTCAAAAACTCTCCGGGGATACTCCGCCAGTTCTTCCAGAGTGACAGCTTCTAATTTCATGACACTTCTGTTATTCTCTATCTCAGAAATTTGCAAAGTGCCGTTTACCAAGCGTTTTAGATAATCCGCAGAATAAACGGCATTCTCCAAATGTCTGTTTTTCGCAAATGTCTCTCCCTCTGCCTGCAGGGCATACAAATTCCCGCTAAGGCTGTTGAGCGATGTCCTGATTTCATGGGAAAGATATGCCGTCACATGGCTGCGGGATGTCTCCTGCTTTCCGCCGGATATACCGGTAACATCCTCAACGAAAGCCATGATATTTTCTTTACGGCAATCCCCAAAGAATAAAATTCTCTTATGATATATTTGTCTATTTATTAATATGCGACACTGTACGGCATACTCTCCCCGCAAAGAAAGTTTTTTAATAACATTAAACAATTCCATATTTTCAGAAAATTCCTCCACATCAGCACAGAGCCTGCTTTGCAGACTCTGTACTAAACTCTCGTAGTTTCCTTCTTTTTGTAAGGAATATGGCAGGTCTTTCCTTTCGCACTTTCTCTGATATGTGCCTTTTTTTATATTAATATAGAATATGAAGTCGAAAATTCCTTCTGCCAAAATAAGATTGACCTGCCTATTTCCACACCGGTCTTTCAGTAATTTAAACATAAGTCATTTTTACCATTTTCATATCATTTTTTATAAATTTTTCATGAATGCAATCTCTGACTGCGCAATATCCGGATTCATTTCCTCCCGCAAAAGGTACATATCCGGACGGTTCTCATGGAGCCATTCGGAGATTGCCGCATACTGGATAACACCTTTTCCGAGCGGTACAGGGCAATAGTTCCCTTTTTCATCAAAATAGAAATCTTTTATGTGCATGGCTTCTATGTATTTTCCCGTATTTCTAAGCCATTCCCGCCAGTATGCACTCTGGTCTGTCGTATCGGGGAACTGCAACAGATTGGAAGCATCAAAAATCATCCGCAAATGCTTCTCATCCCCTACTTTATCCATAACATCCAGCACTGCATCCAGATTTTCCAACGGATGCCAGTATACGGGCTCTATCGCCAATTTCACATCCAGACGCACTGCTTCTTCCACAACACGTTTTATACCGTCTATCATGTGCGGATACCATTGGGCTTTTTCCTCTGCACTCAGATGAGGATAAGCAGTCTCCGTACCGACTACATTTGCGCCGACTTCCTTGCTGTATGCAAGGCACTTTTTCAAAGTCCGCACCGCATAATCCCGAATTTCATCATCAGGATTCCCCAAGTCCATGTAACAGCCAAACACCGGAATTTCCACTTTCCAGTCCTCGAATGCCCTGCGTATCCGCTCCAGATGGCTTCCCGTAATATCCTCATAACTGTCGATTCCCACAAAGACTTTCGGCAGCGCTAACTGCGCCGCCTGATACCCCTCGTTATGAAGTGTTTCCGCGGCTTTCTCAATTTCCATTTTTCCGTAATCATGCGCTCTTACGCCTATTTTCATCTTAACACCTATGCCCTTCACATTAATCAAGATGGAAAAGAGGTTTCAAATCAATGGATAGCGGGCTGTTGTCCGGATTTGTCTCCATAATATCCGCCATAAAATCCCACCATTTCCGGTTGATGGCTGTGTCTGCGCCTTTCGCCCAGAGTTCTTCGTCCTCTATCTCAATGTAACCAAACAAAGTCAGTGTTTCCTTATCCAGAAAAATAGTATAATTTTTTCCGCCATGTTCATGTATCATATCTTTCATTTCCTGCCATAACTCGTTATGGCGCTTCTCATATTCCGCTTCCTGTCCCGGATATAATTTCATTTTAAAACCTTTAATCATAATATCTGCTCTCCTTTTCTATTCTTTTTCTTGATATCGCCCAAAATTCATTTCTATTGTACCATATCCGTATTGGAATCTCCACAGATAATTTCGCCTTTTATATGTGCTTTTTTCTACCATTCGTGCACAGAGAAATACAACTCATGCACAAAATGTATTTTCTACTAATATTCTGATATTATGGTCGAAATTGCTGTATTTATGTATGAAAGCAATCTAGCGGAAAATCAAGGTTTTTTGTATAATAAAATTAACTATGGAAGGAGGGTTTATTATGCAGTTGGATTTTAACAAAGAACAGATTGAAGATGTCATTGACAGAATAGTAGACAGGACCATGAAAATGGACTTAACATGGGACTGGCCCTGCGGTGTGGCTTATTATGGCATCAGTGAAGCTTATGAGAAAACAGGAAAGGAAAAGTATCTTACGCTTTTAAAAGAACGTATAGATGAATTAATCGCTCTAGGTCTGCCAAAAGTGTGGACTGTTAACGCCTGTGCTATGGGTCACTGTCTGGTTACGCTCTATCAGGCTACCGGAGAACAGAAATATTGGGACATTGTCATGAGCAAGATAGCCTATCTGCAAAAAGAAGCTCTCCGCTTCGGTGATAATGTACTGCAGCATACCGTATCCGCCGATAATGATTTCCCGGAACAGGCATGGGCAGATACGTTGTTTATGGCAGCATTTTTCCTGCTTCGGGTAGGCGTTATCAATAAAGATGAAGCAATGATTGACGATGCCCTGAATCAGTGGTACTGGCATATCAACTATTTACAGGATGACAAAACAGGCTTTTATTATCACGGCTATAACAATATTACAAAAGACCATATGTCAGGCATCTACTGGGGAAGAGCCAATGCCTGGGCAGCTTATACAATGTCAAAAGTAGGCGGCATATTACCGGAGTGCTACTTATATCCGAAATATCTGGATATTGCCGGTTCCTTAAATGACCAGCTTGCCGCTCTCAAAACAGTACAAACACCAAACGGTCTCTGGCGTACGGTTTTAAATGACGAAGAATCTTATGAAGAAATTTCCGCAGCTGCGGGAATTGCAGCAGCAATGTTAGAGCGCGGCAATCCGCTTCATACCCGCTATATCAACAAAGCAATCCAGGGTCTTTTGGACAATGTAAGTGAGGACGGCAGAGTGATGAACGTATCAGGCGGTACTGCCGTTATGAAAGATATTGAAGGCTACCGCGGCATTTCCAGACGCTGGATACAGGGATGGGGTCAGGGACTTGCACTTGCCTTTTTCAGCAATGTATTAGTCTCTGCCGACATCGCAAAAGACGGAGCGCTCTAATATAGCATTTATAAAAGAGGTAGGAGGAAAGTATATGGAGAAGCGAAAAGGCGGTTTTACACTGCCGGGAGAATCAGCCTACGAAGAACTGACATTAAAATTAGCAGAAAAATGGGGGGCAGATGTCATTCGTGACAGTGACGGTACGGAACTGTCAGAAGATATTATTCATGCAGGGTATGGTATCTATTCCACTCTCTGTATCATCCGTGACCATAATGAATGGGCCGGAAAGAACCGCGATAAACTGCAGCAGACATTTTTATGCACTGAACCTGTAACGGCCGTCTCCGAAAACAGTCAGGGACTGACAATAGCATTAATGGAGGATTTCTTTGCAGAACAATTTGAGGTAAATGACTGCCCTGCTTCCATGAAATACTGGCAGGTCTATGACAGAACTTCCAATACACTTGTTCCTGCCGAAAACTGGACTTATGACAAAGCGCAGGGAACCGTTACGATACATAATGTTACGTTATGGCATAAATATACGGTGAGTTTTCTTGCCTACCGTATCTGGGAAGAGATTTCCATGTACAATCACACGACCAATAACTGGGATAAAGAGCATCTTATGCAGATTGATCCCAGATATCCGGAAACCCGTGAATATATGACAGACTGGCTGAAAAAATGGTGTGAATCCCATCCTGATACAACAGTTGTGCGCTTTACCTCTCTCTTTTATAACTTTGTCTGGATTTGGGGTTCCCACGAAGAATGCCGTTCCCTTTTCTCGGATTGGGGTTCCTATGATTTTACTGTCAGTGAACGGGCGCTTGACGAATTTGCTGAGCAGTATGGTTACTCTCTGACCGCAGAAGATTTTATTAATCAGGGAAAACGCCATGTAACACATATGCCGGGGGA
This sequence comes from uncultured Bacteroides sp., assembly GCA_964554405.1. Lineage (GTDB taxonomy): Bacteria > Bacillota > Clostridia > Lachnospirales > Lachnospiraceae > UBA3282. The sequence goes on along the minus strand of CAZKOR010000008.1, from coordinate 35,654 downwards.
TGCTCATAAAGCTGACTGGATGAAATTTATTAATGACTTTGTCATTTCTTTCGGCAGACAGTTAGTAGATATTGTACATGAGTATGGTAAAAAAGCTTATGTTTTCTACGATGACAGCTGGGTTGGCTTAGAGCCTTATAACGGCAGATTCGGCGAATTTGGTTTTGACGGACTTATTAAATGTGTTTTTTCCGGTTACGAGGCAAGGCTTTGTGCTGGCGTTGATGTTCCTACACATGAACTCAGACTCCATCCTTACCTGTTTCCGGTAGGTCTTGGCGGCGCACCGACCTTTATGGAGGGCGGAGACCCTACGACAGATGCGAAACGCTACTGGAATCATATCAGAAGAGCGCTTTTGCGTTCCCCGGTAGACAGAATCGGACTGGGCGGTTATCTGCACTTAACAGAAGGATTTCCTGATTTCTGTGATTATATTGAACAGCTTACGCAGGAATTTCATATGATTCAGGACTTCCATAAGGAAGGCGCACCATACCAAATTAAAACAAAAGTTGCTGTACTGCACTCCTGGGGCGCACTGCGTTCCTGGACGTTATCAGGACATTTCCATGAGACGTATCAGCATGACTTAATACACATTAACGAAGCGCTTGCCGGACTTCCCGTAGAGGTATCTTTCCTCTCCTTTGAAGATGTGAAAGCAGGACGTCTGGATGGTATTGATGTTGTTATTAATGCCGGTTATGCGAACAGCGCATGGAGCGGCGGTGATGCATGGAAAGACGAGAAACTTGTAGAAGTTCTGACACAGTGGGTATATCAGGGTGGAACATTCCTTGGCGTCAATGAACCGTCAGCAACAACCGGCTACGATACCTACTTTAGAATGGCTCATATACTCGGCATAGACGAAGATACCGGAGAAAGAATCTGTCACGGAAAGTGGCTTTTTGAGACTTCTGACCCACAAGGTCTTGTTCCGGACGGCGCAGAACTGATTTCCAAACCGAACCGCTACTTGACAGACGGCAAAACGCAAGTTCTGATAGAAAAAGACCAGATACCGGTACTGACTGTTCATGACTTTGGAAAAGGAAAAGGTATCTACCTTGCTTCTTTCCAATTTAGTGATGCCAATACGAGACTGCTTTATCAGCTTATCCGTTATGCCGGAGGCGAAGGTGTTACAGGAATGTATATGACGGATAACTGCTATACCGAATGTGCTTATTATCCGGAAAGCAAGATATTAGTCGTTATTAATAACAGCGAAGAAACACAAACGACACGGGTAGAAACCCATGCCGGTGTAAAAGAACTCACATTAGATGCTTTTGCAACAGTGTTCATTAACTTATAAAAGACAGCTCACAAGAATTGCGAAGCGATTCTTGCAGTTCAGGCTTGAAAGCCTGAACTTATTCGGGGTACATCCAGCCGGAATATTCCATAATGGACATACTCTGAGCCTGCTTATCCGACTGAAGCATCTGTCTTCTGTACTCTCTGGGCGACTGCTGCATCAGTCGGAAAAAGTACCTGTTATAGCTTGAGACGGACTGAAATCCTACCGTTTCCGATATGCTTAAAATGGAATCCTCTGTGCTGCAAAGCATACTGCACGACTTCTGAATACGGGTATTATTGACATAATTCAGCGGTGAAATTCGCATAATAGAATTGAAAATCCGCCTGAAATGTGTCGGACTCCAGTGGCATAAATCAGCAAGAAATTCAATACTAAACTGCTTCATATAGTTTTTTTCAATATAATCCAGGGCAGGAGCGATTGACAGCGGGCTTGCCGACTCGGAAAATCCATCCTCCGAATATCCCCCCCCGTCCTCTTCCTGGGACTGGATACGATATATTTCAATATAAAGAGACAGCAGCAGCCCTTTAGCCGAAAACTGATAGCCAACCTGCTCTTCTTTAAGTTCACGCAGAATAAGGGTAAGCAGTTGATACACAGTAGGATATTGCTCTTTATGTAAGACATACTTAAAATTCTTAAATGCATAAGGCTGCAGGTCATAGTTTTTCCATGTAGAGGGAAGCGAATGCCTGAAAAATTCTTTCGGGTCTATATAAATATAGGACCACAGGCTTGCTACACCCGGACTGCTGTATGTCGTATGCGGTACATTTCTGGGGACAATGGTAATATCACCCTCATGAAACGGAACACGCTCCCCGTAAAACTCCATATAACCGCCGTCAGAATGACAGATTCCGATTTCCAGACAATTGTGAAAATGCAGTCTGCCGCTCGGTATATCCGAAATTCTCCAATGTTCACCGGTCAGCAGTAAAACCGGAAAGTGCGGTGGAAGATAATAGTTTCGATATTCAGTTATCGCATTAACAGGTTTTGCCATATCTACATCCTCTTTTGTTGACTAATAAACTTTTTTATAATCAAGATAAAACTATTATAAATAATTTAACTGAAATTGCTATATGAAATTTATGGTATACATCACAGAGTCTGCCGGTTCTGCATCAAAATTTTGATAAAATTACAGTCCTCCGGCATAAGCCGGAGGACCGATTAAAACATATTTATCAATTCATCTTATTTGAAGAAGTGCGCTGCCTGCTCTACATAATTGCCTGCTTCAAAAGCAGCTTTCTTCTCATCCATGATTGCCTGATAACCGGCATCAAGGTATCTCTGGCATGCATCCTCATAGTTTGCTTCAAAGTCAGCTTCAGATCCCATAACGATCTTATCACGCAGCTCTGCATATAAGGTATACAGTGTATCCTTGTACACGTCATTTGCTTCGATAGATACGGTAAAGGAACAGTCAGGAGATGCCATACCTGCCTCATAGCAAGCAAGCTGTCCTTCGTAGTTCGCCTTGATATCCTCAAAGAGCTGATCGGAATCAGGATAACCAAGAGGAGTGATTGCCTGAATATCTTTGTCAACACTACCCAGAGAAGCGGTAGCGGTAACCAGACACCACATATCTACGTTGTTATTATGGCTCATTACCTTGTCAGCAGGCTGCTCTTCTACCGGAATAGCCTTAGGAGTGCCGTTTTCATCATAGTTGAAGTTCACGCCTTCTTCGCCCCACTGTAATGTGAAGAGAACATCCGGCTGGCTCATCCACTCAAGATACATAGCAAAAGCTTTCTTCTCATCATCAGTTGCTGTAACAGAGAATCCGATGTACTGTCCAAAGATACTGTTAGGACGGAATCCCATGTTAGATCCGCTAGCGTAAGTCTCAGGACCCGGATTTACGACAACGCCAATCTTTCCATCAGGGTTAGCAGCATAGAAGTCTGTCAGTGCCTGAACCTGATTGGTAGAATAAGTAGCATAAGTGAAGCACTTACCGCTTACAAAATCACTGATTTGGTAATCAATAGTTTTTGTGTTGTACTCTTTATCGATGTAACCCAGATTATACAGTTTGTTGTTCCATGCCAGAAACTTCTTCTGTGCCTCAGTCGGCAGAGCAGGAACATCATAATCACCTGTTGTAGCCCAAAGTTCCTTATCCTGAGGATAATCTCTGTAAGCATAGTTCTGGTCTACACCATTACCTTCAACTTTAGTACCGCCAAGGAGATAATCTCCTGTACACAGACCAAGCTCATCAATCTTTGCATACAGTTCTAACAGTTTATCAGGGTCTGTAGGATATGTATCAAAGCCTGCAGCCTCTACCCAGTCCTTGCGGTAGAAAGTTACGAACTGATAATTTGTCTGACCATAAGGTCTTGTACCGATTAACAGAACATTCTGACCATTGATCTTAGTAAACTCATCCAGTCCGTTCTCTTCCATTGCTGCCCAGTAAGTAGGAGCAATCTGTTTGAACCAGTCAATATCATATTCTGCCAGATAACCTTCGCTCTGGTACAGTGTCAGGTCAGGATAGTCATACTCAAAGCAAACTGTAGGAAGATTCTGTACAGCTGCCCACTGTGCATACATTGCATTTTCTTCACCACGAGGGATTACCCAGTCTGCAAAGTTTACATTTACATTGTACTTATCACCGAATTCTTTCTGAATCCATTCGGTCCAGTAGTTACTTCCTGCATCTGCAGCTCCATTAGGTGTTGCACGCTGATAAACAGGAATATTTAAGGTTACGGTTTCCTCAAACGGAACAAATCCGTCAATACCTGCAACTGCTGCGGTATCTCCCTCTGTGCTGGCAGATGATGTGTCAGTGCTTGTAGAAGCGCTGCTATCTGTGCCGGTGCTTGTAGACGTGCTTGTGTCAGCGGCATTATTATTAGATGTATCGTTGCTTCCGCTATTGCCACAGGCAGTCAAAGTGCCCATTACCATAACGCCTGCAAGCGTTAAGGCAAGTACTCTCTGAAGATTGTTCTTCTTCATAATTTTAGTCCTCCTTTTAAAATATATGTATAGTTTATATATACCCGGACATCCGGGAAAACTATCATCCTTTTACAGCTCCAACCATTGCTCCCTTTACAAAATATTTCTGTAAGAAAGGATAAATAATAATAATCGGAATCGTTACAAACATGATGCAGGCTGCCTGCAAAACTTCCGGCGTAGTTACATTGGATGCGCCGCCCGTATCGCCAAGGGAAGTCGAAATAGAAGCTTCCGCACCCTGCACTAACAGATACAGCTTATACTGAATCATTCTCTTAGTGTCAGATCTGATATAATACATGTGATCCGCATAAGCGTTCCAACGTCCCACTGCGTAGAACAGGGAAAGCGTTGCAATAATAGGCTTACTCAGCGGAAGCACGATTTTCCACAGAATCTGGAGATTGGTCGCGCCGTCCAGAAACGCCGACTCCTCTAAGGAATCCGGAATAGTACTCTGAAAATATGTCTTCATAACCAACATATTATAGGGTGAATAAATCAAAGGAAGAATCAACACCCACATGTTATCGATTAATTTCAGGTTATACATCAATATAAAGGACGGAATCATTCCTGCTGAAAAATACATGGGAACCATCAGCAGAAAGGTAAAAATTCCTTTTCCTTTCAGTCTCTTCTTTGAAAGAGGATACGCTGCACAGGTACAGGTAATCATACCAAGCGCCGTAAAAATCAATGTCACCACCACACTATAGAGCATGGAACGAACCATGGCCTTATCCGAAAAGACCTTAGTGTATGCAGATAATGTAAATTCCTTAGGCCAGAAGAAAACCTGTTTCATCATAACCGGCATATCACCGGAAATAGATTTTACCAACAGATGCCAGAACGGAATGACGCAAGTGGAACACAGGATAACCAGCACCAGAATAATAATCACATCACTGATATGAAACTTACTGATTGCGCGGCTGCCGTCAGAGGCCGTCGCTTCCATATTTTTCTTTGCCATAATTCTCCCCCCTTATAACAAGCCATCTTCGCCAAGTTTCTTGGCAATCTTATCAGACAACAGCACCAGGACTACCCCAACCAACGATTGGAACAGACCTACAGCGGTACCTTCGGAATACTTGCCGGCGCCCATACCTTTTTCGTAGATATAAATCGCCAACTGGTATTGAAAATCACGGACCTGTGTATTGTCAAAAGCTGTCAAACGTTCCAGGTTACTGCCCATTACACGCCCAAGATTCATAATCAACAAGGTTACAATGGTTCCCCGGATACCCGGAAGCGTAACATGCCACATTTTCTGCCACTTATTGGCGCCGTCAATAATACATGCTTCATAAAGTTCACCGTTAATACTGGTAATTGCCGCAAGGTAAAGGATGGTACCCCAGCCCATGCCCTGCCATACGCCTACCAGCAGATATGTAACCGCCCAATGCCATTTCTCGTTCAGGAAAGGAATACCCTCCGTAATAACATGAGCATTCATTAACAACGTATTCACAAGACCTGTTGCAGGACGGAACATGGTATATGCAACAGAACCGATAATCGCCCATGAAAGGAAATGGGGCAGATAAAGAATCGTCTGAGTAACTTTCTTAAATCTCATAAACCGAAGTTCATTCAGCATCAATGCCAGAATAATCGGCATCGGGAAGCCCACAAGCAAATCCAAAAGATTGAATACAATAGAATTACGCAGCGCTCTGGTAAAATCCCCATCCTTAAATATCTTCTGAAATACTTTCATACCTACCCAATCGCTGCCTGCAAATCCCTTAATCGGTTTGTAATCCATAAACGCCATTCGCAAACCCGGATATGCCGCGTAGTTAAATACAAATACCAGCGCCAATGGCACTAACAACAATAAATAAAGCTGCCAGTCTCGTTTTAAAGCATTTTTCCAGGTAGTTTTCGCTCCCACAGGGGCAGCGGACTTCTTTGGCTTTGCCATATAATTATCCTCCCTCTTACAATCACTTTTTGTTAATATTGTATATTTCTAATATATCTTTTAACTCATTATAGGATAAAGTGACAATGCTTTCTAATCAATATACTTCGCAAACTATGCAAAAACGACCATTTACTGATTTGCATAATCTGCCGGCTATGATACAATAGTTGATAAACAATATCAGGGGGGAGGGGCATTAATGCTGTGCCATATGATAATTCAATGAATTCTGATTTTAAAAAATATATTATTTTCTGGCTAAGCCAGTCGATATCGCAGTTAGGAAGCTCCATGACAAGTTTCGCGCTGATTTTGTGGGCATATACTCAGAATAATTCCGCTCTGACGGTTTCTCTGATGTCATTTTGCAGCTATGTTCCGTATATTATTGTCAGTCTGTTTGCGGGAACTTTTGTGGACAACCACAGTAAGAAGAAAATCATGTTGACAGCCGACACACTTGCAGCAATATGTTCCGTATGTGTCCTGCTATTGTATCTTAATAACATGCTTCAGATAGGGCATATTTATCTGGTAAACTGTATCATCGGTTTTATGAATGCTTTCCAGTCTCCTGCTTCGGCTGTTGCCGTCGGCAGGATTGTACCGAAAGAAAAACTTGCCAATGTCAGCGGGATGAATTCCTTTTCCAGTAACTTAACATCCGTTCTGACACCGGTACTTGCTGCCTTCTTATTTGCCTTGAATGGGTTAAGATTGATTCTGATGATAGATTTAGGAAGCTTTCTTTTTGCTTTCCTAGTCTTACTGCTTGTCATTTCCGTTCCGGAAACAGAACGGAATGCGCAGAAAAAACCTTCCATATTTGCGGGATGTAAAGAAGGTTTTTCTTTTTTAAAACAAAATCAGGGAATCTTGCTCATTGTCCTTACGATGGCGCTGTTAAACTTTTTCTCCAGACTGACTTATGAGAACATCCTCTCACCGATGATTCTGTCAAGAAGCGGCAATGACAGTGTCGTACTCGGCATCGTGAATGCCGTCATGGGCATCGGCGGTATTGTCGGCGGCATTATTGTATCAGCGGGGAAATTTTCAAAGAATCATGTGAAGATGATATATGTATCGGCTGCCGTCTCATTCCTTCTTGGAGACTTACTTATGGGTATCGGCAGAAATGTTATCCTATGGTCCATTGCCGGACTTGCGGCAAGCCTGCCGATTCCGTTTATCAATGCGGGACAGAATGTAATATTATATAAGAAAGTACCGGATGAAATACAGGGCAGGGTCTTTGCAGTGCGGAATGCGATTCAGTACAGCACCATTCCCATCGGTATTCTGTTAGGCGGCTTTCTTGCCGACTACGTATTTGAACCATACATGCTGCTAGACAATCCCGTTACCTCATTCCTGCATCTTCTGGTCGGTAACGGCGCCGGCAGCGGAATGGCGGTTATGTTCCTTTGTACCGGTATCTGCGGCTGTATATTCAGCTGTTTATCCTACCGTAACCGGGAAATTCAGAAACTGCGCTAAAAAAAATCGAGTGCCGACGCACTCGATTCTGAGAATGCGGCAAACCCGCCGCATTCTCATTGAAATGATTTTATTTCTTACCATTAATAAAATGTATCAGTTTCTTTATCGCATCTTCTATGTGTTTATCATTCTCCATCGGCAGAGATTCCCGCATCCCGTTAAGTGTTTTTAAATCGTCATTATTCAGAGTAACAACATGCTCCTGCTCATTTTCCGGCTTAGGGATCGCATAGGCATCCATTTCCTTTTCCAGTTCATTTAACCGCCGCATAATATCGGTAATCTGCAATCTTCCCAAATCTATCGCATTCAGCAGTTCTTCATAGAGAGCAGTTATCTGCCGATTTTCCGGAATATCTCCATATATCTTTTCCGGGTCTTCCATAATTCCGGATTCATTGCCGTTTCCATAGACATATCTGTTATCCTTGATATTTCTGTCCAGAAAATTCAGCGTCTGCGTAATTTTTCCACCCTCAACCGTGATAATAAGTTTTGCCATAACAATTCCTCCCACGACAACAGGGAACCGTTTAAGTTCTGCTCCCTTATTGTTTAATCGGTCTTATTCTAGCACAACTCACATTAAAAATCTACTGATTATTTCACGGAGAATCTTCAGTATTTTTTCTACAAGCGACTCTTTTTTCACCTTTATTTTAGAAATATCCACTTTGGCTAGATCCATGTCAACATTACCCGCAATTCCCGGAACTTTTCCCTTGCTGGAATACTGCCAGCATACGCCCATTTCCGGTTCCAGTGTCGGATGTATTTCTCCGTTATCCTCCACCGGATATCTTGCAATCCAGAATAAATACTGTTTTCCTTTAAAATACTTGTCATACCAGCTAAGATTACAGTATACCCCTGCCGTATAGCCCGCACTATGCAGCTTATCAAGCATAAATTTAATCAGTTCAGGTAACTCTTTAATATCCGCTAACACTTTGTCTTCCACATCCAGCCATACACCATACCGGATTTTTCTTTTTTTTAAAATAGCAAGAAGCGCATCGATTGCTGCTTTCGCTTTTTCCTTAGTCGTTGCCATAACATAAATATATACGCCCACATAAATATGATTCTTCAAGCATTCCTGATAATTGTCCTCAAAATTGATTTCTATCTGGTTATATTTATTCATGCACTTTAACATGGCAAACCGGACGCCGCTTTTTGCAACACACTTCCAATCAACAATGCCGTTCCAATGGCTGACGTCAATTCCGTGAATATTTTTTTCTTTTCTTCGTGTATCTTCATTCATCTTCATCACCGCCTATAGAAAATTCTGCACACACCTCATCTACAAATTTGTCCCACTCCTGATTCAGTTCCCTCATCGCATCATCGTATTTAAAGACACTGTTTTCTCCATAACAATAATTCTTATAGAGATATGCAATATAAACAGATGCTTTAAGCGCCTCCAACGGAAGCTCCATACCGACATAAGCTTCCCAGTAATCGTATGAAAGACCGGCATTGCCGAGAATTAGCGGGTCATCATTTGCAATCACACAACAAATGCCGTTTTTCATCAGTTCATATGCCGAATGGTTACGAATGTCCCGATAATAATGTAAAAGCTGGTTACTGATTGGACAAATTTCAAGCACCGGTTCAATTAATTTTTCGCCGCTTTCGCCACTTTGATACATCGTAATTTCCTCTGCCGTTTCCCGAAAAATGTTCATATTGAATCCATGCCCGATTCTGTGTCTGGAAATAATTGCCGCATCCGTTACATTGTCATTCGACTTCCAGCAGCTTTCCCCGTCATGTAAAAAGAAATCAATACGGCGGATTCTGCTTCTTTTATCTACGTATTCTTCCGTATGCTCATACCCTGTACCAAAAGGTTGATAAATAATTGAATCCACGTATTTGGATGTCTCCTCTCCGCGATCCTCTTCGCTTACAAAGTCAAAACCAATGATAAGGTCTGCATACTCATGATTTTCTTTCAGTGAAATCGCTGCATCCACCTTTTGGGATAATTTCTTCAATTCCTGTTCCTTTGCAGGGTCTAAATCTCTTCTGGCATTCAAAATAATTCTGAACTGAAATGTTTCAGAAATCAGTCTCTTCTCTATTGCCGCGGCTTTTGCTTCACGCAGAAGAAGAAGGAACTGTTCATCAGGATTTACCGGGTCAATCATTGCGGTCAACTCCTTGAAATACAAATGTCTGTCAACATGATACTCCGGATGTCTGTCCATATACCTCCAAATTTCCCCTTCTGCGTCCGTTCCGTCTTCCGCATTTCCGGGAAGGCAAAACTCCTGAAAACCGCTTCTCATTTCCACATAATCAATATTATCTTTATGGCATTCCTCAAAAAAGGCAATATGATATTCCCGATAGAAATCGGCGTTTGTAAAAAGGTGGTCAATTCTTGCAAAAATATGATTAAATTCTGTCCAGATATCAACTGCCTCTCCTGTCGCATCCTCGCAGATAGAGAGTTGCTTTTTCAGTTTTTCCATTTCCGCATTTTTATTCATAATACCCGCAAAACTGACAACTTCAACATTATTCGTTCCGACAAACTGATAGTCAAATAAAAGCATACCTTCCAGATATTTAGGGTCTGTCTTTTCGCATTTTGTCACAACAACAATCTGCGGAATCTTCTCCGGATCTTTACTCCATTTTTTTAATAACTCAATATAGCCGTCCGTTGACAACGCGGCTGCGCTATGCACATGCAAAAGCCCGCCCTTGGGCATTTTCTGAAAAATATGTAAAAGTGTATCATTCCTATCCTTAAGGTTTTGCTTAGTCTGATAAAAAGGTATTGCCGCAGGATAAAGCGTCTCTCCCTCTACCATCTCTTTTTTCATCTGCTCCCGCAGACTGTCCATGTACTTCTTTAATTTTACTTCTTTTGGATTTTTTCTTATTTCTATTTCCAGTCTCTTATAAAACCAATACAAGTCATTTTTAAGATTAATCTCTCTTTTTTTTAGTTCATATTTATCCTTGTCATGTTGATATACTCTGTTTCCCATATTCATTCCTCCTGTTTATTACAAACAACGGATGCCACGCTCTGCGAGACATCCTTATGTTAAAAATGCAGGCAGTACAGAATACTGCCTGCATCATATATTTTTTACGCCGGAATAAAGATTCCGTTTGCATAATTATATGCGATTGTCTTCTCAGAGACTGAACCCTCGTATTCCACTTCAATGGCATTACTGAATTCTCTTGTGATAACAACACCGTTATCCACATCAGCCGCCAGAAATACTTTTAATCTTTCTTTCGGTGCCATAACTGCCGCATGATTATACGGAAGCGTAACCGCGTTAATCGGATTACCCATCTGTAATTCATCATTGACTCTTACAGGCTGTGCAAGACCAAATGACAAGTACGGATACATATCCATTTCATTTCTCACACCATATTCGTTTTTGCTTACACAATCTTCCGCTTTCGCATTCTGGAACACCGCGTTCTCAAACTGGTACATCACACCGGATACAGCCTGTTCTTCTGACAATTTGCTGATAACCGCACCGCTTTGTGTTTCCTGTCTGGAAGAATAAAGAAGATATTCCTCCGCCCACTCAATGATGTTTACCGCAAACGGCCGCGTTGATACCCAGGTTACGCTCTTTCCTTTATTCCCCGCTACCTCTTTCGTAATCGCAAGTTTTTCACCTGCTGCATAGATGGCATTCAGTGCCTCCTTTGTAAACTTTACGATCAATCTGTAATTAGACATTATTTGTCTCCTTTCTGCTTTTTTGTTTTTGTTTTTTTGACGTCATATCTGAGCTCGTTTTCATAATACAATATTATGTAAATCATTCTCCCCCTCTCTTTACCTTTTTTCATGCCTGAATTATGTATTCATTCAACAAATAGTTCCTCTAAAAAGTCATTTTCATAAAAAAATATCAAAAAATAACTTGACATTGTGAGATTAATATTGTATTAAGTGAAGCATTTGTAAAAAAAAGACAGATTAAATGCCCAGCATATCCATTCTATGGCGTTTTTCTTCTATTGAGGAAATTGTATAGATTCTTGTTGTTTCCAGATTGGAATGTCCCAGAATGTCTCCCAGCTCCGCAAGATTTCCATATTTGTTCATATAAGTCTTGGCAAATAAATGACGAAAACTATGCGGATTGACCTTTTTCCTGTCCACTCCCGCTCTGACTGCAAGTTTATTCAACATCTGCCAGACAGCATTCCTGCTGATTTCCTTTCCGTCTTTTCCCTCGAATAAAATTCCGGTTTCAATATGTTCTTCCCTACAATACTGCAGGAGCACTTTTGCCAGTTCATTGGGAATATAAATTTCACGGCTTTTTCCTTTATTATAAACATCAACACTGCCTGCTCGTACCGCCTCAACCGTAATATAGCGAAGTTCGCCTACACGGATTCCCGTTCCTGCAAATACTCTCATAATCATGTAATACTTTTTCCTGCCCGTCCGGGCGGCATAATCCAGCATCGTATAATACTCTTGTATGGAAAGTACATTATTCAGACTTCTTCTTGCCTGTATTCGATTGGTCTTTACTACATATTCGGGGTATCCTGCCCATTTCAGATAACGATTCAGAGAAATGATATAGATATTGGCCGTTCTTGGCCGATAGACGGTTTTGATGTGCTCTACATACTGATGAATCATACTTTTATCATCTTCCCAGTTCCGGCACACTTGTATAAAATCTTTCGCTCTTGCCACATACAAAAGCACGGTATTCCGGCTTAATCCTGCCTCCTGCAAAAACATTTCATATTCTTTCATTTTTTCCTGTTCCATATTGTATTTTCCTCCTTTATCCAAAAGGCTGCTCATGTAATCATTTTATACTTCTTGTTATGTAAATTTGATTTTATGGAAAAAAATACAGAAAAATCGTCAAAAAAATCACTCTTTCGACAAAGATTAATATGATAATATAAAATACTTTATAAGGAATCTGCTATGTATTTATTTACTGCTGTTTTTCTACTCATTCTTCTTTTCTTTTTCTGCACCGGTTACTGCCGCAGAAAAAGAATCATTGCAAAAATCTGTTCCATGTCCTCAAAAGAAAAATGCGGGACACTGAATGAGCTGCTTTCACCGTTCGGTTACCGCTATATACCCTCACAGGACATTATCAGTTCGCGTAATGACGCCTGGCAAAGGGAGTTCGGCTATCGCGCCCTGTTTGATAAAGCAGCCTCTTATGCCGGTATGATTATGGACTGTCTTCCTGTTTATTTTAACTATCAGAATCGTACATGGCTGATAGAATTCTGGAAAGGACAATACGGCATCAGTACGGGCTGTGAAATCGGCGTTTATTATGCTGACCGCATTTTATCACCTGAGGAATATGCAAATACCCTTTTTCACTGTGCCGATAATGATCATATGCCGGAACTTGCTTTCACACTTTGTAAAGACTCTACAGTAATTGCAGAATTAAGTGAAAGGCACTGGTGGCTGACCGCTTTTCTTCCGGGCATGTTTTCCGCTCCGCCGGATTTATACATGCACGCCCGCATCACCCTGCCGACCTGCGAAATGGCGGAGGCTTTTGCAGATAGTCTTAAAAATGCCGGTTACTGCTCTAAAGAAATCAAACTGTGCCACAGAAGCGTCACTTTTACTTTTGCAAAATCCGTACCGCCCTGCGGCATTCTTCAAAAACTTTGGATTCATTTTGTACAATTCTTTAACCGGATGTTCTGCGGAGTATTTCTGTTCCTGACAAAGCCTTTCTGCTTAAGAGCAGACAGGATTCTCTATTTGTATTACTGCCTGCCGTCTGCATTCCGTAAGATGCTGCGCCTGAAACCGGATAAGAAAAGGCGGTGCGGCACATGAGTTACTATACCAGATTAAACCGGTCTTTTGAGGGAGCATTAAGGCTCCCTCTTAGCTACTGTTCAAAATATGTCCTTGTCAGCGACTGTCACCGCGGTTCGGGTACTTCCAACGACAATTTTTTAAAAAATCAAAATCTCTATACTGCCGCGCTGCAATACTACTTCAGGGCAGGGTATACTTATATTGAGTTAGGGGATGGCGATGAATTATGGGAAAACCGTGACATGAGACAGATTATAGAAGCGCATCAAAATGTATTCCGGCTGCTTTCCCGATTCCGCGAATGTAACAGACTTTATATGCTCTACGGTAACCATGACATTATCAAAAAGGATAACCGGTATGTTGCCAAAAACTGCAGTGTCTACCCATGCTATATGGATAATCCGCTCATGGAAAGTCTCCCGCTTCTTCCCGATATGACATTTTATGAAGGAATTATTCTGGAAAACCATTCTTCTCCGGAGGCGAGAGATATTTATCTGACTCATGGGCATCAAACAGATTTATTCAATTCCACACTATGGCGTCTCTCCCGCTTCTTAGTCAGACACCTTTGGAAACCGTTGGAGCGTTACGGCGTTCTCGACCCTACAAGCGCCGCTAAAAACTATACACGAAAACATAAGGCAGAGCAGCGTCTGCATCACTGGGCGGAGCAGGAAAACCATATCCTGATTACCGGACACACGCACCGTCCCACACTTTCCGAAGATGACTCTTATTATTATAACAGCGGAAGCTGCATTCATCCCGGCAGCATTACCTGTCTGGAAATCGACCATATGCACATCCGCCTTGTCAAATGGACATTAAACACACGAATGGATATGAGTCTGTACGTGGAAAGAGAAGTTATGGCAGACGATATCAAACTGCAATAATTTCCCATACCTCTTGCATACTATTCCGGCATATGCTATATTGATTACAAGATAGTATGATTAAAGGAGGTATATCATATGGGTATTAAAAAGCTGCTTACTGCGGTCGCGGCCGCTTCACTTATATCAGTCCTTTTTGTTATGCCGGTTTCCGCTCACGGACATCACGGAAATCAGGGGCATCATAATCAAACATCCCAGACAACAACATCCGAAGCAACGGTGTCAGATAACACGGACTGCCCTGTCTGCACGGTAGACGGATGCACCGAAACGGGACGACATTCCCATGACGGTCACGATTACTGTGGATATAATCATACAAGCGGCTATTGTGACGGTTCCTGTGCAGCCGCATCCGCTCAAACTGACTCCGATACGGCCAATTCCGGCACAACTGCTTCAGGCACAACCAATTCCCGCCGGTGTGTAAAACGTTCTTTTTGCCATTTACTAAACAATTTCTAACGCTGTGGCAAATTTTCTAATTATATAAAAAGGGGATATCCGGATGGGTATCCTCTTACTTATTTTATGGGCTAGGAGATTATTTTCGTCTCTCCCGGCTCTATTGTTTTCATTTCTCCATTCACGCTAATCCATACCGGAATTGCATTCGGATTATAAACCATATCGCCTGCCGCGGAAAATTTCAGGTTTGCGGCAGCATTCATATAATCTACGATTTCAATATTTGTCGCATACCAGATATCATCCCTGCCTCCAATGTACTCACAGAATTTCTCAATCTTTGCCCACTCGTTTTCATCTTCACCAAACTCGTAGCTGTGTCCCCAGACATACATCATATAAAGATACTGTGTCTTATGCAGTTCGGCAAAACGCTCCGCGTCTTCCATCAGGTTATGATTGTGATGGCAGGTAGCTTTCCACTCCAGATAATTCTCCGGAAATTTGAAATCATGTGTATCGCCTACAATCCGGCTGTATTCTATCCCACATGCCGGAAGCATCTGTATAATCTCTTTGCTGTAAGAACCGTTCGGATAGCTTAGTCCGCGCACCGGATAGCCGCATGCTGCTTCCAAAACCTTTCTGTCCTCAATAATCTGCTGTACCACCTGTGACAGTGGACATCTTGCGATTGTCGGGTGCGTATAAGTATGACAGGATACCTCATGCCCTTTATAAAGTTCCTTTACTTCATCAAAAGGAATACGTGGAATCGGTCCCATATCACAAAAAAGTCCGTTTCCATTGATATGAAAAGTTCCTTTGATTCCATATTTATTAAAAATTGATATCAATCTGCGGTCATGGATTTTACCGTCATCATAGCTCATTGTCAGCACTTTATGCTTTCCGCCGGGAAAACAGGTATAAATGGTTGAAAAAGTTAATTGTTCAGGTTTCATTACTTCTGCTCCTTTCCGAAATTTACATTGTTGTTTCCGATGCTTCTACCGAATCATCTGTAAAGACCTGCGTAGGGATATCCGGAAGGGCAATCTGCACCTCCGCATTCTCCGCTTTGCCTTGAGGGTCATATTCTTCAGGCTCTTCTTCCTCGCCCCAAAGAGAATCATATTTCTCATGCTCTTCCATCTGATGAATCATCTGCGCACTCTTTGCCGCCTGATACAATTCGTTGCTGAACTCTAACAGTTTTTTCTCGTCCGTATAAGGCACCTCATCCCCGTTTGACATTCTCCTTGCAACGGTCATGATTTTTGACATTTCTATGCCCATATCCTGCATAGCGTCAGCCTGCTGTTTGCTCACTTCCGTATTCCATACTGCCGCATACTGCTCCGCCAAAGAATCCAGCACTTTCTGGTTTTCGTCAAATTTTTCCTGAGTTGCTTCTATTGACAGCTGTAAAGTCGCTGCCTGTTCTGAAAATTGAGACGAGCCTGTTGTTTCAAACTTCTTCTGCGCCTCATCCCTTTGCTTGATAAGGGTTTTCGTCTGATTAATCAAATCCTGCCTGTAGGCACGATAAATAGATTGAGCCTCCGATATCTTCATAGTGTCCGCCATCCTTTACGATTTTTGCACATCCTTGTGCTACTATAATTATCGTCATTTCCTGAAGCTTTTTTAATAGTTTTTCCAAAATGTTCCCATTATTCCGATGGCAGATGTCAATCCGGATAGGGCACAATAAACACATGATCTACCGACCCGCTTTCGATGGTATATCCCCTATAGTATAATCCAATTCCCTCCGGGAAAAGGAAAAATTGCTCCGGGTCAAACTCTTCGGTCAGAGTGTCTTCATCTTTCAAAAAATATCTTCTACCGCTGCTTTGCCCATTTTCCATATATTTATAAACAGCCGCCGTTGCTCTGGCAACAGCCTCCCCCGGTTCATCTCCGAAAAATTCTTCCAGAGTGACAACTCTTCCCGTTTTCCGCTCAAATGTCACCGGTTCTTGTATGTACCAGTCTCGCATACCGCCCCAATAGCCCACCTGATACTTCGCTACGGTAATATATTTTTCTCCGATGTAAACATAGTCATAATCGGTTCCTTCAAACAGCATCGTACTGGGAAAACCATTCTCCGACTTTTCACTCTCCTCATCCAGCATATCAAAAAATTCTTGCTTATAGCCTAACGCTTCCTGATAGGCATTCTGAAAATAGGCATTGATTTCCCGATAGCCTTCAATTTTCTCATTAAACTGCGGAAAGCATATTCTATAGGGATTGTGTCCTTCCCCCGCTTCATCTTTTCTGTAAAATTCCTCATAAGTAAGGTCCTCTTCCAGATAGTCTTCATATCCATTTGTCGATTTAGAATTAACTGTCAGTTTTATGCTGTATGACTCAGGATTATTATACTCCAGCATGGAAGCCTGTTTCACGATAGGAATTACATTTTCATCCTCCCATTTTCCGGCATAATCCGTATCACTTAGTGAAAACCATTTAACACCCTCCTCAGGGGAAACAAACTGCCGAAAGAAAACTCCCTGTTCCGTAGCGTAAATATCTGTCAGGCTTGTTTCCCAATAAACATCGTCATAAAAAGCGCGCTCTGCATCATTATGACAGATTTCCTCCCACTGTGTTTCACCTTCCTCCAATTTATATATTCTTGTCGAACGGCTGTTCTCATCCGTATCCTCTGCGATTCCATACAAGGCGCCGTTATAAACACAGCAGTCTGTCAACTCCTTATTGGGAAGATATTTTACATCCTTTTCCCCTATGATGTATTCTCCTATCTTTCCCACATTCTCCCCCCAAGTGCTAAAACAATAAATCCTGTCTCCGCACACTATCAGATTGTCTCCATCAAATTCAAACCGACATATCTCCTCTTCATTTTCTGCGTTTAGGTCACAGCGTATAATAATTTCTTCACTTTGTTCAGTTTCTTCATTCCATTGCGATCTTCGCCAATAAAAATATCCGTCATACATTGCTTTTTCACCGCTTGTGGCGGTAACTGTACAAGCCAATGCGGTTTTGTATAGTATTTCTTTGCCGGAACCATCTTTCCGAATGCGATAGAATACACGGTCACGCAAATACTCATCTTCAGCCTCTATTTCGTCCGCTTCCTCTTCCGAAAACAGCCCGCGAATATCCGCTTCGCGCTCAAAAACACCACTGAAATAAATATATTCCGCACTCATCTGTATTCTATTATAAGAATTGTCGCATATCTTCCTCATGTCGGAGCCGTCCGTGCCGATTCTGTAAATGGCTTTATTATCACTGAGATTCACAAAATAGAGAATGTCACCGTCTACTAAAATAGTGCCGGAATGTACTTTCGCCAGACACTTTGCGTCACTTCCGTCTTCTTTTACTCGATACAAAAAGTAATTGTCTAACTGGCTGGCATAATAGTAATAGCCATCTGCATAAGTGATACGGTTTCCCTGCGGATTCGCATAACCGACTAGGTATTCTTCCTGTGCGTCACTCTGTTCCTGTATATCGTTCTGCTCCAACACAATCTCCGAAGCTTCTTGTGTCCCGCCTGCCTGCTCTTTCCCGCATCCAAAGATGCTTATCAAACAATATAATACAAATGCTGTTAAAATAATTCCTCCGGTATGTTTCTTCACAACGCTTTCCTCCCAGATGCATATCTGTTAGTTTCCTGTCAGTCCGAATACGGCACAAGAAATAAATAATCCCCTGCCGCCCCGCAGTCGATGATATATCTCCCATAATATATTCCAATTCCTTCCGGAAAAAGGAAAAATTCTTCCGGGTCAAACTTCGCCGTCAGAGTATCATAATCTTTCAAAAAGAACTTCGCGCCGTATCCATCTCCGTTTTCCATGTATTTATAAATAGATGCCGTTGCTCTGGCGACAGCCTCCCCCGGTTCGTCTCCGAAAAATTCTTCCAAAGTAACTACTCTTCCCGTTTTCCGTTCAAACGTCACCGATTCTTTCGCATTCCTGCTTCGCATACCGCTCCAGTAGCCGTACCCTACGTTAATATATTTTTCTCCGATATATATATAGTCATAGTAAGTGCGATCATTCCAGTTTTGCCGCTCTATATCATCCCCGTGCGTTTCCATTTCCTCATCCAGCATGGCAAAAAATTCTTTCATATCCTCTAATGCCTCTTCATAAGCATTCTGAAAATAGGCATTGATTTCCCGATACCCCTCAATTTTCTCATTAAACTGCGGTAAGCAGATGCTATAGGGATTGTGTCCTTTCCCCTCTTCATCTACTCTGTAATATTCTTCATAAGTAAGGTCTTCTCCCATATACTTTTCATACCCATCCGTTGATTGGAATGTCAGTCTAACGCTGAGATACTCCCCCGGATACTCCATCATGGAAGCCTGTTTTGTGATAGGAATTACGTTTTCATCTTCCCATTTTTCAATACTTTCTTCCTCACCAAGCGAAAACCATTTGACACCATCCTCAGACGAAACAAACTGTCTGATAAAAACCCCCTGCTCTGTGGCGTAAATATCCGTCAGGTTTCCTTCGTAATAATAACGGCTTGAAACTGTGCTGTCCACATCATTGCAATATATCTCCTCCCACTGCGGTTCATCGCAATATTCCATCCGATACACTTTCGTCAAACGGCTCTCCTCAACCTTATCCTCTCTAAGACCATACAAAGTTCCCTTATAAATACAACAGCCTGTCAACTTTTCACTGGGAAGATATTTCATCTCCTTTTTCCATATGGTATATACTCCTATCTTTCCCTTATTCTCTCCATAATCGGTATGACAATAAATCCGGTCACCATCCACCATAATATCGCCGTCAAAATTAAAACAACATATCTCTTCCTCATTTTCCCCATCCAAATCATAACGCGTAACGACGGTTTTCCATTTCACATGTTTGGTTTCTTCAGTCTGTTGATGCCTGTCACAGTAAATATATCCGTCGTACATTACTTTCGTGCCGTTTGGAGCAGCAATCGTGAAATCGTACACATCATTTTGCAGCAGTTCCTTATCGGAACCGTCTTTCCGGATACGGTAAAGGAAATTATCAGAATCGAGGAAATAAATATACTCCGCGCTCATCTGGATATTGTTATCCGAATTGTCACATATTTTCCGCATATCAGAGCCGTCCGTACCGATTCTGTAAATGGCTTTATTATCACTGAGATTCACAAAATAGAGAATGTCACCGTCTACTAAAATAGTGCCGGAATGTACTTTCGCCAGACACTTTGCGTCACTTCCGTCTTCTTTTACTCGATACAAAAAGTAATTGTCTAACTGGCTGGCATAATAGTAATAGCCATCTGCATAAGTGATACGGTTTCCCTGCGGATTCGCATAACAGTTCCTGTCTTCCTCTATCCACCATTTATCTATATAGGCATTGCCGTTTTTATCCCATAAAATAATAAACTGCGCCGTCGCCACATTACCCGCAATACCGCCCTCACCATACAGGTATTCGGACGCCTGCAGCGCATTTTTCCCATTATATTTCACCGGACGCAGGTTATAAAAGCCTCTCGCATTTCCCCCTACCCATACGGCTTCCTTCTCCGGTTCAAACGCATTCTCCGCATGAAAATAAATGTTCTCTTTCAGATAATCACAGTAGGCGCTGTAGTAGTTGTCCTCCGGCTCCTGATATACCATAATATCAATTCCCCTATCATACTCCTCTAGCAAATCCGATGGCAGCTCCATCCTCTCGAAACCGTGATTTTGATACTTCAAAACCGCCTTATACGAATCCCCTACCGCACCGCAGCTGCTCCCCTGTGTACTTAGTACGATTTCTACGTTTCCGTCATTATCAATATCCTCTGCAAAAGAATCAAACCACCCATAATAGGAAGCATCCTCGTCTGCAAAACAGTACGGCTCGTCCTCGTTCATATAAAGCCATACACAACCTGAACCGTAAAAGGGTTTTTCTTCACGGTCTAAAATCATGACAAGCAAATCGTTCTGCCCATTTTTATCCATATCATCTATGACCAGTCCGGTCAATTCCATTGTATCGTCTTGAAAAACATCATCCGCAAGAAGTTTTTCCCAATACGTTTCTGCCTCTTGCTGTGTGGTGCCCTGTTCCTCTGCTTTTTCATAAAAATAAGTCTCGTTCTCGCTCTCTTTCTCCTGCTCCTCGTCCTGTACCATGACAATATAAGGGGTTTCTTCTTTATCTGAAATTTCTGTTTTCCCGCATCCGAAAATGCACGCGGTACAAGCCAGAATATATGTTGTTAAAATGATTTCTTTGCTATGTTTCTTCACCATATTTTCCTCCCAAATTTCCGCCTGCTTCTATTGTACAAAACAAAAGCATCATTTTCGCATCAAAGTTGCATCATAGTTGCATCATTTTTCCTAAAATTACTAGAACATTTGTTCGTAAAATACGAGACATTTTGAAAAGAGTGTGGTAGAATGATGGAGAAGTGAGAAAATGAGTTGTTTCAACAGGTAGTTGTATCATATTGACAAATCAACGCAGGGCCGCTTGCGCTGCATTGTCGCTCGTAACGGTACATAAGCAGCCAAAAAACGGCTGCCCAGTACCGACGGCTCCAGAGCCCCTGCTTATGTTTTGTCAATATGGTGCAACCAGACTGTTTGAAACTCCTTATTTTTCAGTTAGCTATTTTTGAGATTTAGGGAATAAATGGAACATTATAAAACTGGGCAGGAGCGGATTGCACAAGATGTTCTCGAAGTGTCCTGTGGAGGAAGATGAGATTTTCTTAATATTCCGCCAAGCATCCAGCAATTTCAGGACATGGATGTCCTGAAAAGCCCGACTTAAGCCCGGATGGTGAATGTCGGGCGGTTGCGTACACTATCACTACTTTACCGGAATATTTTAGAAAATCCATCTTCCGAAACCGGACACGAAAGAACATCTTGTGCAATCCCGCCCACACAGTTTATAAAATACTCCATTTATCCCCCAAAACCTAGCTAAATAATTCCAAAAGGAGGTACCATTTCATGAAAGAACGCATTTATCTCTGCATTGACTTAAAATCTTTCTACGCTTCTGTGGAATGTGCAGAGCGTGATTTAGATGCTATGACTACGAATCTGGTTGTTGCGGATATGTCGCGGACAGAGAAAACTATCTGTCTTGCCATTACGCCTGCCATGAAAGCGCTGGGCATCCATAACAGATGCAGAATTTTTGAGATACCTCCCCATGTAAAATATATTGCCGCAACTCCGCGGATGCAGCTCTATATTGACTATGCTGCCGAAATTTACAGCATTTATCTGAAATATATTTCCAAAGATGATATTCACGTATATTCCATTGATGAAGTATTTATGGATGTGACGGACTATCTTGCCATGTATGGGCTTACCGCCAGAGAACTTGGGATAAAGATTGTCGGAGAAATTCACAGCAGACTCAATATTCATGCCACCTGCGGTATCGGCACAAATCTGTATCTTGCTAAAGTCGCTCTGGATATCTCGGCAAAACATTCACCGGACTTTATCGGAGAACTGACAGAAAAGTCTTACCAGCAGACGCTTTGGCATCATAAGCCGCTGACCGACTTTTGGCGTGTAGGCGCCGGAACTGCCAAAAAGCTTGCAGGCTACGGCATCCTTACAATGGAAGATATTGCCCGTGCGGACGAAGATTTTTTATATCACCTGTTTGGTATTGACGCAGAGCTGCTCATTGACCATGCCTGGGGGCGGGAACCTGTTACAATAGCCGATATCAAAGCCTATAAGCCCGACACAAACTGCCTTTCTTCCGGACAGGTTCTTGGCTGCGACTATCCATTTGAGGACGGAAAGCTGATTGTCAAAGAAATGATGGATTTATTATGCCTTGATCTGGTAGAGAAAAAATTAGTTACCCGTTCCGTTACTTTACATGTCGGCTATGCCAACCGACTGAATGCCCCCTCTGCACATGGCACGGCATCTTTAATTGACGAGACCAACTCCGACCTTTTACTGATACCCGCCGTTACGTCTCTTTACGAGCGTATTGTCAATCCGCAGATGCCAATCAAACGTATCAATATAAGCTGCAACAATGTCATACCGGAAGAATGTCACCAGTACAACTTCTTTACGGACGCAGCAGAACTTGAAAAAAACCGTAAAGTACAGGAAGCCGTCATAAGCATCAAGCATAAATTCGGGAAAAATGCAATTCTGAAAGGAATGAATCTTGAAGAACACGCAACTACAAGAGAGCGGAATCTGCAGATAGGAGGACATCGAAGTGGCGAAACGACCTAAAAACAAAATGCCTATAGCCGACAGAGCAAAACAATTTATGCCCTTTGCTGCCCTAAAAGGTCTGCCGGAAGCTTTAGCGGCAAAAGAAAAAATCCTCGTTCCTAAAATTGAACTTTCTCCGGAAATGGCGGAAGAACTGGACTTAAAAATGCATGCGCTGAAACGCGGAAAAATGGCAAGTGTAGTGTATTTTTCACAGGACGAATATATCAAAATATCCGGTATGGTTTCGCGGATTGATGAAACCAGCCGGATATTGCAGATTGTGAATACAAAGATAGACTTTGATGATATTTTGGAGGTTGAGACGGATATTGAGGTTTCAGACTTAAATTAAGCTAATCCTCTTATGTTTCCCCTTTCTTTTCTATCAATGTCTTACAACGATTAAATCTATATTTTCCCTTTCCATATCCAGCCACTGATTCAATTACATCATATTCAAGTAGTTTCTTTAATAATTCTGATGTGCTGGAGTCTTTTAAGCCTAACACCGCTTTAGCATCACTTCTTCCAAATATCTTCTCTCTTCCAAAATAATTAAACAGCTTTTGTATATGTGAAAGCGTCTTTTTTGTAAATTTCATTTGAATGTCCGTTTTTTTATCTCAATGTCCGGTTTTTCTGCTTCAATGTCCGGTTTGTTGCATCCATAAAAAATTCCGCTAATGTGCATTGACCTGTTATGCAGTTCATTTTGTTCATCAAGAAGCAGATTCCTAAGAAACAATTCCAAAAATTCTGTTGTTGCATGAATGTCATTTTTTAAATCGTTATAATTAGCTCTTACAAGCGCATTTCTAAAATACCACGCATTTTCAGCAAAAATATCATTTGAAACCCAGTGTTCTTAAATATTTAATGAAAAACACCGCAGTTGTTCGCGTGCTTCTTCTATACGCCCGCCATTCCCATCTTTAGGATTTTCTTCATAATAACTATCCAGCAACTGTTGCGCCTGTTCAATTGTTATATGCCCTTCAATATTGCGAACTGCAGTTTCAACTAAATACTCAGATGGAGTAAGTCCGTCTACTGCCTGCAGACCAATTGCAGTATGCCAGGCATATCCTTTGTCCCGCTTATCGGGTTCTACTTGCTTTATATATTCCTTAAAAGGGTCTCTATCCATCGATTTTCCTCTCGGTTTCCATCTCTCTTTTCAATTCCGCCGGCATATTCCTCGGTCCCCGGACCGCGTATACGCCAAACTGTTTCATCTTTTCAAATGACCAGACTCCCGACTCATATTTCTCCAAAAGCTCCAATTTCATCGCCTGCTTCAAAGTCAGATTCTCGTCCGAATACTGATAAGGAATATCTACTTCTATCGCCTTACATTTATACAGAATTGATGAATACGGCGCCGCCACATACATATAAATAATATCGCCTACGTGGACATCGCTGCTCTGCTTCCATGTCACAATGTCAGAAGCCTCAAATGCACCAACCACATCATAATATTTCGGGTTAGCCGGAATAATCCAGTCCTTTGCCTCAGTCCGGTTTGACTTTCTTCTCTGTGTGGCGCCGCTTTTTGAAATACCAAGTACCCTGTAAATCTGCGCTTCCCCAGCAATAGGATATATCTCATTCATATGATTTACTATCCGATTCCAGGACTCTTCAGCATTTTCTTTATAAGCGGAAGTTACGTAATCGTATCCCCAGAGATGCTCCGGCGTGGAATATACAGCTATAGTCCAGCCGTATTTTTCACCTTTCTTGTTTTTCCTTTGCCTGAAATCTCTCATGCAAAGATACATTTTCATTTCAAGGTCAGTCACAGTACCTTCGAAATTCTTTTCTCCGCCTTTTCCAAATCCGGCATTCTGTTTTACCTCAAAGGAATACAATTCCGCATCCGCATTCTCCTCTGTAAAAAGATCCATAATCTTCTTTTGGCGCATAGATGCTTTCTCATCATCCCAGAGTGCATCAAAGTCATATCCGTCTCTCCGATAATTAGCAAAATACGGGAACCATTCCTTGGAAATAAATCCGGCTTTCTTATCAAAAAACTTGCCGTAAGCCACCTGTCCGCTTCCGGCAATTATCTCTCTCCATTCCCACGGATCACGCTCAGCATCTCCACTCCACCAATGTTCCGGCACAGTCCTCTCTTCCAGCGAAAATCCCGGAATATCGTTCTTAAACAACGGCAGAAAACCGATTTCGTTAATATATGTAATTGCCTCTTCTACTGTATGGATGCACTCAAAATTTTTCATAGGATAGTTTCTTTCTCAATTCTGCTTTCAAATATTCGTATCTTAAACGTTTTTCTTCTTTTGCAAAATGCACTTCTCGCGACTGAATCGGATTATTCTCATAGGAAAGCGCTTCCTCACCAAACTGCTCACTTGTCAAATCAAATACACAGCCACCTGCTACATTATAGCAATGGTAATTCCCGTCCGGTCTCAGGATGCCGTAAACATCCCCGCCAAAGACATCCTGTGCAAGAAATGCCGTAATGGAGCACTGTCCCAATGTCATATTTTCCTTAGTCCAGCTGCACCTCATTCTTGGCGCGCAAGTATCTGCACACCATATTTCCGAAAGCAAATCATACAAATGCTTCGGATTTTTTATCTGCTTATACTCATCAGTTGCTGCGGGCACATCAGCCTGCTCCCATCCGTAAAATTTATATTCTTTCATTTATTCTCTCTCCATCACCAATTTTCTGAATTCATTTTCCAGTGATTCCCAATCCGGATTTCTATCATCTTTCATAGAATCGACTAACACCTTGTAATAGGATAGTTTCTCTTCGATATATTGATTGATTTTCTCTATCCTTGGCGCTTTATCCGATTCGGACATCTTTACCTTTTTCGCCAATAAATCCTCTACTGCGGCTTTCATATCATCTTCCAGCACCGCGCCAGCTAATTCATCAAACAATACCGGCGGAGGACTCTTTTTTTCCTCAATCCACTTACATGCAAGAATCGGACGAAACACATAAAAATACTTTTTGTACTTCACCATATCGTCCATCAGGTACTCATGATAATTCTTATTCGCCGTACCGTAGTAATGATAGAGCGCCGGCTTGCATGCAAAATAATTCCGGGCTGCTTTACTGTATAAATCCTTCCATGCATCGGTCGTATAATAAATTACCGGTGAATTACTCCATTCGAATAATGTTGCATTGGATTTGTGAAAATGCTGCAATGCCTTTTTCAAATCCCATCCATTAATATCAAGCACCTCATTGAGCTCCCAGTCAATGAAATCCTTTGTATCCCTTAACGACAAATAGAAATTTCTATCCCTGACATAAATAAATCTTACGTCATAATCACTGTCCGGAGAAGCAAAACCCCACGCCCTGCTGCCGGATTCAATCACATGCAAAACCTTAATATGCTCTTTTTCTTCAATCTCTTTTATTTTTAAAAGAACCAACTGCTCAATTGTTCCTTCAAAATCTTCATATTTCATCACGAATCACTCTATCGTTTATCGTCATTACCAGTTCCTGAACTTTTACTATATCAGGTTCCTCTGGTAAATCCGTATTTTCTGCCGCGTAATGCAGTTTCTTCTCAAAATCCGACAACATATCGTAAAAACTCTCATGGAATGTGCCGTCTTCTTTCTGATATTTTCCGAAGCGGATATCCATCAGAAGGGCTTGTTCTTTCTCTCTGTAGGTATTTATCTCACCCTTTTCCAGAATATCCAATGCCATCATAAAAAGTCTTATCAGATGCATCGCATGCTTATTCAAATGCAAATCATCTTTCTTCTTATTACGCTTTCCGATTTTCTCATAATCACGGACAACATTCGCCATCGAATTCCACATGCCGCAATAATCCCGTAACGGATAATGTGTCATATTGGCATTCACGAATATTTCGGTTTCCAATTCCGGATTCACTGCCTTATCAATAAAAATCTCCAGACTGCCATTCTCAAAACGCTTAAAATGATTATTAAAATCATGCATTGCATTCTTTACCGAATTGAAAATATGCTGCTCCTTTTCGCTCTGTGGAAATGTATCTCTGGCAAGTGCATTCTGCAGTCTGCGAAGCTGTGCATCCGCATATCCGCCAAAGGAATTAATTGCACGCTTTGAAAGAAAAAGTTTTTTATTCGCTAAAAGCATCTCTCCAATATCATTAAGATACAGGTAATGCTCCGGATTCAGTCCCAGAAGTTCTATCGTATTTGGATTGCAGCTTAGTAAAAGCGTAATGATTTTATTGAAAGCATAAATTACCGTATCGGTATTTTCATCCACATACTGCTCAAACGCAGAAAGTCCAATCAAATCCGATTTCTGATTCAGTGTAATACCCCTGATGTCAATATCACTGGATTCAATGTCAGTTCCGTAGGAATAGCTTCCGGCAAGACCAAGTAAAATCACATACTTCCCGAGACGCTCATTAGTTTGGATAAAATCATATTCCTTTTGCTGTAGAATAGCTTGATAGTTCATGTGGTTTGCTCCTGTTCAAATAATTATTTTATCTGAAATCGGTTATCAAGTAAAGCGGTTTCCTTTTCATCTCCCCGCAATCTCTTCCCATCCTATCACCCTGCTGCACCGTGCCACCGATGTTCCTCTGTGAGTAACCATAACAAACGTCTTCTCCTCGCCCTCCTCTTGAAGAAGCAGATTCAGAATCTCGCTCTCATTCTGATAATCTAGTGCGGAAGTGGCTTCGTCAAAAACAATCAGTTCCGGATTCTGTAAAAACAACCTTGCTATTAACATCCGCTGCTTCTGCCCGCCGGACAGCTTAATGCCGTTCTCTCCGATTACTGTTTCAAAACCTTGCTCAAGCCCCTGTATAAATTCCATTATATTCGCTTTAACACAGGCAGCTCGCAGTTCCTCTTCCCCCGCGTCCGCTCTGCCAAACAACAGATTTTCCCAGATTGTAAGATTAAACAGCGCGGATTCCTGCATCAAAAAGCCTGCCCTTGCATAAATATCCTGTCTGTTAATCTGCTCCATGGGCAGACCGTTCCACAGGATTTCTCCCACTCCCGGCGTAATAAAGCCCGCCATCATTTTAATCAGCGTACTCTTCCCGCAGCCGCTCTCTCCCATTATCGCCACGGTTTCTTCCCGCTCAATCTTCATGTTGCAGTCCTGCAAAATATTTTCCTGCTCCTCATCATAGGAAAACCCAATATTCTGAAATTCTACGCTTTCAAAATGCTCCAGCCTATATGGCCTCTCCGGCGACTGCATCTCCATAATCTCCCTAATCCTTTTTATGGATGCCTCCTGTTCTCCCCGCTTCATAAAAATATCCGATATCTCCAACAGCCGGTCTACAAAATCCGCATAATACTCCATAAACGCCAATAATGCAGGTACCGTAGCCATCCCCTTGATAACCAGAATACCTCCCAGCAGATAAAGCCCCATCTTAGTCAGGAACACATCTTTGAACGCCAAAAACGTCCTGTTCAGGAACCAGAAAATATGTGATTTTAAAAACGCATCTCCCAGTTGCTTCCACAAGTTCTCGAACTGTTGCTGCTGTCTTTCCTCCTGACAGTTTGTCTTTACCTCTTTCCAAAAAAACATATTGTGAATCATAAAATCGTTATATTTTCCTAAAATCTCCCTGCGCCGCTCATGCTCAACATTGCTCCTGCCCTTAATATAGCGTGTCATGTAAAAAGATAACGGAAGCAGCAAAAAACTGACTACTGCCAGAATCCAATTCAGGTATAACAATATTCCTGTCATCACTGGCACAGTGATGAGCGCAATCCACAGCTCCAACCTCTTTTCCCAAAATAATACCAAATTCTCCGTGTCCTTATGCAGACGTTCCTTTAATTCGCCTGCCGTATAGCAGGACAATACCTTCATATCCAATTCACTGTACTTTTCCAGCACACGAGCCTTTGCCTCCAGTGTCATCACCGGAAATATTCTGTTATAAACCTGCTTAATAAACACCGACACCAACGCCTTTGCCGCAAATACTGCCACATAAAGCACCACAACGCCCCAGAGCCATCCTATCCTTTTGCCGGTAATCACCTCGTTCAGAAAAAGCAGATAACAATAGGGCGGCAGCAAAAGCAGTCCTGATTTTAGGAATTGAAGAACTATGTATAATAAAAGTTTTCCTCTATATGCTTTGATTGTAATACAACTATCCATATTTTATTCCTTTCGCATTGTCGCGGCAGCCTGCCGGTACTCCTCATAAAGGGTCCTGTACAACTCATTTTCCCTCATCAGGCACTCATGTTCTCCCACAGCCGCCACTCTTCCCTGCTCAATAACCACCGCCTTATCTGCTGCCAATACCGTAGAAAAGCGGTGTGCCACGGAAAGAATTGCGGTATCGGGAAGTTCTGCATATATAAATGCATTCACTTCTCTCTCCGTGGCTTCGTCCAGTGCGGATGTTGCCTCGTCCAGAAGCAGTATCTTAGGCTTTCTGAAGATACATCTGGCAATCGCAACTCTCTGCTTCTGTCCGCCGGACATTTCTCTGCTGCCGCTGCCGATTAGTGTATCTAATCCTTCCGGCCATTGCTCCACCAGTTCCTTTAATTTGAGTCCCTCTAAAATTTCCCAAATACGGGCATCCTGTCCCCTATCCTCCGACAGGCAGATATTCTCCCGCAGACTTCCGTGGAACAAGCCGTTTTCCTGCTGCACTACCGCAATCTGCCGTCTCAGACTTGATAAAGTATAGTCCGTAAGGTGCACATCATCCACATAAATCTCACCTTCCCAAGGCTCATACAAACGGCAGAGAAGCTGTAACAACGTACTCTTTCCCTCTCCGCTTCTTCCCACAAAGGCAACTTTCTCGCCCGCCTCTATCCGCAGGCTGAACTTTTCAAGGACACGATTTCTACCATCTGCATTCTGTTCATCATATCCAAAAGATACCTCCTGAAAACGAATACTGCCCTTTCTAATCTCAATATCTTCTGCATCAGGGAAATCTTCTTCCACCTCCCAGCTCAATAACTCTTCCACACGCCCGATTCCTGCCATATTAACCGCTATATTCGTGATTTTCTTTCCTAATGCGTTATAGTAAGAGGCGCAGGTGGCAAAATAAGACGCACAGGCAACAAACTGCCCCACTGTTATCGTATTCCTGACAATACAAAAAGCCGCAATGCAATAGACGAAGAGCTGTCCCAACAACGTCAGAGCTTCGTTTACATTCACAGAGACAAGTTCCAGATAACCTGCTCCTACTTCTTCCTCCACGACCTGCCTGTTTTTAGTCTCATAGTCACGCTTTACCTTATTATGTGCATTCAATAACTTCCACTGGGAAATTCCTGTCATCATTTCCAATATCCATGCCTCTGCCAGCCCCTTCTTTTTCCGAATATTTTTCTGGCGCACTTGCAGTTTTGCGGCAAAATACCGGATAGACCATGCCATCACAGGCGTCAGCACAATAGCCACCAGCCCCAGCAGTAGATTCGTATATAATAAATATCCGATGGAAATAGCCAATTGCAGAAAGTTCGCCGTTACATAAAACAGACTCCGGTGAATAAATTCCAGAAAGCACTCCGTATCATCCATAATCCGTTTCATCACATCGCCGCTTTTTATATCGGTCCAGACAGCTGCTTTTAGCTGTAAAAGATGTTTAAAGCAGCGTTTGCGAATATCTACGACATAAGAAGCCTCCAGATGCGCCCACAGATAATTCAACATACCGTGACCACACTGATTCAGAAAATACAGACCTGCATACAGAAAGAAATACAGCAGAAAACCTCTCATCTGCTGTTTATAAAATATCTCATCCACAATTTTCCCTGTGACGTAAGGAAACATCGCCCCCGACACTGTGCCAAACAGCACGGACAACAGCAAAAAGAAGAAGCGTCCTCTATACCCTTTTGTCGTACTGTAAATAAATTTCATTTTCGCATTCCTGCCTTTTTATACTTTATCCAAAAAATTAGTTGTCTTTATACAATTCAGCAAGTGAAATATGCCCAACCCGGGAGTCATCCGTCTCCTCGATTCCTGCCCTCGTTATAAACATATATTTATAGCAGTCGAGTCCGGTTTGCTGTACCTGCTCTATCTCTACTTTCACATCTGATACCGATAATGAAGTCTTTTTGAATTTTACTTCATAGAACACATATCCATTCTCATCTTTGGTAACAATATCAAATTCTCCATTCGTATGATTCTTTGGGTTATCATAATAATATTTCCCTATTTTCTCAAATACCGGATCCATGAGTCCTGCTCGATTTTTCCGAATCAAATATTGCTTTGCTATCTCCTCAAATTGAAGAGGCACATACTTTTCTTCGAAATCATTTTCTATATACTTCTTGTAGAACACATCAGAATCCATAATTTTAAGCTGAGAAGCATACTTGAATATATACTTATAAAAAAACAGGGACAAATTGTCGCAGATATAATAACCTGCTTTCCTCTTGTTATTTTCAGCATTAATAGGAACAGTCTTCTTAACAACCTCCATCTGAATGAGTTTGTCTAATATATCAATGAGGGTCGGGCCGCTTGAGACATGTGACTGTGACAAAATATCACTGTATTTAGAATATCCCTTTGCTAATGCTTCAAAAGTCTCATTGGCATTTACAATCTTGGACAACTCTCCCCTCAGGTACATTGGGACCTCATTTTCTAATCTTGCCCCGGGTGAAGCAATCAGCTCTATTATATTCTCCTTTACGGACTTCTTATCATCCACTTGTTTATTAAAATGAGGAATTCCACCAAAAACAGAATAGATTCTGACCTTATCTTCATCAGAAAAGTTCGGATAAAACTGTGCAGACTCGAAGTAATCCATGGGTTTTAAGTCAATGACAAGATCCACTCTTCCAAATAACGGATTGGAATGTGCAATCAGTGACTTCATAACCTCCACATAAGACCCAAGAATTATGAGTGTAAGCTTTGATTTGTCTTTATTATTATCAACTAATGATTGCAGTATGCTGTCAAGTCCCTTTACATTCTCTCTTAAATAAGGATATTCATCCAATACCACTACCATCTTTTTCTCTGATGCCAACTTAAATAGGTAATCTAAAGTTTCCTCAATCCCCGTATATCCAAGTTTAGGTAAACTCAGATTTTCAGAAATAATACTGCAAAAACTTTCGACATTGCTCTGTTCTGTCGTCTGCTTGCACTCATAATATATACTTGTCACCTCGGACTGCTTTAATGCCGTCTTAACAAGCTCACTTTTCCCAACCCGTCTTCGTCCATATATAAGCACTAACCGCAGTTCCTCTGAATCTATTTCTCTGCCAAGCTTTTTTAATTGATCTTTTCTTCCAATAAATTCCATATATTAATTCGGTCCTTTCCGATTCGGTTTTCATCGAACTAATTACATAATACTACCGGAATGTTCTTTTGTAAAGATTTCATATAATTCTTTATATCTTCCGTTAAGCTGTAACAATTGTCTATGTGTTCCGACTTCAACAATTTTTCCTTTATCCATAACAATTATTTTATCTGCATTTACAATTGTTGAAAGACGGTGCGCTATGATTATTGATGTTCTTTTCTCCATTAAGTTATCAAGCGCAACCTGTATTTGTTTTTCTGATTCTGCATCAAGGGCACTTGTTGCTTCATCCAGTATTAGCAATTTAGGATTCTTCAAAAATACTCTTGCTATTGCAATACGTTGCTTCTGCCGCCTTTTCAAGTTCCTGTTTGGTGGCATTCATTTTTCCATACCTGACATTTTCTTCAATCGTTCCCGAAAACAATATTGTTTCCTGAAAAACAATTCCCATTTGATTATAAATACTCGCCATTGAATAATCATACAGATCCCTGTTTCCAAAACTTATTTTACCTGAATCTATATCATAAAATCTTGCAAGCAGATTAATAATTGTAGATTTACCGCACCCACTTGATCCTACTAATGCCACTTTTTCTTCCGGTTCAATGGAAAAACTGATATCTTTCAAAATATATTCAGATGCAGTTTTATCATATTTGAAATAAACGTTCTGAAATGCGAGTCGCATATCCTCTTTCGCCGGAAAAATGAGCGCATTCTCTTTTTCCTGTATTTCAGGCTCTATATCCAATATATCAAATACCCTTTCTATTCCTGCAATACTTTTGGAATATGTAACATTTAATTCAGCAAATCTTTTTATAGGCGTAATAAAATATGCCATATATGTTTCAAAAATAATCACTTCCCCTATCGTCATTCTGCCCTTAACTATTAAAATTGCAGACAAACATACAATAACCGAACAAATTACTTCAGAAAAGGAAGCTGTCATTGCTTCTCCAAGCGAAAAAAATCTGTTTGTATTCCTGTTATACCTATATAACCTGTTTGAATATTCTCTGAATTTGTCATTCTCGAACTTTTCCATTCCAAATAATTTTACAATGGAGAATCCTGACATTCTTTCCTGCATATAACCCGATATATCCGATAATCCTTTTCTGGCTTTTCGGCTGTTATGACTTATCTTTTTTCGTATTTGTTTTGTAGCTATAACTGATACAGGCAATGCAAAGCAAGCGACTATTGTTAAAAACACGTTAATCCTACATAACAAAATGACATATATTATAATCGTAATTCCATCAATCCATATATTAGTTACTACACCCCATATAAATTCATGAACCTGCTCTACATCACTGTTTATCCTTGTCACTAAACTGCCTGATCGATTATTATTGTGAAACTCTGCAGACATAAGCTGCAAATGTTCAAACAGTTCACATCTCATTTTATTCATGATCCTGTTCGCAACTTCTATTGACCCTGCCTGTCTGATAAATGCAGCAGGTATACAAATCAATACATAGATACCAAGCAATATTAGCAGCCATTTTAATATCTCATTGACCTTCTCCGAATCCGACATGTACGTTGATACTAACAGTTCATCAGCAAAATACCCTATTACTTGTGGTAAAATAAGCGGTATTGAGAGTTTAACCACTCCGGCTATTGTAGAAGCCATAACTAAATGCCAATGCGGCACAATATAAGCCAATATTCTCATTGCAGAATTATTCTCTGTTTTTTTCATTCACCATCCTCCTTGACAAAAATAAAGTTCATTTCTATACTCATAATAACATTGGGTTGTTTTACAAAAAATTGAACTTCCAGTCAACCCTTGTATGGAGAATTTCGATGGAGAATAATATTGGTACTTTGATTAAAGAGCTGCGGCTGGCAAAACATATCAGCCAGTCTTCTCTTTGTGAAAATATATGCAGTAAAGAATATATATCCAAAATAGAAAATGGACATAAAATACCATCTGATAAAATGCTAAAAGATATTTTCAATAAGCTTGGAGAAAACATTACAACTTTTTATCCGATGCTTTCTATTGCCGAACTCATTGAGTTTAATGCTGATAAAAGACAAATTGATAATTACCTTGTGAAACATGAAATAGATAATTGTATTCTGTATTTAGATGAATTATCAATAAAGTCTCTTGGTATCACAAAGGCTTTTGATAATATTGACGAGGTTTTAAATTATCATTTATATACGTTAGAAGAATTGTGGGCACTTTTTAATATCGCATTTATCCTGCAAAAAGCTCCGCACCTTAATAAATTACCACCCATTCAGTTATATACACATATCCTGAATTACTTGCATCGCGGAATTTTAAATTGTGATATGATACGCCAAATCTATCCTCTTACCTGCTCCTATTTAGCAGATTGCTACAATAACCAGAATGAACATGAAAAGGCAGCTTATTATATAAACAAAGGGATTGATTTTTTTAATCAGAATTATTCTCTTTCTCTTAACTTCTTAAGTAATCTTGAGAATAAGATAATATCATGCAGACCATTGCCAGAAAACAGGCGCTTCCTCCCACAACATTGGAGACAGGTTCGGCAATAAACACACCTTTAGCCCCAAGATTTCCCAGATATGGCAATACGAAAGTCAACGGAACCACAATCACCACCTTTCGGAGCAGAGAAAAGAAAATTGCCTGCTTCTTTTTATTGAGGGACTTAAACACTGTCTGTCCGCTGTATTGCAGTGCCTGAAAGACAAAGGCAAAAAAGTAAATACGCATCGCAGGTACCGCAACCGTTAAAAGAGAATCGTCATTGTTAAATATTCCAATAAACATTTCCGGCAACAGCAAAATAAGTACCCATACCACCGCAGTATAGACAAGTGCGGACAGAGTAACAACGCGGATTGCTTTTTTAACGCTCTCATACCTCTTTGCACCGTAATTAAAACTTAAAATCGGTGATGCGCCATCGCTAATCGCCAATACCGGAGTGTCCAGAATCTGTCGCACAGAATTGATGATTGTCATAGTAGAAATATAAATATCTCCGCCGAAAGCTCCCAACATTCTGTTACAGGCAATCTGTACCAGACTGTTTGTACACTGCATCACAAAACTGGCAC
>CAZKOR010000007.1:28268-47467 GCA_964554405.1 uncultured Bacteroides sp. | reverse complement strand
GGAAAATATTTTGCACATACATTAAATAATACAGTTGTTGCGCCGCCCAGAATGTTAATTGCATTTTTGGAAAATAATTTATGTGAGGATGGTTCCGTTCGTATACCGGAAGTTCTTCGTCCTTATATGGGCGGAAAATCCAAAATAAGCTGAAGCCTATTTTGGATACAAATTTGAGTCTGCAACTCAAACATAGCAGGTTAAGATAGGGAGTAAAGGGAGGTGAAATCGATGCATAAATATATGCGGGCTATCGGCTTTAGCAAACTGTCCGACAGACAGGAACAACAAAAATTAATAACAGATATTATTTTAAGTGCAACGCACCGCTCCTATACGTCTAATGGTGATGAAACGATACTTGCAGAATTTTGCGAAGATTTTGCCGAAAATATGGGTATTGCCGTTTGCGGAGAATTTGATGCGGAGGATAAGTTCACATATGATTATTTTTATCCCTATTTAAGAGGAAGAGGGATTAGTTCTTATGAGGATGTTTCTGTGGAACGCCATGCAGAAAAAGAGTCCTATGCCGGTATTTGTGATGATATTAAAGTAGGAGTCAGTCTGATTTTTTACCTACAGAATATGATACCATATGTAAAAGCACAGCATATGGATTTACTTCCTATCAGAGGAACAACGCTTACTTTATCTGCTCTTTCCATTAAAGGAAATATTATTCTTCCGATTACAAAGAATGAGAAAGAAGTCCGAAAAGTAGAAAAAGCATCCCGCAACCGCAGTCAGTTGATTGCTGCAGCAAGGCAGGGGGATGAAGAAGCGATAGAAAGCTTGACATTAGAAGATATGGACACTTATACGTCTATTTCAAAAAAAATATTAACAGAAGATGTATTTAGTCTAGTAGATACTTATTTTATGCCATATGGAGTAGAATGTGATCAGTATTCCATTTTAGGTGAAATTTTAGAGTATTCCACTACTGTTAACAAACTGACAGGGGAGCAGATTTATTTGATGAAAATAAACTGCAATGATTTACAATTTGATATTTGTATTAATGCTATGGATTTATATGGGGAGCCTCAGATAGGACGTAGATTTAAAGGTATTATCTGGATGCAGGGATATATTAATTATCCGACGGCATAGCAATATCGTCAAAAGACAGACGAATTAAGACAAATATTTCATACGTTCTCGTAGCTCAGCTGGATAGAGCACTCGCCTCCTAAGCGAGGGGTCGGAGGTTCAAATCCTCTCGGGAACGCTTAAAAGGGTGTAAATCTTCAAAATGGATTTGCACCCTTATGTAACATAAGGATGTCTCGCGAAGCGCGGCATCCGTTGTTTATATATGAAGGAAATGATATGAATTATATTATTTTAGATTTAGAATGGAATCAAAGCAATACAGGTAAGGAAGAGATATGTAAAGTTCTTCCTTTTGAAATTATTGAAATCGGTGCAATAAAACTAGATAAATATCGTCAAAAGACAGATGAATTTAATGAACTGATAAAACCTCAGATATATCATGAAATGCACTACTATACAAAAAAACTGATTCATATACAAATGGAACAGTTGAAAAATAAGAGAACTTTTCCGGAAGTTATGAAAGAATTTAGGGAATGGTGGGGAAATGATTATATTTTCTGTACATGGGGACCGTTGGATTTAACGGAGCTGCAAAGAAATATCCGGTATTATCAAATGGAACCTATTGCGGACAGACCTTTTCGTTTTTTGGATGTACAGAAACTTTTCAGTATTGCGTATGAGGATAGGAAATCCAGAAGGTCTCTGGAGTATGCGATTGATTTTTTGAATATTGAAAAAGACATTCCTTTTCACAGAGCGCTTAGTGACGCCTACTATACGGCAAAAATACTGGAGCTTTTGGATGAAAAATATCTGAAAAATTATTCTTTTGATGTTTTTCATATTCCGGCGGACAGAGATAAAGAAGTACATGCGCTATTTGATAATATCCCACAGGAAGCTTATAAAAAATATATTTCCAGAGGATTTGATGACAAAATAGAGGCAATGAGCGATAAAAGTGTTATCAGTACAAAATGTTATCTTTGTCATAAAAATCTGCGAAAGAAAATCCGTTGGTTTTCGCCAAATGGAAAACACTATTATTGTGTGTCATATTGTGATAAGCACGGGTTTATGAAATCAAAAATACGGATTCGAAAAGCAGAAAATGAACAGATATATGTAGTAAAGACGGAAAAATTTATTTCTGAAGATGATGTAAATAGTATTTACGAAAAAAAAGAGCGGGCAAAGCAGCAAAGGAAAGAAAAAAGGCACTCTAAAAATCAAAATCATCGAAATTAGAATGGACACGCTCTTTTCGGTATTTTTTTCTATCCATGCGGTTTTTCCGGCGTCTGGCATTATTTCGGTTAGTTATAATAGCATGAATTATAAAAAGGCAAATAATGATTGTTCCAAAAATTAAAATGCCTAGAAGTACTTTTTTGATATTAATAAAAATCGTACTGTCTTCATCGTCTGTTGAGGAGACAGTTCCGGTTTTTTCCACGCTGCTGTCAGGTATCCGGGGCTCTGTGTTAAATTCAAAAGTAGATTCCGTATATTCGGCAAGATTTACGTAAGCGCTGCCCACATAAGTTCCGTTATAGGTGTAGTTTATCTCTGCAACATGGTTATCCTGTATCATTTCATAATTAATCGTAGAATCCAAGTCGGAGAAATCTGCCATATTCGGAACAATGACATAGCTGCTTGTATCAATGGATAAAATAGGTTTGGAGCTGCCGAAAATATCATTATCAGCCTGAAAAAAAGTAACGTTATCAATGTTGAATTTTGCTTCATTTTCAGAAACATTCAGCACTTGAAAATTTTGGAAACCATAATCAAATAACTCAGTCGTATCAGTAAATTGGTCGGGAGACTCTTCTTTGAGAACGACGCAGATTAACTTCATGCCGTTTTGTTCCGCACAGGTAACAAGTGTTTGCCTTGAGTTGTCTGTATATCCGGTTTTACCGCCTAAAATGCCATTATAGGCAATATCTCCGGTAACTAGTTGATGCTTATTTTTTTTATAAAAATCATCCGGCTGTGTTGCAGTCGGCTCAAAATGATAACGTGCCGTATTGCTGATTTTACAAAGCATCTCATTTTGAAAGAAAGCCTGAGAAATGAGTGCTAAGTCGTAAGCGGAAGTATAATGGTCGGCATCATGAAGACCGTTTGTATTTGTAAAATGCGAATCTGTACAGCCGAGTTCTTCTGCACGCGTATTCATTAAAGCAACGAAATCATCGATAGAGCCGCTGACATATTCCGCCGTGGCGTTTGCCACTTCATTTGCCGAGGCCACCATAATACCGTAAAGACACTCTTCTAAAGTAATAGATTCACCTTCATCCATTCCCATGTTGGAACCGTCGCCGGGAACGCTGAAGACTGCTTCATGGCTGAATGAGACCATATCGTCCAAGTCGCCGTTTTCCATAGCGATTAAGGAAGTCAGAATTTTAGTAGTACTTGCAGGATATAGCTTTTCATGAACATTTTTTGCATAAAGAATAACACCGGTATTGGCTTCCATCAAAATAGCGGCTTGTGCGCCGATTTGCGGACCGGTGGGCCAGTTTTCTATTTCATTGGATTGTATCGGAAGTTGTTTTCTTGCTTCAGCTTCCGCTGCCAGTTCCTCTAATGTTGCATATGCTGTCAGTTCATAATTATGAAAAAGGCAGGTAATTAGAAAAACAGTAAGAAAACAAAGTGCTTTCGTTTTTCTTTTCTTAATAAAATACATGAATAGCTCGAACCTTTCTATCGTGAAAGCAATAATCTTTATTTTAGGGAATATACTTTACTATCATACACTATTTTGTGGGAAAACTAAATATTTTTTACTTGATTTTTTTATGACTTTTTATGACAATATAGAAAAAGGCAGGATTAATTATGAGATTACGAAATGTTGCGGGTTCGAGAGAGGCAATCGGTACGAGCCGGTTTGTTGTACAGAATCCGAAAGAACAAAAAAACCATTGGCGGGAGTTATTCGGGAATACAAATCCGATACATATTGAAATTGGTATGGGAAAAGGACGCTTTATCATGGAAATGGCAAAGCGCCATCCCGAAATAAATTATATTGGTATAGAAAAGTATTCCAGTGTTTTAATTCGCGGCATTCAGAAAATGGAAGCAGAAGAGCTTCCCAATCTCTATTTTATCCGTATGGATGCGGAAGAAATTGCAGAAGTATTTGGACAGGCCGAGGTAGATAAAATTTATTTGAACTTCTCTGATCCATGGCCGAAAGACAGACATGCCAAAAGAAGACTTCCATCCCGTGAATTTTTAAACAGATATAGAGAAATACTGTCTGCAGAGGGAAATCTTGAATTTAAAACAGATAACCGGGAATTGTTTACATTTGCTCTGGAAGAATTAGAGCCTGCCGGATGGCATTTAGAGCAGGTAACTTATGACCTTCATCATGACATGGCTATGATGAAAGACAATGTGATGACAGAATATGAAGAAAGATTTTCCGCAAAAGGAAATCCTATTTATAAATTTGTTGTTTTCTTTTAAAAATTGACATGAAATACAATTAAAGTAGCAGTTTGGTAACATTTTGTACAGTAAAATAAAATCTGTAAAAGGGGAATATTTATACTCAGGAAAGAAAATATTCATTGATGGAAACATCATTCGAGTATCAGAGAAATTTTATTTAAGATACAGTGGCAGAAAAACATTCTTTTCTTTCCTGACAGTTGAAAGGGGGATGAGATATACTCCCTTTTAATTGTCTCATAGTATTTGGAAAAGATGAAGCGCAAGCATAACAGCCTGCGCTTTTAAAAATGCGCCCATTATGGACGCAATCAAATCGGGGTGACGTGATTCGAACACGCGGCCTCTACGTCCCGAACGTAGCGCTCTACCAAGCTGAGCCACACCCCGTAATTCATACGACAATTAAGATAATACAATATTTTATACCGGTTTGTCAATATTTGATATGAAAAAAGATTGTATTTGAAAGGATTTACCTATATACTTAACTGAAAGGAAGGGGCGTAATAATTATGATAAGAAAGAATTTAAAAAACAATATCGGGAACGATAAAAAAATGGAAAATCAAATTGAAAAATTATTAAAAAAACTGACACTGGATGAAAAAATTGCTATGATACATGCCGCAGGATTGTTTCGAACAGGAGCGGTAGAAAGATTGGATATTCCCCCATTAAGATGTTCTGATGGTCCGATGGGTGTCAGATGCGAATTTCATAATGAAAGATGGATTCCGACAGGAAACAATGATGATAGTGTAACGTATCTGCCAAGCAATAGTGCGCTTGCTTCCACTTGGAACCAGGAGCTTGCCAAGCAATCCGGACATGTCTTGGGAGAAGAAGCAAGAGGACGCGGCAAGGATGTGATTCTGGCACCCGGCATTAATATAAAAAGAGACCCGTTATGCGGAAGAAATTTTGAATATATGAGTGAAGACCCGAAACTGGCAGCATCGATGGCGGTTCCTTTTATCAAGGGCGTACAGGAAAATGATGTAGCTGCCTGTGTGAAACATTTTGCATGTAATGTACAGGAAACAGATCGTTTAATGGTTGATACGATTGTAGATGAAAGAACATTATATGAAATTTATCTTCCGGCGTTTAAGGCAGCAGTACAGGAAGGCGGTTCCTATTCTCTGATGGGCGCCTATAATATGTTAAATGGAACACACTGCTGTGAAAATAAGGAATTACTGGATTTTATTCTGAGAGAAGAGTGGGGATATGACGGCACGGTAATCAGTGACTGGGGAGCTGTACATAAAACGAAAGAAGCAGCGGAAGTTACTATGGATGTGGAAATGTCTATTTTTGCTGACTTTGATAACTATGTGTTTGCCAATCCGTTAAAAGAAGCCATTGAAAAAGGAGAAGTTTCAGAATCTTCAGTAGACAGTAAAGTACGTAATATTCTCAGAATGATGTTCCGCTTAAAGATGATAGGAAAACAAAAAAATACGAGAAAATCCGGCACATATAATACACTTGCTCACAGAGAAGCGGTACATCGTGCGGCGCAGGAATCCATGATTCTTTTGAAAAATGAGAATAACAAGCTGCCTCTGAATAAAGATAAAGTGAAAAAGATCGCGGTCATCGGGCAGAATGCGGCTAAAATCCATTCGGACGGCGGCGGCAGTGCGGAAATTAAAGCGCTTTATGAAATTTCACCGTTAATGGGAATCAAAACATATTTGGGCGGAAATGCAGAGGTCATATATGCGCCCGGTTATTATGTGCCTGAAAAGCCGAAGACTTTTGATCATAACTGGCAGGAAACCAGTCTGGATGAATTGGAGAATACGAATATCGGCATCCTTTCCAAAGCGGAAATCGAAGCGATGCATGCTAATCAGGATAAAGAAGAGGAAGAGAAGGCAGCACAGAGAGAAAAAGAAGTACAGCTGATTCATGAAAAGAATATAAAATTATTTGAAGAAGCGATTGCTCTGGCAAAAGAAGCAGATGAAGTTATTTTTGTCGGTGGACTGAATCATAATTTTGACAGCGAGGGACTTGACAGGGAGGACATGAAACTTCCTTTTGAACAGGATCTATTAATTGCGGAACTTCTGAAAGTAAGAAAAGATGTAATTATTACATTTATTGGTGGTTCTCCGGTGGAAATGCCATGGCGTAATGAGGCAGAGACAATTTTATGGAGCTATTATGCCGGCATGGAAACAGGAAATGCTTTTGCAGAAATTATTTTTGGAGAAGTGAATCCATCCGGAAAACTGGCAGAAACATTCCCTGCAAAATATGAAGACTGTGTTACTGCAAAAAACGGACAATCCGGCATACGAGGAACAATCAATTTGTCAGAAGGTTTATATTACGGATATCGTTATTTTGATAAAGAACGGATTGCGCCTGCTTTTTGTTTTGGACATGGTCTGTCTTACACAAAATTTACCTATAATAATCTGACCTTGAAACAGGAAAAAGAAGGAAGTAAAATAGTTAAAGTTTCCTTTACCGTGAAAAACACCGGTAAAAAGGCAGGAGCAGAAATTGCACAAGTTTATATTGCGCCGATATCGCCGAAAGTAGACCGTCCTGTGAAAGAACTGAAAGCATATAAAAAAATAAAACTGCAGCCCGGAAAATCCGGAAAAGTGACATTGATATTATCACCGCAGGATTTTGCGTATTTTGATACGGATATTCATGATTTCATTGCGGACGCAGGAGATTATGAGATTCTTGTAGGAGCATCCTGCGAGGATATCCGACTGAAAGGAATCTGTACATTGGCATAAATAAACAAAGTATAAAAAGCATAAATTCATTCCTTTTTGTATAACCTAATTTTTGTACACTATGAAAATATAAAAATTAAGAAAAATACAGAAAGGAATGAGAATAGTATGGATTATAATCAAATGCCTTTCGGATATGAATTTGCACTGGCAGGTAATGTAGTAGCAGAAGATGATGGATATTCCAATATGTCCGATGACGAAAAAAGAGAATATATAGAAAGACACAGAAGTATGTTATCAGAAAGTGAGCTGGATAGACTGACCTCTTCTTTGGGAAATGGGGAAGAAGAAGTTCCACACTTTAAGGATCCGACTTCACTATTTAAGGGTCCGAGCATAGGGTGAAAAATAAATTTTTCACCCGTAAAAAAAGGAGTCCGAGTGTAGAATGGATGTGCAGATACAGTTACCGCAAAAAGTACGGTATATTATAGAGACGATTCAGGCAGCAGGCTATGAGGCGTATGCGGTAGGGGGTTGTATCAGGGATTCCATTCTGGGAAAAGAACCTGATGACTGGGATATTACAACTTCCGCAGCACCGGAAGAAGTAAAAAAAATGTTTCGAAAAACCATCGACACGGGAATTCAACATGGAACAGTTACCGTTATGATGGAAAAAGAGAGTTTTGAAGTAACAACCTATCGCATTGATGGGAAGTATGAAGACAGCCGCCATCCGAAAGATGTAACTTTTACGGCAGAATTAAAAGAGGATTTGCGGCGTCGGGATTTTACCATCAATGCGATGGCATACAATGAACAGAACGGACTCATTGATATTTTTGAGGGCATACGGGATATAGAACGGAAAATGATTCGCTGTGTCGGCAATGCCGAAGAGCGTTTTACCGAAGACGCCCTCCGCATGATGCGCGCCGTACGGTTTTCCGCGCAGTTAGGCTATACAATAGAGGAAGAAACGAAAAAAGCCATAAAAAAACTTGCACCTACGCTTCAAAATATCAGCGCGGAGCGGATTCAGACAGAGTTAGTAAAGCTGCTTATTTCAGAGCATCCGGATGATATCAGAACCGCTTACGAAACAGGAATTACAAAGCAGATACTGCCGGAATTTAATATCTGTATGGAAACACAGCAAAATAATCCGCATCATTGCTATAGTGTAGGAGAACATATTTTACATACGCTTATTTTTGTGAAGCCGGATAAAGTGTTACGGCTGGGAATGCTTTTTCATGACATCGGAAAACCACAGACATTGACAGTTGATGAAAAAGGAATTACACACAATCATGGTCATGCGGCCATAGGGGAAGAAATGACCGTGGAAATTTTAAAAAGACTGAAATTTGATAACGATACGTTGGATAAAGTCAGAAAACTCGTAAGATATCATGATTGGAAAATAGAACCAAATCCCAGAAATGTAAGACGTGC
Source organism: uncultured Bacteroides sp. (assembly GCA_964554405.1). GTDB lineage: Bacteria > Bacillota > Clostridia > Lachnospirales > Lachnospiraceae > UBA3282. Next base: position 38,741 of record CAZKOR010000007.1, on the reverse strand, counting down.
GGCAAATAAGATAGGAGAGGATATTTTTCCGATGCTGTTTGCCGTTAAATACGCCGATGTTATGGCGCAGAGTGATTATCAGAGGGAGGAAAAACTACAGGAACTGAAAACGCTTCAGGAAATTTATAAGAACATACTGAAAAAAAAGGAATGCCTTTGTTTAAAAGATTTGGCTGTGTCCGGTGATGATTTGATTGCAGAAGGGATGAAACCGGGGAAGGAAATAGGAATAACGCTTAATAAATTACTTGAAGATGTTTTAGAAAATCCGGAACATAATCAAAAAGAATATTTACTTTCTCTTTTGCCGCTTAAAGATTAAACGACAAAAAAAACATACTTTTCCATACTTTCTCATAAGATAGGATAGATGAGGAACAGCTGGTATGGGGGGTATTTTCGTGAATGACAGAGCGGTCAGTTTGTTTGATAACTATGAAATAGAAGTGAAGCGTACCTGGAAAGGGCGTGGGGCGATTCTTTGCGAATCGGATAAAGGACTGCTTATTTTAAAAGAGTATCATGGTCCTATGAATAAAATTTATTTTCAGGATACCTTATTAAAACATATTAAGGAGTCCGGATGTCTGCTTGTGGAATCTATTCTGAAAACAAAAGAAGATGAATTAATTGTTTATGATCAGGATAGGATTCCTTATATTGTTAAAAGTTATTTTGAAGGAAAAGAATGTAATAACAGAGAGGTAGAAGAGTGCAGGGATGCGGTCCGCGTTCTTGCAAAACTACATAATTGTTCCGATATGTCGGATTGGGAAGAATTGGTTTCCCAGCCGGTATTTCGCATTGAGAAAGAATATGAAAAGCACAATAAGGAATTAAAAAAAGTACGTCGTTTTCTACGGGAAAAGAGTCAAAAAACGGCTTTTGAAATATATTTAATGGAACATTATGATTATTTTTTCGATATTGCGTTGCAAGTTACAGGTGAAATGCATTATTATATATATGATGGAAAAACAAAAAAACAGGATGGATTTCCTGAATTTTCTATTGTATGTCACGGCGATTATCAGTATCATAATATTATACAGACTGCTGATGGCATGGCGCTTATAAACTTTGAAAAATGTGTACGTGATAATCCGGTCAGAGATTTATATCTTTTTATGCGCAAGCTGCTGGAAAAAAATAATTGGTCGCTGACACTTGGCGATACGCTTCTTTGCGCTTATAATGAAGAGAAGACTTTGTCGGAAAATGACTATATGCAGCTATACTATCGTTTCGCGTATCCGGAAAAATTCTGGAAGATTGTAAACTTTTATTATAATTCCGGAAAAGCATGGATACCCGGACGCAATATGGAAAAACTGGAGAAGCTTCTTGCACAGGAAAAAATGAAGCAGGAATTTTTGGAAACTATTTTTAAAAAATAAAAATATCCAAACTCGCATATTAAGAGAAAGGCATGGTTATATATGATGAATACGATGTACAAGAGATTATCGGTCATTACAACAGCTCTTATGATATTGGCATTGACAATTACCGGTTGTACTTCCCAGGCAAGCAATATCAGTCTTGCCAGGGAAAAAGACCTGAATACTCAAAATACGATAGGAACGGATTTTGTTGTAGCGGAAGTCGGAAGCTTTGACTCCGCAGATACGGCGGTTGTAGCGTCTATAGATGCAGAGAGCAGTTCTATTAAGTTTATGAATATTGCAACCGGAAAACAATATACACTGTCATACGATGGAACAACTTATGTAAAAGACCGGCATGACGGTCCTATGGCAATGTCCCAGATTAGAGAGGGCGATATTGTAGATATTACTTTTCTAAAGAGCAAAAAGAGACTTGCCAGCGTACAGTTATCTCCGAATTCATGGGTATTTAATAACGTAGAGAACTATGATTTAGGCGGCAGGAATAAAACAGCGGAAATAGGTTCCAATACCTATTCTCTGCCGGATGAAGCAATGATTTTGTCAGAGGGCAGACGAGCGGAACTGATGGAGATTGTTGATAGTGATATTTTAACAGTCAGCGGTATTGACCATACTATCTACAGTATTAATATTCAAAGAGGACATGGATACCTGCGTTTATCCAATGAGCAGGCTTTGGTCGGCGGCTGGATTGAAGTTGGAAATGCGGTTGTTCAGCGTATCACAGAGGACATGCTTATAGCGGTACCGGAAGGAAGTTATCAGGTATTGCTTACTAATGATAATGCAAGCTGTGTCAAAGAAGTTGTTATTGAAAGAAATAAAGAAGTAGTTTTGGATGCAAGCGATCTTGAAATTTTGCAGGATAAGACCGGAAAGATTCTCTTTTCTGTCAATCCGTCTACGGCAACAGTGAAAGTTGACGGAGAGGTAGTAGATATAGAGAAGGAAGTAGAACTGACTTACGGTATCCATCAGGTTCGTTTAGAAGCAGAAGGATATTTGTCGATGGCAAAGTACATTCAAGTCGGTTCCGAATATGCCAGCATTAGTTTTACGATGGAAGAAGGAGAAACAGAGGATAAGGACGACGACAGTGTCAGTGATAACAGCAGTCTAAATGATATCGCAAATGCGGTGACGAATAACAAAGTTTATATTGATGCGCCGTTGAATGTAGATGTGTATTTAGACGGCAATTATGTAGGTGTTGCTCCGATTAGCTTTACAAAAGTAACAGGTGACCATACGATTACATTAAGCAAAGTTGGCTATGTATCTAAGAGTTATACAGTTTATCTTTATGATGACGGACAAGATATTACATATTCGTTTGCTGATTTGGAATCGGATTATGATAACGTCAGCGGAAGCAGGAGAGGCAGCAGTAATTCAACGTCAACCTCGAAATCATCTACTTCTATAAATGATATAGAAGAATATGATGTTACTATCAGAGTACCTCAGGAAGTAGATATATCCATAAAAAAAGACAATGATGGTGAGTATAAATATATTACATATGGCACTGAAGCAAATGTTAAGTTAGAAAGAGGAAACTATACAATTAAGTTGGAAAAAGAGGGTTATCAATCTGTTACCAGACCAGTCACGATTGACAGCAGGAGAACGATTGTTTTCTCGGCTTTAACAGCGGAAAAAGAGGGAGTTGATGAAACGGCAGATGAGAAGAAACTGAGAACTTTCTCTTTAAATGATATTGATGGTCTTAATAAAATAGAGGATAATAAGTTTGAACTTAGCATGAAAGAAGGAGACAGTGTTGAATTTTCCATTTTTTCATCCGAAGGGCTTACTCCTGATTTAGTTTCATGGAGCTGGAATGGAAATGTGAAGATAAGCAGCAGCACCGAAACCAGTGGTGTAAAAGTTGATGCGACAGAAGAAGGAAGCGCTACGATTACGATATTGGTCAAAATAGGTGATGTTTTTAGGGAATTTACCTGTGAAGTTATAATAGAGTCAGGAAATTCTGATAATCCAGATAATCCTGATAACCCAGATGATCCGCACCCTGACAAACCGGATAATCCGGAGACTCCGACAAGTTCAACAAGTACAGAGATTCCGACAAGTAAAGATACTACAACAAGTACGGATACTTCGACAAGTAAAGATACTACAACAAGTACGGATACTTCGACAAGTAAAGACACTACAACAAGTACGGATACTTCGACAAGTGAAGATACTACAACAAGTACAGATACTTCGACAAGTGAAGATACTACAACAAGTACAGATACTTCGACAAGTGAAGATACTACAACAAGTATGGATACTTCGACAAGTAAAGATACTATAACAAGTACGGATACTTCGACAAGTAAAGATACTACAGCAAGCACAGATACTTCTGAGGAATCGGAAGGTATAGAAGTTATGAAAAATAGAGAGTCTATAATAAAAAAATAACAGGAACCACATGAGTTAATGAATATTCACTTTATTTGGGATAAAATGCTGGATAAAGGAGAACTCTGTAGATGTATGAATATGGCGAAAGTTATAATGAATAGTCTTCCAGCCGAGTTAACGCCGGAAGAAATATTTGACGATGATTGCCCGGAAATGACAAATGGAATCTATAGGTGAAGAAGAATGAGTTTTATAAATAATTTTTAAATGTTATATTGCAGTTAAAATCTACATATGCTATAATGCCAATAGGCAAAAGAAATGACAAGTCCATAAAGACAAAGAACGAATCCCCAAACTGTAGGGTGATACAGTTTGGGGATTCTTCTTTTCTTTTTATAGTGGCAAAGCACCCACTAGGTTATTTGTTGTCCTTTTTATCGCTATCTAACCATTTGCTGATGCAGTGAGACACTACACCAGCCGTAACAGCGACTAAAAAAGAAACGACAATGTCCATAAAAACACCTCCTCCCGTTGTCGGGTATCGGTTGGACAACATAACTATTATATCACACATATCATTTCCATGCGAAATAGCTTTACATAACAAGTAAAATATGTACAAACTGTTAAAAAACACGCAAAATGCGCTAAATATGGCTTTTTTACTTGACAAGAGATGAAAAAACGATTATAACTAGATATAGATGTTTCAAAAGAGAGACTTCTAAAGAAAATGAAAACTCATTTGAAGAGGAGGAGTTTAAAATGAACAAGACTGAATTAGTAGCAGCTATGGCTGATCAGGCAGGATTATCCAAGAAGGATTCAGAGAAAGCATTAAAGGCATTTACAGATGTTGTTGCTGCTGAATTGAAAAAAGGCGAAAAAGTACAGTTAGTTGGTTTTGGTACTTTTGAAGTTGCTGAAAGAGCAGCAAGAGAAGGTAGAAATCCTCAGACTGGCGCTGTTATGAAAATTCCGGCATCTAAGGCACCTAAGTTCAAAGCTGGTAAGGCTTTAAAAGATTCTATCAACTAATAAACGCTATTGAACACATGAGAGAAGAACCTGTATATGCGCTGCATAATACAGGTTCTTTTTAACATAAGGATGTCCCGCGGAGCGAGGCATCCGTTGTTTCGTCTTAAAAAAGGAGAAGGAGGGCATTATTTTGAGATTAGATAAATATTTAAAAGTTTCCCGTTTGATTAAGAGACGTACCGTTGCAAATGAAGCATGCGATGCAGGGAGAGTTTTTATTAACGACAAACCGGCGAAAGCATCCACAAATGTTAAGGTCGGCGATGTCATTACGATTCAATTTGGAAATAAAGAGGTAAAAGTAGAAGTGCTGGATGTCCAGGAGACAGTGCGTAAAGAAGAAGCAAAAGAGCTTTTCCGTTACCTCACATAATATCCGCATATTTCTTAAAGTCCGTGCATACATTTAACTGGAAGAGATTTCAGGGAGGTATGTATGGAGGATTTAAACAATATTAATAAGAAACCCCATAAGCTGATGCTCACGAATAGAAGGACATGTACTATAAGCGGCGTGAATGATGTATTGTCTTTCGATGTCAATGAAATTTTATTGGAAACAGAGCAGGGAATGCTGATGATAAAAGGAAATGAACTTCATGTCAGCAGATTGTCTCTGGATAAAGGAGAAGTGGATATTGACGGTCGGATAGACAGTCTTACTTATTCGGAAACAGCCGGATATGGCTCTAAAGGAGAATCTCTATTGGCAAGATTATTTAAATAATAGAAAATTTACTACGTAAATTATCTATAAAGGAGAATTGCCGGATTATGAGTCAGGATATTATACAGGAGGTTACCTTTTTTCTGCATTCTATTTTCATGGGCGTTGTCATTACTTTTGTTTATGATTGGCTTTTGATTCTCAGAAAACTGATAAAGCATGGCACTTTTTGGGTATCGTTGGAAGATTTCTTTTTTTGGATTGCCTGTGGTCTAGGTGTTTTCTATATGCTCTATCGGGAAAATAATGGGGTGCTGCGATGGTTTACCGTATTAGGGGCCATGGTTGGAATGTTACTATATAAATGGCTAATTAGTAGATTCTTCATACATATTATGTCAACAATTATATACAAGATAATGTGGTTACTCTTCCGTGTAATACAAATTATAGTAAAGCCTTTAAAATGGCTATTTTCAAAACTTATAAAATTAACAAACTTTTTGAAAAAGAAAATAAAAAAATGTCAAAATATCATAAAAAATAGGTTGACGGTTTGCATAAAAATGCTTAAAATGGTTTTATGTAAACATTGAGAAGATTTGGAGATTTGTATGGCAAGAAGAGTAGCGTATCGTAAAAAGCGCCAGAACAAGGCAAGTATGATTCTGGTAACGATAGTTGTTATGATGATGTTGGTTGTGGTAACGGTCAAGAGTGTAGAACTTCAGGGTAAGCGGGAAGCATACGCATTAAGAGAAGCGGAATTGCGAGAAGAGATTGCTGCGGAAGAGGCGCGAACCGAAGAAATAGAAGAGTACGGAAAATATACACAGACGAAAAAATATGTAGAAGAAGTAGCAAAAGATAAATTAGGCCTTGTATACGAGGGCGAAATAATATTTAAAGATGAAAGATAAACAGATTTGGGTATCCATTCAGAATCTGCAATCGAGTGCGCCGGCACTCGATTTTTTGTTTTTTTAAAGAATAATATGGACGAGCTTCTCATATATTGATTAAATAGATGGCATAAAAGGGAGGCACAGGTTTATGAAGAAGCAGGCGCAGATAACGGATGAGAATATGGTAACGGTAATATCGGAATATGGCAGACAGAAATTACTAAACTATGCGGAATCTTTCAGGGATTTGGCAGAGCTTTTTGAGGAAGGGGAAACAGAGGAATTTTGTAAAGAAGATAAGGACAGGCAGGAATATCTCTGGCAGAAGAAAATTGGGGAAAGCAAAGGCTTATTAGCGGACCATTTAAAAGAAATGGCGCATATTATGTCCAGCGTAGCAAGGGAAAGTTATCGGTATCACCCGGTCGGAGAGAGGAAGTACCGGCAGGTATCGCATGATTTAAAAGAAGCGGGGATACTTATGAAAAATTTTCTGATTCTGGAAAATGAGGATGGGCATCTGGAACTTTGTCTTACAATGAAAACGCAGATGCAGGAGTGCATTGTCATGGAGGATGTAGCGGAACTTGTCTCTGCGGCAATGAATGTAAAAGTCCGTGTTTCTAAAAATGAGCCGTTGTTTATGGCAAAAGAATGGAATACGTATCATTTTCTGGAAGAACCTGCATTTCATATTCTTATGGGATTTGCCAAGGCAGTAAAGGAATCCGAGAGCGTTTCAGGAGATAATTACTCTTTTTATGAAATGGAGCAGGGAAAAGTGGCGGCTATTCTCTCGGATGGTATGGGCTCAGGAGAGAAAGCATGTGAAGAGTCCGGAAAAGTAATAGAGATGATGGAGCGGCTTATGGAGTCCGGATTTCGGAAAGAAGCGGCTATTCAGATTATTAACGGGGCATTGGCGGTAGGCGGACAGGAGCAGAATATGTCAACACTGGATATCTGCGAATTAAATCTCTATACAGGCGAGTGCGAATTTATTAAAGTCGGTGCGGCATGTACTTATATTAAAAGAGAGCATTTGGTGGACAGGCTTTCGGCAAGAAATCTGCCGCTTGGTCTGTTTCAGCAGATAGAGCCGGAAATCATGCACAGACAGTTAGAAGACGGAGATTATGTCATTATGCTTTCCGATGGGGTATTGGATGCTTTGGAGCAGGGAATCGGAGAAGAAATTCTTCCTGAGGTTATCGGCAGGATAACTCATACCAATCCCGGAGAAATTGCGGGGCAGATACTGAGTTATTGTCTCCATCAAAGCAAAGGTAAAATATTGGATGATATGACTGTGCTTGTAATGGGAGTGTGGCGCTGTACTTAAAAATGTGGTAAAATACTACATTATGGAAGATATTTTTGAGAAAGTAAAAAAATATATTGCCAAATATGAGATGATTATGGCTGGCGATACCATTGCAGCGGGCGTATCAGGCGGGGCGGATTCTGTCTGTATGCTGTTTCTGTTATGGGAATTATCGAAAGTGATAGATTTTCGTTTGCTTGTAGTGCATGTTCATCATGGCGTGCGTATTGATGCGGATAATGATGCGGATTATGTAGAAAGTCTCTGTAAAAAGTTAGAGGTGTCTTATTTTTATAAAAAAGTGGATATGAACGGGTATGCCGCAGAAAACGGACTTTCACCCGAAGAAGCAGGACGACAGCTGCGCTATCAGGCGTTTGAAGAAGTTTTAGAAGCGGAAAAGGGCACCGGAGGTATAGGAAAAATTGCAGTTGCCCATAATCGTAATGACAGGGCTGAAACAATGCTGTTTCATCTGTTTCGGGGAAGCGGTCTGCGCGGGCTTGCAGGTATTCGGCCGACACGCGGTCAGATTATCCGTCCGCTTTTATGCTTGGACAGAACGGAAATCGAGTCTTATCTGAAAGCAAAAGAGATTGCTTTTTGCAGTGATAGTACCAACGAGGAAGATATTTATACAAGAAATAAAATCCGGCATCATATGATTTCCTATGCGGAAACGCAGATTTGCGGAAATGCTGTAGAACATATGAATGCGGCAGCAGATATTCTTGCGGAAACAGACGATTACGTGCAAAGGCAGACACATATCGCGTATGAAAAGTGCCTGCTTCATAGTGAAAAGGACTGTGAGACATTAGACCTGTGCATGTTTCGGAAAGAAGATGTTTTTATACAGAAAATGCTGTTGCTTTATTGTCTGGAAAAGCTGACACCGCAGCGAAAAGATATCACGAAAGAACATATTTATGCGTTATTAGAATTAATCGGAAAAGACGGCAGCAAAGAAGTATCTCTTCCATATCATTTGACGGCATATAAAGAATATGACAAACTTATATTTATCCGAAGGATAAATTTTTTACGAAGACAAAATTTTTGCCAGGAGCGGAAAGTTTCGCAGCATTTACCGCTGTCTGTTTCTGTTCCAGGGGAAGTAACGGTTCCCGGATTAGGTATTTTGGAGTTTCAAATCATACGAAAAGAGGAATTTTTTTACAAAAAAGGACAAATTATTCCGGAAAAAACATATACGAAATGGTTTGATTATGATAAAATAACTACGGTTTTATTATTAAGAACAAGAAAAACAGGAGATTATCTTACCATAGATGATTCCCTGCGAAAGAAATCCATAAAAGACTATATGATAAATGAGAAGATTCCCAAAGCACAGCGGGAGCATATTTATCTGCTGGCGGATGGAGCGCATATTCTTTGGGTTCCGGGCCATCGCATCAGTCAGTATTATAAGGTGGATGAAAATACGGAATGTATCTTACAGGTACGATTAGGAGGAAGATAATGGCTGAGAGAATTGAAGTTTTACTGCCGGAAGAAAAGATAAACGCCAGAATACGGGAATTAGGAGAACAAATCAGCGAAGATTACGCAGGAAAAAATGTACATTTGATATGTATTTTAAAGGGCGGAAGTTTTTTTATGTGTGAACTTGCAAAAAGGATTACCGTTCCTGTATCCATAGATTTTATGTCGGTTTCCAGTTATGGCAGCGGAACAACGTCAGGCGGAACGATTAAAATCAAAAAGGACCTGGATGAGCCTTTAGAAGGGAAACATGTTCTTGTTGTGGAAGATATCGTAGATACCGGAAGAACATTAAGTTATCTGGTAGAGTTGTTAAAAGACAGAGGTGCGGCGGATGTAAAACTTTGCGCTTTGCTGGATAAACCTGAGCGGCGGGAAGTGGATATTCGGGCGGATTATATCGGGTTTCCGATACCGGATGAGTTTGTGGTAGGATATGGTTTGGATTATGACCAGCGTTATAGAAATTTTCCGTATATCGGTATTGTAAAATTTGATTAGATATGGCTCCCGTCAGAGACGTTTCTATCAGGAAAGAGGTATGATTTGAGTAAGAATAACAGAAGTTTTTATTTGTATTTTATTGTGATTATCGGACTGCTTCTTTTTACGGTCTGGATTGGAACAATAAGAGTGCAGGGAAGCGGTTACACAAAAGGCGAGTTTGAAGCGCAGCTAAAAAACGGTAATGTGGCAATGGTGAATATCTGTCCCAATAAAGAGACGCCAACCGGCTCTGTAGAGATTACATTAAAGAGCGGGGAGGAACGAATCCTTTATGTGACTGATGTTACGGAAATAGAGCAGGTTATCAGACAGTATGGCTTAGACCCGACGGTTGAAGATGTGCCGGAGGAAAGCTGGTTTCTTAACAGTGTATTTCCGATACTGCTCGTTACGATTGTCTGCGTCTTCTTCTTTGTGATGATGAATTCCCAAAATTCAGCAGGCGGCAGCGGCGGAAAAATGATGAATTTTGGAAAGAGCCGTGCAAAACTTTCTCTCGGAGATAATAAAATTACATTGAATGATGTTGCCGGGTTAAAAGAAGAAAAAGAAGAATTGGAAGAAATCGTAGAGTTTTTGAAAGAACCTGGGAAATTTACGAAAGTCGGAGCCAGAATTCCGAAAGGCGTTTTGTTAGAGGGCGCTCCCGATACCGGAAAAACATTGCTTGCCAAAGCGATTGCAGGAGAAAGAAATGTGGCGGTCTTTAGTATTGCCGGTTCT
>CAZKOR010000007.1:0-28258 GCA_964554405.1 uncultured Bacteroides sp. | reverse complement strand
TTTATTGATGAGATTGATGCGGTGGCGAGACGCCGCGGTACAGGTATGGGCGGCGGCCACGATGAAAGAGAACAGACATTAAACCAGCTTCTTGTGGAAATGGACGGTTTTGGTATCAATGAAGGCATTATTGTCATGGCGGCAACCAACCGTGTTGATATTTTGGATCCTGCAATTTTAAGACCGGGACGTTTTGACAGGAAAATCAGCGTGGCATCACCGGATGTCGGCGGGCGGCAGGATATTTTGAAGGTTCACGCCAAAAATAAACCGCTTGCGGATGATGTTGACTTAGAGCAGATTGCCCAGACAACCGCAGGTTTCACAGGAGCGGATTTGGAAAATCTTTTGAACGAAGCGGCAATCAATGCGGCAATGGATGAAAGAGTTTTCGTAAAACAGGAGGACATCAAGAAAGCATTTATTAAAGTCGGTATTGGTTCGGAGAAGAAAAGCCGTATTATATCTGATAAAGAGAAAAAGATTACGGCGTACCACGAAGCCGGGCATGCTATTTTATTCCATGTACTTCCGGATGTCGGACCTGTATATACCGTTTCCATTATTCCGACCGGAATCGGGGCAGCAGGATATACCATGCCGCTGCCGGAAAAAGATGAAATGTTCCTGACAAAGGGCAAGATGAAAGAGGAAATTATGGTATCTCTGGGCGGACGTATTGCAGAGGAAATTATTTTTGATGATATTACGACAGGGGCGTCCAGCGATATTAAGAAAGCAACGAAAGTTGCCCGCAGGATGGTAACAAGATATGGTATGTCTGATAACATTGGCGTAATTAATTATGACAATGACGATGATGAAGTATTTATCGGAAGAGATTTGGCACATGCCAAAAATCACAGCGAGATTATTTCCGGGGAAATTGATAAGGAAGTAAAAGCGATTATTGATGATTGTTACAAGAAAGCAAAAGAAATCATATTAGAACATGAAAAAGTCCTACATGAATGTGCAAGGTTGTTATTGGAAAAGGAAAAGATTAGCAGAGTAGAGTTTGAAGCGTTGTTTGATGTGTAATACTACATGAATTTTGTGCAATTTTAACAAAAAACGATTTTCAAATTTGTAATATTTGTGAATCCTTGGTATTGTGAACAAAATAAGGCTGTGCTAATATACACTTGTAACCCCCAATACATTATATAGTTTTTTGCTATACCCCATAAGAAAGAAATACCTTCTCTAAAAAGGACAGCGAACCCAAAGCTGTCTTTTTTACTACTCTTAAAAAGAAAAATAGAAAATTTACTTCGTAAATTATCTATAAACGTATTATAAAACGGAGGCTGCTCGTATGGACATCAATCAATTTTGGAAGGCAGAACAAAGTTACCAGTATATTTCTTCAATGCGTCCTGTCTTTAACAGAAAGGCGTTGTTCAGTGACACTACGGAAAATTATATTTCTCCTGCAGAACCAAGCGCATACAGTGAAGTAACGATTCGGTTTCGCTCTGCACTCAACAATATCGACAGGGTTTTTTTCGTACATAAGGGTATTAAGCATCTGATGCTGAAAACAGAGTCAGACGAGTATTTTGATTATTATTCACATACGGAACAGTTGGATAATGAAAATATGTTGTATTATTTTGAAGTGGTTGCGGGGAAAGCATCCTGTTATTTTGATACAAGGGGTGTAGTCAGAGATATCAACGAATACTATCAGTTCCGTATTATTCCCGGTTTTAAGGTTCCGCAGTGGGCAAAGGGAGCCGTTATTTATCAAATTTTTGTAGACCGGTTTTATAATGGGGATAAGACAAATGATGTCTTAACAAATGAATATCAATATATAAATGATAAAACCGTCAAAGTAGAAGATTGGAATAAATATCCGGCTGTAGATGGGATAAGAGAGTTCTACGGAGGCGATTTGCAGGGCGTTTTGGATAAAATGGATTATCTGCAGGATTTAGGCGTAGATGTTATTTATTTTAATCCGCTCTTTGTTTCTCCGTCAAACCATAAGTATGATATACAGGACTATGATAATATCGACCCGCATTTTGGAAAGATTGTTAATGAGCAGGGAGATTTATTGCAGCCCGGGCAGCAGGAGAACAGATTTGCAACAAAATATATTAACCGCATTACAAATAAAGAGAATCTGGAAGCAAGCAACCAGCTTTTTGCAGACGTGGTAAAAGAAGCGCACAGACGTGGTATGAAAGTAATTTTGGACGGCGTTTTTAATCACTGCGGTTCTTTCAATAAGTGGATGGATAAAGAAAGAATCTATGAGAATGCGGAAGGGTATGAAAAGGGCGCTTATGTTGCACAGGACAGCCCCTATCATAATTATTTTCAGTTTAATGACAATAACAGATGGCCTTATAACGGCACATATGACGGATGGTGGGGACATGATACCCTGCCGAAATTAAATTATGAAAACTCCAGAGAATTGCTGCAGTATGTGCTTCATATTGCCAGAAAGTGGGTATCTCCACCGTATAATGCAGACGGATGGCGGCTGGATGTAGCGGCGGATTTGGGGCATACTTCTGAATATAACCATTTTTTCTGGAAAGAGTTTCGTAAGGCGGTAAAAACAGCTAATCCAAATGCTATTATTCTCGCAGAGCATTACGGAAGTCCCAAAGACTGGATACAGGGCGGAGAGTGGGACACCGTTATGAATTATGATGCTTTTATGGAACCTGTTACATGGTTTTTGACCGGTATGCAGAAACATAGTGATGATTATCGGGAGGATTTGCTTGGAAATGCAAAAAGTTTCTGGGATGCTATGCGACATCACTGTGCAGCATTTCCCATGCAGTCTTTGCAAACAGCGATGAATGAGTTATCCAATCATGACCATTCCCGATTCCTGACAAGAACAAACCGTCGGATAGGACGTATAAATACGTTAGGTCCGCAGGCGGCAAATGAGGGAATCAGTAAAGCCGTGTTTAGAGAAGCGGTAGTCATCCAGATGACTTGGATTGGTGCACCTACGTTATATTATGGTGATGAGGCAGGTGTCTGCGGGTTCACGGACCCGGATAACAGAAGAACTTATCCATGGGGACATGAAGATAAAGAGTTGATAGATTTTCATAAGGAAATTATTAAAATCCATAAGCAGAACAAAGAATTTTTAACAGGTTCTTTGAAATATATTGAAGAAGATTATAACGTTATCGGCTATGGACGCTTTACAAGAGAAGAGCAGTCGGTTGTTCTGGTGAATAACAATGATCACGAGATTATAAAAGATATATCCGTGTGGTATCTCGGTATGCCGAAAGAATGTATGATGAAGCAGCTTCTGCTTACAACGGCGGACGGTTTTACGACAGAGTCGAAAGAATACCCTGTTATTGCCGGAAAAGTTCATATTACGCTTCCGCCGACTTCCGCTGTTATATTAAAGCATATTAATGAAAAAATTTTCAATGAAAAGTTTTCTGATAAAAAACCTGAGAAGAAAAATTTCTTGCATTTTACGGAGTGATATGATATAAATGGTAATTGTGAGATACAACTGTGAAAAATAAAATTTTCACAGGCAGGAATGGATGGATTCCCGAGTGGCCAAAGGGGACAGACTGTAAATCTGCTGCAAATTGCTTCGGTGGTTCGAATCCACCTCCATCCATTAATAAAAATGCCGCAGTGGCGGAACTGGCAGACGCCCGGGACTTAAAATCCCGTGGGTAGTGATACCCGTACCGGTTCGATTCCGGTCTGCGGCAGTAGTTTTAAGGTGGCTCAATCCCTTGTAAATACTGGGATTGAGCCGTTTTACTTTTGCAAGTTTTTGGGGTTAACTGGGGTTAACCAATTTTTATACCACCCAATATTTTGACTTTTTCGTCCGTGTCGAAAATGTCGTAGTGATAGGATTGCTGAGTGGTCAAGATGTCCGCGTGTCCTAACTGAATCTGCGCAAGCTTTTCAGTTACCTGCTCATTTTCCTCACTTTTATAATTTAAAATATAAGATGCATATGTCTTGCGTAACTTGTGCATGGAGCGTTCAGCGATACCTAATCTTTGGCACACTCTGCGAATTGCTCCGTCAAAGCAATGCGCTTTCCTCCACTGGGTAGCGTCTGTTCCGTCAGGGAAAAGCCATTCACTATCATGCAGGGAGAGAATTTTTTCGATAATCTTTTTTGCGTCAGAGTTTAATACAACTGTTCTTTCTTTACCCCTCTTGGGCGTGCCTGCATAGTAATGGAACTTCCCATCACGTTTGTATTTGTGTTGGGAGTACTTGATGATTAGATAATCATCTTTGAGGCATTCGCGTTTGAGAGTACACAATTCTCCAACTCTGACACCAGTTTCAAGTGTCAGCAGGATACCGAGTTCAAGAAGATTCTCTGTATCTTTCAATTCTTCCTTTATCTTAATGATTTCCGAGTGCTTGAACACCTGCTTGGCATCATCGTTATCCTTTGCCTTAAATGCCGCGTCTGGAAAGTGTATATCTGTCAGAATGTTCGTTACAGTTATACAGTCAATTTCCATATGAATACGCGCGTAGTTAAAGAGTGTACGGATGATGGTCTTTACTGAGGCGTAACGTTTCCGGTGGATTTTCTCACCCCCTGTCACTATTGATTTCAGGAGTCGGACGATGTCCATCTCCGTGACTGAGTGAATAGCAGTAGACGCAAATTCTGTTCCGGCAAGGAACCGCTTATATTCGCCCTCATACTCGTTTATAGTTTTCATATCGTGTTCCGTATGTGTTGATTCATATTGGAGCCACTCGTTAAATACATCATCGACGGTAGTTGTCAGCTTTTCTTCTATCAGATAAAACTCAATAATGGCGTTCTCCAAATCCCCCCTTTCTTTTAACGCTACCAAACGTTTTTTTGTACCCAACTTGGTATACCATTTGTCTTTTTTTGGGTTATACCAGATGCTGTGCTTTTCTGCGTGTTTCTGAATAATTTCTTCTCTTTGATTCATAATAATTTCTTCGAACGTCTTATCATTGCACATATTATCAGAATCGAGATAATTTTTCAATAGTGCTTTGTCTATTTCGTCGCTTGTTGTATAGTAGTGGAGGTATTTTTTTGCCATATCACTTCACCCCCCTCTCACATCCATAAAGGGTTGCGCCCTCAAAGCTGAAGCTGGTGATGATGCGCTCTATTGTGCCGTCACTATCGTATGGTATATCAATAAAGTAGTAGCCATGCCCCCAATAGAGGTCATCGATTCTACCCCGCATATGCCTATCGCCCGTATCCAGTTCCTTGATGTTCATTATTGCCTTTGTCTGCTGATTTTTCTTCCGTGTGATAGTAATGCGGCAGAAGAAGATAAAATCGTTATCATACTTCTGATGTGTTTCGTGCAGTAACTTAGCAAGTTGCACATGTTCCGTGTAGCCAAACTTACTTTTCTCTTCATTGTATTTCTCATCAAGGACAATGTTGTCCTCGTATACATTGGTATCCAGATATGGGGGGTCAACGATAAAGACAGCATTCTCATCTTTCATATGTTTTCTGATGACATCCAGAGCATTGAGTCCGCATATTTCTGTATCCTTTAGCCTTTCATGGAGCGGGTAAATAGCGTCCATTCTCTCATGGTACTTGCTTGGACTAATTTTTTTGAATTTATCCCCAGTGTTACGAACAGACAGCAGGTTTGAAAACAAAAAACGGATAGCCGCATCAACATCAGCCTTTGAATTGCTCAGTCCGGATTCGTTTTCCAGTTCAGCCTTGTTTTTAGAAAATTCCTGTTCATTAACAGGCTTATCCAGCATTCCAAGCAGCATCGAGTCTTCCGAATTTTTTATCACCCGATAAAGATTTGCTTTCCGCAGGTCGGCATCGTTAATGATTTCATGAAAGGCAAATCTGAAATTTGCAAAGATACCTAAGGCTCCTGCAAACGGCTCAATACTAGTTAACCAGTTCCTGTTTGTACTTTGGTAGATGTGGTTGATTGCGTTCTGCATCACCTTGCTCCACTTATTTCCTAGGAGTCTTAGCAGAAGCATTGATTTATCAACGCTCTTTTTATTTGACTGTAACAGCAAGTTCAACTCAGCAGAGTCTTTAAGTGCAGAGACTGCGCCTGAAAAGTAAAGATAATTTGCTAACATAATCGTAACAGTGCTATACAGCATATTGGTGCTTGCATACCTGCTGATAATTTGATTCAGTGCATATGTCATACGAACTGAATGCTTTGTCACGATACTTCTTTCTTCAATGGTTAGAAGCTGATGGAGCGCGAAATCATCCATTTGCGCACCGTAAGTGGAATTCGACAAAAATCCGGTTAGACCTTTGCAGATGGCTTCTGACACATTGTCGGTGTGGAAGTGATTGCACAACATTTGTTTGAGTGCATGTGGAAGAGAAACGGATACTGTAACAGATTTATATGCCATTTTGGCTACCTCACTTTCTACCTTTCACAAAAATAAAAAAATGAAAGATGAAAGTTATAGCTGAGATAGACCGTCAACTTAAGAAAAACATAAAACACAGTGAAAAAATGCCATCTTGACCTCAAATTTGGTCATGTAGCTGTTTAAAAAGTCCATATTGCTCTTTTTTTTACCAGATTAAGAGGCGGAAAAAGTCATCAGAACATTACAAAATGTCATCAGGACATTCAAAAAAGCCATCTTGAGTGGATTTTTGCCATGTAATAACTTGAAAAAGTGAAAGAACGTGCATTGGATTTGCTTTTGAAATGTAATCAAGCAGTAGCTGTAGCAGAGATAAAATGTAATGCAGAAATTGAAACTTTGATTCGTAATGTATTCTCTCTTTTTTTTAATAAGCACTTTTTGTATTCTTGGTTTTGTAATTTTAGGGGGAATTTGTAATCTGAATGATGTGAGGAATTAGAAAAAATGTAATATAGAACCAGACGCTTTAGGTTTTAAATGTAATCTGGATATTGCTGTTTCGTGTCCGAATTGTAATCCTGCGGCATCCAATATAGGATGGAATTGTAATATTGAAGCTGTTGCGTTTTATGTTATCTGTAATCCAGAGCCAGCAGGATTATGTACGGTTTGTATTCTTCAACCTGTGATTTTCTTCCGCATCTGTAATCTTTGGTATGCCTTGATTCCATTTCAAGTTAACACTATAAGGTTTTAAATACAGGAGCAACCGCGTATCTATGCCCTGCGCACTGGCAGATATATGAAAAAACTTGATTTTCCTGCTATTATTTGAATATCCGTATTAATTTTACTGACATTTTTTTTGATATAGTGATATGAAAACAACTTTTATTATATATAGTAGAGTAGACATCAACTGCTCTTATTATTAGTTACTATACAATTATTAGGGTACTGCAACAAAGGCAGAGTAGCATAGAAGCATTAGCGTAGACTGCTTGAATAATACACAGCTATTCGTATTAGTTTCTTTTCATAGATGATTAGTAGTACTATTTTAAAATGATTATTATATTACTATTATCATAGGGTACTTTTTAGGGGTGGTGGGCGGGAGGCAGTCCTTAATCGGCATTGCCTACGGCATCAGTGCATCGCTTCCTTTTTAGGCAGCATTATAACTTTCAGCTATTTTTCCATAAGCCAAGTTCTGCTTTCGGACACTTCTATTTTCTCTTTTCTGTCAAAAAATGGCTCAGTCTGCCCTTTCATCCATTTCTAAATGTTTCAGTCTGTGGCACTGATACTGGCAGTTTTCGGCTCAGTTTGCTTCGTCAGTTTTTTCATGATTTTTGTAGATTCCGTTTCCTGCTTTCATGGGGTATTTTTCTTTCATTTCCATTTATCTGTGCGGATATGCCATCACTGCACCATCGGTATTTCTTCTATAATATATAAGAATATATAAGTATGCAGCATAACCGACAAACACAGTATTCATTTTATCATATATTTTTATATACTTTAGAGTGTATAAATGACTTGAATAACTCCCCCACTAGAGGTATAGTAGGGATACCAAAAGAGAACAAATGTACGGTCAAGGAGGAGAACAAATGAGAACACAAAAGTTTGGAATTGAGATTGAAATGACAGGAATTATCAGAGAGGACGCGGCAAAAGTGATTGCAAAGTATTTCGGCACATCTTCAACCTATATCGGGGGTAGCTACGCTGAATATCAGGCTACCGATAGGAAAGGGCGCGTATGGAAAGCCGTTTCCGACGCATCCATCACATGCCAGAAGAAGACAGCGGCAGGGGGTAAGAGCATGGCGGGGCGTGAATATTCTACCGAAATCGTCAGCCCTATCCTTACTTACGAAGATATTGAGGATTTACAGGAGATTGTCAGACAGCTTCGTCACGCAGGCGCATTTACTAATAAGTCTTGCGGCATTCACATCCACGTGGACGCGAGCCGCCATACTCCCGCAACACTGAAAAATCTGGTGAACCTGATGGCACAGAAAGAGGATATTCTCTACAGGGCATTGCAGATTGCTCCAGAACGGCTGGGGTATTGCCAAAAAGTAAATGAATCATTGTTAGGGGTAATCAATCAAAAAAATCCGAAGACGCTTGCTGAACTGGCAGATATGTGGTATGCGGGGTATGGCGATTCGCGTACCGCCCACTATAACCGGAGCCGCTATAGAGGACTGAATCTCCACGCGACGTTCACCAAGGGCACAGTTGAGTTCCGTCTCTTCAATAGCACCACCCATGCAGGGGAAATAAAGGCATACATCCAGTTCTGTCTGGCACTCAGCCATCAGGCACTGACACAGAAAAAAGCCAGTTGCCGCAGGAGTATCACGGATAATGAAAAATATTGTATGCGGTGTTGGTTATTGAGGCTCGGTTTGAATGGAGATGAATTTAAGACCTGCCGCCATCACATGATAAAGAACTTAGCGGGGGATTCTGCTTGGAGGCACGGCAGATGCGCGTAAGCGCATCCCCCTGCTGGGGGTATTTCTATAACACATTAATATAATAAGAAGAAGGAGAAAAACTATGAATAAAAGCACACTTTATGTAGCATATGGGAGTAATTTAAATATTGAACAGATGGCATATCGCTGTCCTGATGCGGAGGCGGTTGGCACAGGGGTAATTCAGGATTACAGATTGACGTTCAAAGCATTAGGTACCTGCGCCTTTGCTACTATCGAGCCATGTGAGGGCGAATCCGTTCCGGTGGCAGTATGGTCGGTCAGCAGGCGTGATGAGGCGGCACTTGACCGTTACGAGGGGTACCCCACGCACTATGGGCGGGAGCGCGTGGATGTCCTGATGGATGGTGATGGGGAAATTGTCAATGGATTAGTCTATGTTATGAATCCGAGGGCGGTTCCGCTTCTTCCATCTAGGGGGTACTTTGAGGCTGTCCTGTCGGGATACCGCAGTTTTGGCTTAGACGAGCAGAAACTCTTTGACGCTTGGCGTATGGTGGAGGATGGTGGCGATACTCCTGCCAGCAGTCGGCTCAAGCACTACCGACAACGGAGAGGTCTGACACAGGCACAGCTTGCGGATGCGGCGGAGGTTTCGCTCAAGACCCTGCAGAAATATGAGACAGGCGAGCGCAGCATCCAGAGGGCGCGCACCGACACTGTTTTAAAGTTGGCGGGGGTACTTGACATATCTCCCTACCTGTTATCGCACTAGCCGCATAAAATCCGGATAGGATGGAAATAACCGACACTTTCCCTGCAAAACACAGCAGAGGGGGTGTCGGTTTTCCATTTTACAACATTTCGTTGTAGACATGGGACAGACTTCTACAAAAACACACTGTTTTGGTCATACTTGGGGTATCTGTCTTTTCTGCGCATTACTTTTGCCAACCTGCCGTTTTCAGCCGCTTTATGGAGGATGCAGTGCAGGTGGTGCACAGCCGCTGACAGCATCATACTATTTCATAATAGCCGAAACGCGGCACACTGAGACTGATTACCGCTATTTTTGGGGTAGCATTTTTGATTGACATTTGGACTGATTTAGTTAAAAAAAGAGAACCAAATCCCGAACTGGGATTGAAAAACCGCGTATTTCCGCGCTTTTTCATAGCGTTTTAAAAAAACTGCCCTGTCTAAATTGATTGAAACCGCAGGATTTTTGGGGTTTCTTATGCTGTCAAGGGGATGGCGGATTTGTTAAGTTGAAAGTATGGCATAGACATCAAAAGCACACTCTAACACGTGATAATGATGCCGCGAGGCAGGAACGACATACTGACAACGAGGATGAACAAAGACCGACTTTCACATTAAAACACACACTTTCCCATTTCCATCTGCCCTGCCCTGTCACCATCTGGCGGTTTATGCTTACCGATTTTGTGCCTGTTATCGGCATTAGCGGGTATTTTTTTCAGAAAAAATGTTTTAGGAGGAGTATGCATCATGGCAAATGGAAGCAATAAGAATAAAACCAGTACCAATAGCATTCGCAAGTATGGAGTCATCAGAGGACGTGCAGAGACACACGTCGTGCGGAAGATGGGGGTACCTGATAAGAATATAGTCGGGATAGATGGATTAGATGCTCTGTTAAACCACATGCGTGCAGGTGATGTACTGTGCGTACCGACGATAGCATCCTTTTCCGGTAGCGCATACGATTTGTTCTGTAAGATGCAGTATATGTCTAATCGCGGCGTGGAGTTCCAGTCTGGCAATGAATTTTATTTGAATTTTTCCTCAGTGAAGCCGTTATCGGTAGTGACCGTGGAAACCCTGAAGGCATTTGCTTCACGTGAAGTTGAGTTTGTGAAGTGGGTGCGATACAGCAAACTCACTGATGCCGCCAAAGTTCCGCTGATTAACCGTATTCAGACGGAATCACTGGCGGATATCGCGCTTGTTTTTGCTAATAATGGCATTAAAAAGAAGGGAAACTGAGCCAGTCCTGAATAAATCGGCGTACGCGCCCGTACCGTCCTCACCTGCGGCTTTTTTGCCGTATGAGGTAGTACGGGTGCTTTTTTGTGTATTGGCGCGTATTTGGGGCAGACACGCGCCTGCGGTTTTGTTTCTTTGGGGTATACCCATGTGGCATGGTTTTCTGCCACCGTTTTATATGTCGTTAGAGTGAATTTTGGTATTATGGGATGTGCCACAATTTAGGTGAGGTCTATTGGCACAGTTTGATGCCGTTTTAACCTGATTGTAGCGATTCATTGTTTTTTTCTGCGGATAAGTCCGCTTAAATCAGGAGGCAGTTATGAAAGTAGGATATGTTAGAGTCAGCACAGAAGAACAGAACACAGCCAGACAGGAAGTCATCATGCAGGAGTTAGGTGTGGAAAGAGTTTTTATTGAAAAAGTATCTGGCAAGACACAGCGCGGCAGGGAGGAGTTGGAAAAAATGCTTCAGTTTGTGCGTGAGGGGGATGTTGTCGTGGTGGAGTCTATCTCCCGTATCGCGCGTAACACAAAAGACCTGCTCGATATCGTGGAGCGGCTGAATGAAAAGCATGTAGACTTCACATCACGTAAAGAAGACATAGATACCAACACACCATCCGGTAAGTTCATGCTGACAGTATTCGGCGCAATAGCACAGTTGGAGCGGGAGTATATATTAGACCGCCAACGAGAGGGGATAGAGATTGCCAGACAGAATGGAAAGTATCAAGGGCGCAAGCCGATAGCTGTCGACGGGGAAAAATTTGCAGAGGTGTATGGGAGATGGAAGTCTGGAGAGGTCAAGGGAGTAGAGGCAACGCGGGAATTGGGTCTGAAGCCGTCCACTTTTTATCGGCGTGTGAGGGATTACGAGGCACGAATAATCATGGATAATTCTGACGTGGCGGATGGGTATGGAGACAAAAAATAAAGCGGCAGACGCCGTTTTACTTTTCGCTTGTCATGTTTTGCCGCGTATGCTAAAATGTTTTTGAGAATTCAAGGACATCATGGTGTACCACCCCAGCGAGGTGCGAACTCTCTGGGGCAAGGGATGGTATCATAGCTACCACACACAATACAGACACAAGGTCTGCGATACACACATAAGTATTATATAAAGTTGCAGTGAAAAAAACAATTGCTTTTTTGTGTGTTAATTGAGCAGATTATGCCTGACCTTAGTATAAATACGGGGTGAAGTTGTGGTTGTGGACGCACAAGCCAGCTCACCTCGTTCTTGGTTCTCACTGAGTTATCCCTGCCCGATGGCGGTTTGTTCCGCCATTTGGGGGTAGCTTACGTGAGAGTCGGAGTTTTTGAAAGAGGACTGCGATTATTCGTTGAGTCCTTTTTTTGTGTGCTTCGGAAAATACTAAAGGGAGGAGGAGCAATGTGAACAGTAATGATATCTTTGAACTTCTGAAATGCGTTGGAAAAGCTACAGCCAGAAAACTTCCTGAGATAATCGAACTACTGCCTGTATACGGGAAATCGTTGGGCACTGCTCTAACCGCAGTCAGACAGGGGATTGATGATTATCGCAACCAGAAAATATCCGCTGATGAATATAGGCAGATTAAATCGGCATTTGATGATACTGTCAAAAAAGAGGCGGTGCAGGTGAAACCACCGACCTATATGGATTGCGTTATATTCCGCTGTAAATCGGGGTATGTCTTATCAGATACCCAGCAGGATATACTGGCAGATGTCTTTGGTGGCAAAGAAGAAGAGACAGGCATCATCAGCGTCTTTATTGAGAACTATATGGGCGGCGTTATCTGCGAAGATGAGGATTATTCCATAGGCGATGATTATGTCGGTATGAATTTCATGGAGTATGACGAGTACCCTTATGATGAAGAAGTCCTGTGTCAGCTAAAGCAGGCTCTTAATAAGCTTGTAGGCTGTGATGCGTTTGATTATTTTGTTGTATCAGGGCATGAAGACAGCCACGCCATATGATAAAAATGAAAAAGGAGACTGATTTGAGATGAAAAAGAAATTTTTAACACTAATATTTATGGCATTTGTGTCTGCATCTGTGCTTGCAGGGTGCGGCAGTGCCACAGAGCCTGCAAATAGCAGTAATGTAGCAACTAACGAGACAGAAACTTCGGAGGTCGCTGATAATACAGAGGAAGAACCTGAACCCGAATGCACTCACGAATGGGTTGATGCAACTTTTGCCGCACCGAAGACCTGCTCTTTGTGCGGCGAGACAGAGGGTGAAGCAAAGAAAAGTTATTTCGAGGAACATGGCGAGAATGTACCAGATGCGCCTGTGGCATGCACGGTGAATGCATTGATTTATAATGCTGATAATCCAGAAGAATACCAGATGACAACAGATGGAACATGGGAGCAGCTTGACTTCTACAGTGAACCTGCTGAAGAGGAGGGATACCAGTTTATTTATTTTGAGGTGTGCGCATCGTCTCAGCTCTACTATGATGCTACACAGGATATATCTTATCAACGCATTCGATACGCCAGTGCTATTTATGACTGGTATACAGGATGTTGGTTGCCATCTCACTATATGGAGGATGACGATGCATTTGATTATGGCATCACACTGGATATAGATGGAGTCAGTTATGACGTATCCTATGCACTAGATGTACAATGGGAGTTTGGGGAGTGGATTGGTGACGATAACGGAGATTCGACTATATCTGCTAAATGTTACGGCACTTACACTTTTAAAGTGCCAGAGGGCTATGACGGCTTGGTATTTGCAGCGATTCCAAAGAATGAATATAGGGAAGTGGATACGGAGACTGTTTCTGGTACTGGAACTACTGAAGAAGGTGAAGAAAATGAAGAAGATAGCGAATATGCCTTTGATGAAGATAAGTATGTTGATGGCACAAAATTCTTCCGCATCAATAGACAGGAGGACTCCCCTATCACTTCCGGAGCAAACAATGAGACAGACAAATCCTCAGCCAGAGCAGTTATTGACGATGGACGCGAACAAGGCAGTATAGGTGATTCGGGACTTCCTTACTACAGACTGGGGTTTTCTCCTGAAGATTTTACCATTAGTGGTTTAAGTGTTTATGATGGTAAGAGCGTGGATGAGATATATGAGGCTGTAGACATGCTAGATTTAGCGGAATTAAAAAGTGATGATGGCTGGGGTAAACAGGTGATTACTAGTGGGGATGCAGTGGTTTTTGATATACAATCTTCCCAAAAAGGTTCGGAATGTGTCAAATATACTGACAATTCAGAGAAAAATGCCATATCTTTTCATTCTTTTTCAACAGGTGGACATACCATAGCCGAAGCAGATTTTGTGGAGAGTACAATAATTCCAGGAAAAACCTCTTGGAACGAAGCAGTGGATATTTTGGGAATCAGAGATTTACTTGAAGCAATGGGAGTACAAGAGATTCCTTTTGAAAATATAGATAGATTTGCATTTGAATCGCAGTATAGCGAAGACAGTTATTGTTACATTATATGGGGAAACGATGATACTCGCGACAGGATTTATGTGGGATGGACTGATGAAGATGGAAAAGAGGTCTGCCTTGCACTGTGGTTTGATAAGGATGATAATGAGAGGATGTCTCGTTTGGAAATCTCTAGAACACATTGACGTAATCCTGAAAGATAATTGATGAATTGTGCGATAGTCTTTTGAAATGTTCATTCTTGCATTGCATATTTTAATTATAAAATCAGGGTTAACTTTGGGGTTAACCCTGAGATAAGACGCTCTCAAACCTCCTATTTTACTGTATTTTTTCTACCTGTGACTTATTCGATTCCGGTCTGCGGCAGTAGTTTTTAAGCCGATGAAAAGAATTATTGTAGTATATTGCCAATCAGTTTTGCATATGCTATAATGCCAATAGGCAAAACGAAATCAGTGTCCATATAGGCACAAAGCGAAAACCCCCGGAATTGCGCTCCGAGGGTTTTCTTTTGGGCTAGTTGTCATCGCCGTCGCTGTCTAATCACTTGATGATGTAGTGATAAGATACATCAGCCATAACAGCAACCAAAAACGAAATCAGTATTTCCATGTAAGCACCCCCTTTCCATTGCCGGATTGGGTATGACAACAGAAAGAATATAGCATAGGCATGTTGAGAGGAACAATACTACACAGTTAATTTGTTAATGATAGTAAAGATATGTTTTATTCAAAATCTTAATATGTGTAATTGGATAGACTAAAGATAAGAATATAAAAATGAGAAAGCGAAAAAATAATATGTATAATTTATTAATTGAAATATTTAGTGGTTTGTTAAATATATATGGTACTATAAAAACAGTAATGACAGTTATTGATAATATAAAAAATGGGGAAGAAATTCGTGCAATAAAAGTTCCTATAAAATTTAATGTAAATAAGTATATAAAGTTATAAACACCCATTCTTTACATATTTATTTGTTCTTTACAGGAGTAAGTGAAGCAGTAAATTCCTTTATTTTTAAATTCAGCGTTTCCGATTGCTCGGCATATTTCCGGTTCTGCGTGGGCAGCGTCAGCCATGCAGCGATAACAAAGGTTGCGATAATATATATAATCATCATGATATCAGAAGCGGCGGCAAGAGGGGACTGCCTGAACCCTAAAATATAAATCTGTATAAAGTCTCCAAAAGAGGAAATGCCCACATTTGAGAGACTTGAAAAAAATTCCCACCCATTATTCAATGCCATAACGTATAAAAGAAGAGAAAGCTGCCATCTGGGATTCATAGCGGCAAGCAGAAAAATCCAATCTACTTTTATAAACGTAGAAATGGCTAAGAGGAAAATATTACTGTCCATCACCGTTTGTAAAGTGTAAATACGCAGAATAAAGTAAATAAAAAGAAGAAGCAGAAGAATTTTAATATATATCCGCTTTTGGTTTTCAAATTTAGCCACCTGCGGATAGTCTTTATAGAGGGATTGCTTGTATATCAGAACTTCTTCTTTCAGTTCATTGTATTGTTCTTTTATGTCGTTCGTATTTCTCATACCGGGTTCTCCCCTTTGACTTTTAATATAAACTATTAAGTATTTTATAAAATATTGATAAAAAGAACAAGGAATAATTGACAGAAAAGTAATTTTGCAATATACTAACTACGAAATTGACCGACTGGTCGGCCAGAAAGAGGGAATCTACATAATGTTAGGAAAATTCAGTGTAAAAAAACCATATACTGTTTTGGTGGCAGTGATTTTGGTAATTGTTCTTGGAGTTGTTTCTTTTACGAAAATGTCTACGGATTTATTGCCGAGTATCAGTCTGCCATATGTTATTGTTATGACAGCGTATCCGGGAGCAAGTCCGGAAACGGTGGAAATGGTAGTCACGAAGCCGGTAGAGGCTTCTATGGCAACGGTCAGCAATATAGAGGGAATCAGTTCTGTTTCCAGTGAGAATTATTCCACTGTTATTTTGGAGTTTGCCCAGTCAACGGATATGAATGCGGCTTCTCTGGAAATCAGGGAAAATCTGGACCAGATTAAAAGTTATTGGGATGATTCTGTCGGAAGCCCGATTATTATGAAATTAAATCCGGATATGCTGCCGGTTATGATTGCAGCTGTCGGTAATGTCGGTATGACAAATGCGGAAGTCAGTGAAATGACGCAGAGTGTCGTTATTCCGGAACTGGAAAGTATAGAGGGCGTTGCATCAGCAAGCGCTACCGGATTATTTGAGGAAAGCGTGAATGTTATCATCAGGCAGGAGAAGATTGATGCCATTAACAAACAGGTCTTTGCCTATATTGATGATGAAATGAAAGACGCCGAACAGGAACTTGCCGATGGGAAGCAGGAAGTTTATGACGGAGAAGCGGAGCTTGCTGATGCGAAAGCAGAATTGGCAGACAGTAAGCAAGAATTGATAGACAGTCAGCAGGAATTAGACGACAGCCGTACGGAGTTAGAGGAAAATAAACAGAAACTGGAAGACGGTAAAGCAGAAATTGCAGAAAATAAAGCTAAATTAGAAGAAGGCAAGAATGAACTTGCCAACCAGAAAGATGAGGCAACGCAGAAACTTGCCGAAGCGGAGACGGAGATTTTAACCGCAAAAGCGGATTTGGAAGCAATGAAAATGCACTTGACAGCGGAGATTGCGACGGCAAAGGCACAGGAGGAAGCACTGAAGAGCGGTATAGAGCAGTGCGAAGCAGGGGTAGAACAATGTGAAAGTGGAATAGCACAATGTAACGGGATAATTGCCTCACTTAATGAGATTGACCCTGCTACTGATTTGGGTATAATTGCTGATGTGCTAGGAGTAAGTATTGATGAAGTAACAGCGATGTCGCAAACAGACAGAGTGATAGCTATAGAAATCGCTAAAACTGAGTTGGAGGAAAAAGTAAAGGAACTAGAAGAGACAGAAAAGGATCTGAAGGAACAACAAATACCGGAATTGGAAGTCCAATTAGCAGAAATCAAAACAGCAAACGAACTAATCATCCCTCAATACGAAAAACAGCTTTCCGAAATCGAAAATAATGTCTCCCAGCTCGACAGCGCTCTTACCGAGCTTTATAAAGGCAATTTAACAGCTGCAATCGAATTTGCCAATGCGCAGACGACTATCAGTCTTGGTGAACTTCAGTTAAATACAGCAGAGACACAGTTAGAAGCGAGTGAAAAGCAGTTAGAAGCAGGAGAGGAACAGATTGAGGCGGGACAGGAACAGATTGATTCCGCATGGGAGCAGATTAAAGAGGGAGAAGAGAAGTTACAGGAGACAGCGGAGCAGTTACAGGATGCATTACAACAGATTCTTGATGGAGAAGAAGAATTAGAAGAAGCAAGGGAAGATGCTTATAATAAGGCGGATATGAACGGCATCCTGACAGTAGATACGGTAAAATCCCTGCTTGCCGCACAGAATTTTTCCATGCCGGCAGGATATGTAACGGAAAATGGAATTGATTTTCTTGTCAGAGTAGGTGATAAACCGGAAGATATAGAAGAGCTTAAGAAAATGCCGCTTATGAATCCAGAGATGGATGGTGTAGATATCATCACCCTGGAAGATGTAGCGGATGTATTTATGACGGATAATTCTGCGGACATTTACGCAAACGTAAACGGCGCACCCGGTATTATGGTGACGATTCAAAAGCAGACAGGGTATTCGACCGGTGATGTTTCCGATAAGATTCTTGCCAAATTTGAAGAGCTAAAAGACGAAAACGAAGACCTGATTTTGATTACCTTGATGGATCAGGGTATTTATATCGATCTTGTCATGGACTCCATTATCAATAATGTAGTATTTGGCGGTATTCTTGCTGTCTTGATTTTGATTTTGTTTTTAAAAGACTGGCGGCCTACGGCGGTAGTTGCCTGCTCTATTCCTATCAGTATTATTACGGCAATCGTATGTATGTATTTCAGCGGCATTACTTTGAATGTTATTTCGCTGTCCGGTTTGGCGCTCGGCGTCGGTATGCTGGTGGATAACTCAATCGTTGTAATTGAGAATATTTTCAGAATGCGGAGCGAGGGATATTCTGCGAAAGAAGCGGCAGTGGAAGGTGCAGGAGAAGTAGCGGGAGCGATTTTGGCATCTACGCTGACTACGGTTTGCGTATTTCTCCCGATAGTTTTTACGGAGGGTATTACCAGACAGCTATTTGTTGATATGGGACTTACGATTGCGTATTCCTTATTCGCCAGTCTGCTCGTTGCGCTTACGGTAGTGCCGGCTATGGCAGCAGGTGTGCTTTCAACAGCGAAACCAAAAAAGGAAAGCCGGTTTTTTGATAAGCTTATGAATGTTTATGAGAAAATACTGGCGTTAGCATTACGGTTTAAACCGATAGTGCTATTATTGGTATTGGTGCTTTTGATTCTCAGTGCACTTGCTTCCTTTTCCAAAGGTATTGCTTTTATGCCGGATATGGACAGCACGCAGATTAGTATGACATTAACTTTGCCGAAAGACACGCCGCTTTCCGAGACAGCAGAGGCAACGGATGCAGTTGTAGAGCGGTTGATGCAAATGGATGAGGTGATAGACGTCGGCGCCATGGCAAGCACTTCTTCTTTAGGAATGCTTTCAGGAGGCGGAAATTCGGCAACCAATGAGACGACCATTTATGTGTCTCTAAGTGAAGATAAGCAGCGGGATAATCAGGAGATTGCATTGGAAATACAGGAAAAGATAGCGGATATTCTTGAAGAAAACCAGGCGGAAGCCGCGATTGAAACTTCAACGATGGATATGAGCGCATTGGGCGGAAGCGGTATTACGGTTCAGGTAAAAGGACGTGAGCTTGACACTCTGCAGAGTATCGCAAAAGATATTGCTGCGATTGTAGAAAGTGTAGAAGGTACGACCGAAGTATCTGACGGTTTGGAAGAATCTACGGGAGAGATGCGTATTATCATTGACCGGAATAAAGCCATTGAACATGGACTTACGGTTGCGCAGGTTTTTCAGCAGATACAGGCAAAATTGGCGGATGCAATAAGTGCTACGACATTAGAGACGGAAATTGAAGAGTATGATGTTTATGTAAAACATGCAAAAGATATGGAACTTACCAGAAATCTGCTTCAGACATTGGAACTTGATAAGACGAATCAGGATGGAACAAAAGAAAAAATAAAACTTTCAGATATTGCATCTTTTGAAAGCACAGAGGCACCGAAAGCCGTAAACCGAATTGATCAGACAAGATATATAGGTGTCAGCGCATCGATTGCGGATGGCTATAATGTAGGATTTGTCGCAGAGGATGTAGAAGAAGCGTTAAAAGAGTATAAGATGCCAAGCGGTTACAGCTATACGATGAGCGGTGAGAATGAAACAATAACTGATGCTATGGAACAGGTTTACCTGATGCTGATATTGGCGCTTATTTTCATGTATCTTATTATGGTAGCGCAGTTTCAATCCCTGCTTTCGCCATTCATTATCATGTTTACCATCCCGCTTGCTTTTACGGGTGGATTTTTAGGACTTTTTATCAGTGGAAGCGAGGTCAGTGTTATTGCGCTAATCGGGTTTGTTATGCTGTCAGGTATTATCGTAAATAACGGTATCGTATTAGTGGATTATATTAATCAGCTGCGTGAGGATGGTATGGAGAAAAAAGAGGCTATCATGACGGCAGGCAGGACCAGAATGCGTCCGGTTATGATGACAGCGCTTACGACCATTCTGGCATTGAGTACGATGGCGTTCAGTAACGATATGGGTGCGGATATGTCAAAGCCAATGTCAATAGTAACAATCGGTGGTTTGATTTACGGTACTCTGCTGACACTGGTGGTAATTCCCTGTATTTATGATATTTTTGCACGGGAAAAGAAAGAAAAAATAGAAATTGCGAAAGAGTGATTCGGGTTTTAGAATGGTTTATGAGGGCTGCGGAATAATGAATAAAGAATATTTACCAAAGGAAATGGCAATCTATCAGGCGGTTCTTGCGTTGTTTGAAGAGGGAGCGGATTTAAACAGCCTTACCGTATCGGAAATCACGAAAAGAGCTGGAATCGGCAAAGGCACGGCGTACGAGTATTTCTCCGATAAAGAGGAAATGATTGCAAAAGCGATCTTTTATAATATAGAAAAATTCTGTAAGCATCTGTATGAGGGCATAGCAGAGAAGGAGAGCCTTTATGCGAAAATAGACTTTCTCCTGCTTACAATGGAAGAGCAGATAGGAAATACAAACTGTATTTTTCGATTGATGTTGTTATCCGACAATTCCATGTTAAGCAAACGGATGAGAGAATTGATGGAAGAAAAGAAATCATCCGGAGAAAAACCACCTGTATTGGATATTATTGAAAAAATATTGGAAAGTGGGTTTCAGGATAGCAAGAATCCATCCGAAGAACGGAAGGAGTATCTTGTTATGAGTATTTTTTCTAAAATATGGTGTTTTGCGTTGTGGCTGGAAAAAGGAGAGCAGAGAAAACCTGCGGACAGAGCGGCGATGCGGGAGCTGGTTGCGGAAGGGATTTGCAGGGAGGTTATTTGTATTCAGAAATAAAATATGAATGAAATTTGGGCGGTGAATATATTGAATACTAAGCAGGCAATACAAGAGGAATTTATAAATATGTATTCCCAAAAAGAATATAATAATATTTCAATTAAAGAACTCTGCTATAGAACTCCTGTTGCACGGACTACTTTTTACTCATATTATCAAAATATGGACGACTTAAAAACAGATATTGAAACAGACCTATTAAATAAAATGCATGATATAACACTTCAATTTGAAACGAGAGATTTATCTTTCATTGATTTGCATGAATTTTTAAAATATACAATGCTGTTTATTGAAAATAATTGGAATGTAATATATGCTTTTTTAATCACGCAGCCCAATATTCGTTTTATTAAATTATGGAAAGAGGATATTAAGAAACATTTTAGACTACATTATCCACAAAAAGAAAAATGTCAAAACTATGAACTTCTTGCAGAATTGATTTCTTCGTCTGCAATTCAGTGTTATTGCTATTGGTTACGGCATCCTAAAGAAATAGATAATGAAAAAATATTTGAATTAGCACAAACAACTATTGCTTCTATGATACATGCTTTATAACAGCTCTTTCCGAGGGCTGTTTTTTGTACACTTTTCAAATATATGTAGTGTTCTGTTTATACGTAATACTTTATAATACTAGCTAAAAAACATAGGCGGAAATGAACATGAAAAAAGCTAAATCAAATATGAGAGATTTTAAATTTGATAAACGTGCTTCTGTATACGATACACACATCGAGGGACTCTTATCAGAAAAAGCCTACCGTTTAATTATAGACAATATCAAACTAAACCCAGAAGATAAAGTATTAGATGTCGGATGCGGAACAGGTACAGTTTTAAAAAAAATAAATAATATATGCCGTATTAAAGGTTTTGGTATTGACATTGAAGAAAAAATGATTGAACAGGCAAAATTAAAGTTACCTCAAATGGATATACAAAAATGTGATTGCAGTAATACTTCTTTTGATAATGAAATGTTTGATAGTGTAATTGCTTGTATGACATTTCATCATTTTTACGACCAAATGGCATTTGCAAAAGAAATGTCACGAGTTCTTAAAAGAGGTGGAAAACTTTATATTGTGGATCCTAAACTTCCCAGCTTACTCAGAAAGATTGTAAGTACATTTTTAATTAACCGTAATATAGCAGGAAAATTTAACACAAAGCAAGAAATAGGTTCTATTTTCAATCCTTATGGTTTAGTAGTTTGGGAAGAGAGACAAAGCGGTATCTTTCAGTTGATTATTTTAGAAAAAGTGGAAAATAATTTATAGTTAAAAAATAAAACACAGCTATAGCTCAATAACCTCTGCTATCTTGCAGAGGTTATTTAAGTCTTGAATATAATATCCCTGCTCTGTTTTTTTCAAGAAACCGCGCTTTACGAAATCAGCAAGCACATAGAGCAAATGACGGTAAGTTACTCCTAGAAATTCAGATACTTCGGTATGCTTTTCTCTGTACAGGCGGTTACATGAAGTCAGCAGTATAAAATTTGCTAAACGTACCTCTAATGGATAAGATTGATTTTTTGAGTAATTATAAGTGTTTCCTATCGCCTTTTGGCTTAAGAATAGGCATAGGTAACGTAAAAATTTTGTATCATTCAATATTTGGGCTTTGCATTCAATTATGTGAATCGCATAACAGGTGCATGGAGTGATAGCAGTTACGCCATCCGCCGCTTCCTGCGCACCAAGTAATTCCATTTCTCCAATAAAACACGGAGCATTAAGGAAATTGATAAGAGAAATGCGTCCGTTTCCTTGAGAAAGGAATAATTTTGCCCGGCCATCTATTAAATAATACAGAAAATCAGGGTTTTCACCTTCAGATAGTATACTTTCTGTACTGTCAAATTTTACAATTGATGTGTAAGGACGTATATCAAAACTGAAATAGTCCGACAAAGGGAAATGATTATAATATTCCTCTAATGCTTCACTTTCGTTTATCACTATCATCATTACAGCCTTTCAAACATTGTGAGATTTCTCATAACAGATTATCATAGAGTTTTGTATAATTCAAGAAAAGGAGGTAAGTAAAAATGAAACAAGAGGAATATTGGAACGGCGTATCAGAGAAAAAAGAATTTACAACCCCATTTCAAGCAGAAGAATTTTCAAAATATGTAGAAAGGGATGACTATATCCTTGACGTTGGCTGTGGATATGGGAGAACGCTTGACGAACTGTATCATAATGGATATCGTAATCTAATTGGAATTGATTTTTCAAGCGGCATGATAGAAAGAGGGAAACAGCAGTTTCCATATCTTGATTTAAGGGTAAAAGAAGATTCGAAAATAGCTTTGCCGGACGCAAGCGTTGACGCGGTAATTCTTTTTGCGGTTTTAACCTGTATACGTACAAATGAAGAACAGGAACAATTATTATCAGAAATCCAAAGGGTATTGAAGCCTCAGGGGATTTTGTATGTAAATGATTTTTTATTGAATACAGATGAACGTAATCTTTCACGTTATGAGAAATTTAAAAAAACTTATGGTATCTATGGTGTGTTTGAGTTACCGGAGGGCGCAGTATGTCGGCATCATGATGAAATATGGATAAAGCAGCTTCTAAAAGAATTTTCAGAACGAGAATACGAACATTTGACATTTACAACAATGAACGGGCATAAATCGAATGGTTTTTATTTTATAGGGGAGCTAAATTAAACAGTATCAATAGCCTGCCCCGGATATTATTGTCCAGGGCAGTTTTGTTAGAATTGAGAGCGCCGGCACTCGATTTTACCAACGCGAAAACAGAATACCGGCAAGCGGGGACAGTACAATCATTATCATGGAAAATGTAAAGGATTCCACAGAAATCAAAGTCGCGCGCTGTTCTGACGGAAACATATTTTGGAGAAGCGTATTTGTTCTTACCTGAAGCGCATCGTCACTGAGCGCAGCAATAAAGCCGCCTATCGTCATGACAATATACATTCCGGAATGTTCCAGCACCACCCCAAAAAGCACAAGCAATACAGTAATGGCAAAGATAATTCGATAGCGCAGCTTTTCACATTTAAGTATTATTTTCGCGCCGAGAATCCCGCCCATTTCCATGAAGAACAAAGCGAAACCGAGAGCTGCTTGCGGTATACCGGCTTCGGGCAGTTTTGCCTGTAGAAAAAACAGCAGCAAAATATCAACAGTGCCAACCAGAGAATTACAGAACATGAAAAAGACTGCTTTTTTTGCATTTTTCAAAAAAGAAAGACTTGTGAGAAAACACATTACAAGTTCCTTTTTGATACGGCTAAACATATTTTTTTCATGGTTCATACCAGGAGGGCATGTATAAACCTCGGATAAAGAAAAGAGAATCCGTATTTGTATAATTCCCATTAGGATATCCGTACTATATGCTGCTTTATGTCCGATTAAGAGTGCAAATCCGGCACATAAAGTGGATACACCACTGCACAAACGGTAGATAATCAGCTGATTTGAGACATATTTTTTATAATAATCTTCCGTAGCAGCTATTTTAAGGGAGTCGTATGCAAGCGCATCCCCTGTCCCTGATGAAAAATTATAGCTTAGTGCATGGAATGCAATAGATGCACATACCATAAATAAATTGCAGGAAAATATCATGATGAAATTTGCAATCATTCTCATAATACTGCTGACAAGCAGCATTTTTTTTCTGCCGAATACATCGGCAAGAACGCCTGACGGGATTTCAAACAGCAAGCTCGTTATATGAAAGACTGTTTCCGCGAAACCGATTTCTACCAGACTGTAACCTCTTGCCGCAAGGATTGCTACCCATGCGCCTGTCAAAGACAAATTGCCAAGCACAGAGGATAAATATAATCTCGATATTTGTTTTTTAATATTTAACATAAAAAATCTCCTTAACTTTAAATTTTGAATTCGTTAAGGAGATAATGTACTCATTCTATAAGATTTGACAAATCTTCCTAAAAATGGGCGCACTATCCCCGTAAAGGGGAAAAATATAACCTTTTTTCAGTTGTAGATTTGTCATTTTCCAAAACATAAATCCAACCTCTTAAACAATATCTATAGTAATCTTAATATATGAGAATATATTTTGCAAGGGAAAAACTATCCTTTTGGCTAGTTTACTTTTCCTACCCTTGTCGAGTATACTGATATGGAATATACGAAACCGTAAAAAAGGAGAGTACCATGCCAGAGAAAAGAATAAATAAACTTTCCGTGGATGAGCATTATGTGCGCCCACAGGCGGCATGGGAGCAGATGAAAGTCGCACGGAATATCGGGCAGACAGTATATATCTATGGAACAACAGGAACCGGAAAGACCTCCTTTGTGGCAGATTTCCTTGCTAAAAAACAATACTGTTATTTGTCTGCGGCTGATACCGACGTTGTTAAGATGGCTGAAATAGTCTCGGAGAAAACGGACTTGATACCTGAAAAAGCACATGCGCAGAAAATCTTTGTAATTGACGACTTGTATTTAGTGGAAACACAAGAGGACAAAACTGCTTGTGAAAAGCTGATTGATACGTTGAGCGGCAGAAAAGATATATGGCTGATACTGATTTCCAGGGCACCGGTTCCTAAATGGATGAAATCCGTTTATGTCCGGCATATTTTTGTGACAATCGGAGAAGATGTATTATTCCTGACAGAAAAAGAGCAGGAAGACTATTTAGGGAAGTGGGAACTGTCCCCTACGGAAGCTGCGTGTAAAAGAATAAGAGAATTAGGCTATGGGCATCCTCTGTTTCTTCAGATTGTATCTATGAGACTTAAGGGAATAGCAGAGGAAGAAATCATAAGGGATAGGGAAAGTGCGGAACTTGGCGCCATTGAAAAATCCAGAACGGATATATGGGATTACTTTGACGTATATGTGTATGACCAGTGGAGCGTGGAACTACAGGAATTTCTACTGGCTGTATCCATTGTAGAGCGGTTTGATTTATCTCTCGCGCAGCAAATTACAAAGAAAAAGGATGTGGGAAGACTCATTCAGCAGGCACAGGAAACAGGGAACTTTCTGATTGAGTTTCGTACAAATGAACAGAGCGTTTATGAGTTTAGAACTCCTATGAAATATTCCATGCGCCGTCTACTTTCAGCAAGATATTCGCAGGATTATATAAACGAGCTGTATTACAGTGCAGGAAACAGCTATGAGATGGAAAGAAATGTGCCGGAGGCGCTTCGGATGTATGAAATGTGTCATAATGAGACAGGTATTTCCCGGATATTGATTGATAACATGAGGAAAAATCCGGCATCCGGAGACTATTTTGAATTAAGACATTATTATCTGAATCTCTCGGAGGAAGATATAAAGAAAAGTGTGGAACTTATGGCAGGTATGAGTATGTTGCAGTCCATGCTTTTAAATGAAGAAGAGAGCGAACGCTGGTATCAGGAATTGGCATTTTACGCGAAAGAGAAGACAGGTGGTATGAAAAGGGCGGCGGAGAGCAGACTTTTATATCTGGATATTGGCTTGCCTCACAGAGGAATTGTCCGTATGACAGATTTGTTAAAGCGGGCGGGAACACTTTTAACGGAGAGAAAAGCAATCCTGCCGGAGTTTTCTCTTACCAGCAACCTTCCCTCCATGATGGACGGGGGAAAAGATTTTTGTGAATGGAGCAGGAAAGACAGGGAATTGGCGGGGAACATTGGGAAGATTGCAAGTCTGGTGCTTGGTAAGTATGGGAAAGGCTTAGTAAACCTTGCTCTTGCAGAGAGTTTTTTTGAAAAGGGCGGGAAAGATTACGAGGTGGTAAGTCTTGCAGGAAAGGGAAGGATGCAGGCGGAAAGCGGCGGTAAGACAGAGCAGATTTTTGTCGCAGTCGGAATTTTGACGAAGTTATCCATATTGAATAATCGTATGGAGGATGCTGTGGATATGCTGGAGAGCTTCAGGCAGGTGGCAGAGCGGGATGCGTCAAAGCTTTTGCCGAATATCCGTGCTATGTTTGTAAGAATGGACTTGTATACGGGCAGGGTTAGCGAGACATACCGTTGGCTTTCTGAAGCGCCGGATGAGAACGCAGAGTTTAACATAATGGAAAGGTATCGTTACCTGACAAAAGTAAGGGTGTATTTGAGTGCCGGACGGAAGGAAAAGGCGATGCTGTTACTGGATAAGATGCGTTTCTATGCAGAAAAAATGCACCGAACCTACATAGAAATAGAAGTGATGATATTGACGGCAATCACCCAGTACCGACAGTGTCGTGACGGATGGCAGGACATTTTGCAGGAAGCAGTGGCAAAAGCGGAAGATTACCACTTTGTGCGGATTCTGACAAGAGAGGGCGCAGCGTTGTGGGAACTTTTGAAAGCCGGTACGGTCACATGGAAGAATCCGGCATTCAGGGAACAAGTTTTGGAAGAATGTGAGCGGATGGCAGGTCTTTATCCGGCTTACTTGAAAGAAAAGCAGGAAGGAAATGTCTTTCTGACAGATAAGGCGTTGAAAATCCTGCGGCTGCAGGCAGAAGGGTTATCAGTAGATAAGATTGCGGAGCAGCTTGGTCTGTCGAAAGCGGGAGTAAAATATTATAATCGTGAAACTTATAAAAAGTTAGGTGTAAACAATAAAATTGCCGCAATAACAGAAGCCAGAAACAGAAGGTTGATGTAGCAAGGAGAATTATTATGAACCTGATTTATAATATTGATTTTGAAATAGTTGGAGCGATATATGTTCTGGTAGTCTATGCTGCATTAAGTATATATTATTCCAATCAATCGGAGGTCAATAAAAAATTTAAATTAGTTGTCGAATGTATTCTGGCGGCGGAGATTATGGATGTTGTAACAGCCATTACCATAAGTTATGGGAGTCTGATTCCGCCTAAGATAAATATCCTTGTAAATACCGTTTACTTTGCATTGGAGTTTAGCCTTGGATATAGTTTCCTCCGGTATGTGGAAAGCTATGTCAATCAAAGTGTGAGTAGAATAAAAAGCATACATATAAATAAAATAATTTATGTATTCCTGTTAGGCATTCTTGTTTTGAATATGTTTACAGGCTTTTTATTCAGTTTTAATGAGGCAGGGGAATACATTCACGGAAGCCTTTATTTGTTCGTTTATATTGTACCGTTTTATTATGTGTTTTTTTCGGTGATAGTGTTACTTAAAAACCAGCGTTTTTTCAAAACAAAGCAGAAAATATCCATTGGCGTATATATCTTGATGTGTTTGCTGGGGCCGGTTTTGCAGATGCTTTGGTTTCCGGATGTTTTACTGAGTGTGTTTACACCTTCTCTGGCGGTTCTGATCATTTTGTTTTCTATGGAGACACCGGATTATCAGTTGCTGATGAAAACACTTGCAGAACTTGATGCTCTTCGGAAAAATTTACAGATAGAAGTAAAGAAACAGACGAAAGAGG
>CAZKOR010000006.1:0-47808 GCA_964554405.1 uncultured Bacteroides sp. | reverse complement strand
CAATATCATAAATTCTTCTTATTTACTCATAGAAAACGCCTCCTTTCCGTTCAAGTCTTGGAACGGAGGTATTCACACCCTATCGGCTGCCCGTGTAAACATATTATGTTGTCATGGTACATTTTGATATTAAATTGACGCTATATAGCAAAAGATACAAGTCCATGCTACTGCAGCACAGGACAGAATGATGCCGATATAAGCTAATACTTTATTATCAGTATCTGCATAGCTTATTAGTCCAAATATAAGACCAATAGCGCCGAGGATACCGCCTATAATGTATATTCCGGTGGCAATGCCAACAATGCCTAAAATGATAGATATGATTCCCGAAAGTTGAGTGAGGGTGTTTTTCATATAATTTCAAGCTCCTGTTTTGTATGATATAGTCGCATTTATAAAAACTATGGGTTGCATCTTCCACAAGGTTTATAACCCTGTGCCATTATTTCACTTCTGGAACTGTTTGAAGTGGAATAATTTTGTGGTGCAATTTGAGCGACAGAATCACAGGATGGATAGTGAAATTTATATGTGCCCGAATTGAGTACATAACTATCGGAGGTCTGCTGCTGTGACACATTATTATATGTATTGAAATTATTATTGCTGTTAGTGAAATTATTTTGTGTTGATATTTCTGTTACATCATTATTTTCTTCTGTTTTAGGCTGTTCTTCAATAATAGTTGTCTCAATTTCAGAAATGAAAGGTTCTTCCGAGGTTGTTGATATTTCCTCAATATCGCCTGTCTCAATGTTTATAAAATATTCCTTTAATAACATGCCGCTAAATAATATGTTTGCGTCATGTTCCTCTTTATCAACATATTCGTAAACAGTTACGTCCAACATTCCATCATATAAAACGGATATTTTTGTTGTGGTGTTTTTTGAAAAGTTTACAATAGCATGAATTTCATCATTTGAGTTAAAAAGGGTATTATAGTAATCAATAGCGTATTCAGTTGTGTCTTTAGATGAAGCTATAAGCGATAGACGCCATTTTCCAGTAATGTCATTTATGACAGAATCCGAAAATTGAAAAGTTTCTCCTGCAATGTCATACGAACCGGATTTGATAACCACCGGTTTTTCAGTTTGCATTTGCTCAGTGCCTGTTTCATTTTCCTCCTGTTTTTGATTTTGTAGAGAATCAGGGGGGCTTATAGGTGATTCCTGATTAACAGGTTTATTTGTATTGCTTTGAATAGTTGATTTTGCAGTATTGTTCGTTGTAGTAGATTCACTATCCGATGTAAATCCATATATAATAAAACTAATGACTAATAATAATGCAGATAATCCTGATAATTTGAAATATTTTTTTGCTGGCCGTTTCCGGATAATATTTATAACAGCCCATACTATAAAGACTGGAATACACAAAAAACAAATAATTGCAATTAAAAGAAATAAATCACTCATGCTTAATTTCCTCTTTTCCCTAGATTTTCTCTTAGAATACAAGAAATTATAGCATGTTCCTTTTTAGGGTTTGCATAGGCAAGCAAAAAATGTCAGTTTTCATGCAAACTTTGCATTTGTAGGGATTTATATGTCGTGTGCTTTTCGTTCTATTGTTTGTACATTCTCCTTTTCAAAATCATCGTTAGCGATATGTCTCAAAGCATGATAATACGATTTGACCCGACTTTCTTGTGAAAGCCGTGCATTTAAAAATACTGTATATGTATCATCATCATTTTTTATTAGATGTTCCGGGATTTTTGTATCCATATCTAACAGTTGTACGTTAATATCTTCCATAGTCAATCACCCTTTTACACTATATTGAAAGTTACGTCCTATAAAATGGACTATGAATCAGAGCCTTTTTCCTGATTATATAGATTCTTCATAAATTCCATGTGCGCCTTGAAACGTTCCGGCGGCATATTGCGCTTCATATCGAACAGGGAGCGCATATCTTCATCCTCATACATTTCTTGGGCGAGTTTTGCAGTTTCTTCGTTTAAATAATATCCTGTGGATTCTTCTTTTTCCTTGCCTGTCATCAAGTAAGAAGCAGAGAGGTTGAGGTATTCTGCTATGATAAGTAATCTATCGGAAGGGAATTTGCCCTCTTGCAATTTCCTTATATACCCATTTGAAAAACCACAGTCTTTTTCCAGTCTTGATATAGGTATCTTGCGTTCTTTGCATATTTTTTTTACTAATTCTACGCTATTCATATTTACCTCCCATTGCTTTAGAAAAAAGTCTAAATTTATGCTTGACAAATGAGAGATAACTCCTTATAATGAAATCAGAATTTAGAAATAAGTCTAAATTCGAAAAGACATTTATAGAGGTTAGTCTCAATGATTGGTGGTACTCTCATTTTAGATTATTCTCTAAAAAATGTCAACATAAAAATTAGATTATTTTCTAAAAGTGGAGGTGATGAGTTGTTATATAAAAAAGTAGAATCCGTGTGTAAAGAACGTGGAATAAGCATTGCAAAGTTAGAAAAGGATTGCGATATTGGCAATGCAACGGTTCGCAAATGGGATAAGTCTTTTCCGAGAATTAATACGCTGAAAAAGGTTGCTGATTATTTGAATAAGCCAATTGAATATTTTTTGGAATAACCTCTTGACAATCCTCCCGCTGTAGCGGTCGGGAATCCTCTGACTTTGAGATATGATTTTCATATCAAAATGAAAGGGGCGGTTAGATGGTTACTACAATACGGATTCCGGATGAACTGCATAAGGCACTGAAAGCCAAAGCAAAAGAGAAAGGGCTGACATTTAATGCGTATTTGATAAGCCTTTTATGGAAATTGAGAGAGTGAGGGGGGGGTGATGAAGATAAGCGAAAGAGTACCAATAAAAGAAGCAGCGCAAATCCTTGGAATGTCACAGCAGGGCGTGCGTGAGCATATGAAAAGAAATCTTTTTCCGGAGCCGATTGGTTACGTAACCAGTGTAAGCGCCGGCAGAAAACAGTATCACATTTACAGAGATATGTTAAATAAACATATCGGAAAGGAAACAGCAGAACTACGTGGAAAGTAATGATGAAAAAAATCAGTGGTAAAGTCATTTTTGTATTATTTCTTATATCTGCTGCAGCTATGGATAGCGAAAACATGATAATACCCGGGGTAATGTGTTTGGTATCGATTTGCTTGCTATACATAAGCTGCAGGATAGAAATGAGCAAAAAGAAAGAGTCTGTCGCAACAGACTCAATCAAGAAAACGTTTTGTAACTGCATTATAACGCAGAGAAAGGGAAAAAGCAATGGTGAAATGCAAGATTTGCGAGGGAAACTGCGACAATGGAGAGTTAATTGGCGGTGTGTGTCTGGAATGTATCGAAGAAGAAAGACAAAGGCAAATGAGAGCTGATACTGTGGCAAGAATGTTAAATAGCCCGTCAGAACAGTTGGGATTGGAGTTGGTGATATGAATAAAAGGCTTAAAAAGGAAAGAGAGAAAAACATAAGAAAGCAGCTTCACGAGGTACTGGATTTAGTTTTGGATATTAACGGATTACAGGGAAGCAGCGAGGAACGAACCCCTAATCACCCGATAGCTTTTATTGATTTTATGGGGCATGTTGGTAAAATACGTATTTCTGTGTTTTCGGATGGGTGGAATCCGGAAAAGGCTCCTGACATCACTTTTGAGAGTGTGATTTTTGATGATTTTAGATTTAATCTTCCTGCGATAATAGATGGGTTGAGGGAATTCAAGAACCGAGGTGTACCGGATGGAACAGATTGAAAACCGTATGGTTATTGATTCTTTGTGGGTAAATCTTGAAAAGCAGCATGAAGTTAAAGAAAAATTAAACGGACCGGGATATGAGGAAGTAGGGACCAGAATCTTTGTCCCGGAGGAAGATGCGTATGATTACGCTTTGGAAAGGATTTCTCAGGACGAGGAACTGAAACAGGAGATGGTGGAGTGGTTTTATTCTGGGAATTGGATAAGGGAGGAATGATGTGGGACAGATTAAAATTGTTGCGTCCGCGATTACCAAAGACGAACAGTTAGATATTGGTAGGCTTTTGTTAAAAGCTGGATATACCGTCAGTATTAAGAAAGGGAAGGTTGTGGACGGCAAGGGAACGAGTTTTATCAATTACGAAAAGCAGGAGGATTAGGAAATGGAAGGATTTGAAATGACGACAGGCAGAAGCGTAACCGCAGATATGGTTACGAGCAGGCAGACGCAGGAAAAAGTAAAGCTAGGAATCACAGAATTTTTGAATATGGATGCAGTAAAAAGTCAGGTTAATCAGGCAGTTGGAAAGAATAGTATGAGGTTTATGTCCTCTGTTATATCGGCCGTGACTGTTAATCCGGCGTTACAGGAGTGTACAAACAAGTCTATCTTGTTGGCGGCACTT
This sequence comes from uncultured Bacteroides sp., assembly GCA_964554405.1. Lineage (GTDB taxonomy): Bacteria > Bacillota > Clostridia > Lachnospirales > Lachnospiraceae > UBA3282. Next base: position 43,441 of record CAZKOR010000006.1, on the reverse strand, counting down.
CTTGGGGAATCATTGAATCTTTCTCCGTCTCCGCAATTAGGGCAGTATTACATGGTACCGTACACTAAAAAGGCTAAGTATGGGAAAAATGGAGAAATCATATCGCCCGAAACAACAGAAGCACAATTTCAAATGGGATACAAGGGGTATATTCAGCTTGCGATACGCAGCGGACAGTACAGACGCATCAATGTACTTGCTATTAAAGAAGGGGAACTTAAATATTTTGACCCTCTTAACGAGGAAATCAAGGTTGAACTCATGGTTGACAGGTGGGATGAAAGAGAAGAAGCGCCCACTATAGGGTATTATGCAATGTTTGAGCTTGCGAACGGTTTTTATAAGGCTATGTATTGGAGTAAGAAACAGATGCTTTATCATGCCGATAAATACAGTCAGGCATTTTCTAAAGATGCAAAAGAAATAACTGTCAAAGGAGAGAAAAAAAAGAAAGTCTCTTTTGCTGACTTTGAAGCCGGAAATTATTCTGATAAAGATGCTTGGCTATATTCTTCTTTTTGGTATCAGAATTTTGACGGTATGGCATACAAGACCATGCTTCGGCAGCTTATTAGTAAATGGGGCGTTATGAGCATTGAGATGCAGAAAGCGTTTGACGCTGATATGGCAGTCATACATGATGAATCAAAGCAGTATGTTGACAATGAGCCAGATGATGCAGATACCTATGTTGATGCTACCGTATCAGACAGAGCCGAGGACGCTTTTGCAGGAAAAGAGAAAAAGCAGGCCGACGGACAGCAGGAGTTAAATCTTGAGGGTGGTGCGAATGAAATTAAATGATGATAATTACTACTCGCAAGAAAGTAATAAAGCTTTTTTCAGCGTAAGCCAGTACAAGGACTTCTGTAAATGCGAGGCAATGGCAATGGCGAAACTACGAAGAGAATACGAGCAGCCTATAACTGTAGCAATGTTTATCGGTAGTTACATAGATAGTTATTTTGAAGGAACACAAAATGCTTTTGTAAATAAAAATATAGACGTGATTTACCGAAACGACGGAAGGAAGCGTGCTCCATTTATTAAAGCAGATGCAATTACTAGGCGAATATGCTCTGACTATAGGTTCATGCAGTATATGTCTGGAGAAAAACAGAAAATCCTTACCTTTGAAATGTTCGGTGCACCATGGAAAATGAAAATTGACAGCTTTGTTGAGGGTATCTGCATCACCGATTTAAAGGTGGTGCAGAATTTCAAAAGCCTTGCATTTTGGCGGTATGACTTGCAAGGGGCTGTGTATCAGGCAGGAGTTGAGGCGTGCGGATATGGGCGGTTGCCTTTTTACCTAGCTGCCGCCACAAAAGAGGCAGTCACAAACTTTGACATCTTCCAAATTGACCAGCCGACACTTGACATGGCGTTTCGGGAAATTGAAGGGAATATGCCTCGGTTTATAGCTGTCAAGGCAGGACTGGAAGAACCGCATTACTGCGGTGTGTGTGACTACTGCAAGAGTGTGAAAAAGGCAAGGATAAGGAATTATAGTGAATTGTTGGAGGGATAGAAAATGGCAAAGATAAAATTAAAACCTTGCCCGTTCTGCGGAAGTAAAAACTCAGAAATAAAGCAGGATATAACAGGAAAGAAATTGTTTCATGTGGTTTGCAATAATCTGAATGAAAAATGTCCTATGCTTGCAGGAATACCCGTGTGGTCAAAAACTGCGCAAGAGGCGGCGGACACATGGAATAAAAGAGCGGAGGTAACAGAGTGAAATTAGTAAAAATATTACCCGACAAAATACAGATCCGTACAGACGATGCAGAGTTTAAAAACGCCCGTCTGAATGACCTGATATCCGTATCAGACGGTGAAGTGGAGCTTGTGACCATGATAACAGCTATCACGGATAACGATGTGGAAACGCAGATGGACGAGAACGCGATCATGGATGAACTGCAACAGCCGTCTTTGAAGGTGATTGAGTGTTCGATTCTGGGGAGTGCGGATAAAGGAAATTTTAGAAAAGAGCTTGACCGCTATCCGAGTACAGATGCGAAGATATCCAAAATCAGTAATTACGATTTTTCCATGATGTTAGGAAGTCCGATAGGTGATATTCCGGAATTTAGGATTGGTAAATATGTCGGATATGACGTAATAGCAAGGATTGACGGCAACAAATTCTATCAGCGCCATTCCTGCATTGTCGGCAATACCGGCTGTGGAAAGTCCGAGACGGTCACAAAGATTATTGAGGAAACCGCAAGCAACACGAACTGCAATATCGTCATATTTGATATTCACGGAGAGTACAGCAATCTTTCCTATGTGGACAGTATCAAAATGGGCGAATTTCCGTTTCCGATATGGATGCTTGGGTTTGCGAATATGGTGACAAATGTGTTGAAAATAAGGGAAGAAAGCACCGTGGCTATGTCGGCACTTAGAAAGGCTTATAACGAGCAATGCCCAGACGGAAACGAGGGAAAACCGGTTAGATTTAATTTTGAAAAGATGATGGATTTTGTCAAAGAATTGAATGACGAATACATAGACACAGGAGAAACTTACAAGAGCGGCGCTAAAGCCGGAGAGCCTAAATATATAAAGGGAGATTTAAACGGTAAACTGGTAGGCGTTGTTAATGCAATGGAAACTTTGTATTCAGATAAGCGATACAGTTTTCTGTTTCCCGAAAAAGGATATTGTATTCCTAGTAAAAATTATCTTACAAATTTTCTCAACCGCATAATGGGCGGAGACAAGCCTGTAAAGAACATTGACCTATCCGGCATACCGCATGACATAGCAGTGCTGATTATCGGGGCAATAACGAAGCTGATTTACAATATCCAAATCATGCAGAAAGACGCAAGACCTATCACATTGGTTTGTGATGAAGCCCATGTATACATTCCGGTAGATTTCCAGTTGTCGGCGGCGCAGCGGCGCATGGTGGAGATATTTGAGAATATTGCTAAAGAGGGTAGGAAGTTCGGTATAACTTTGTTTGTGGCTTCTCAGCGTCCGTCAGAGCTTAACAAGACTATCATGGCGCAGTGTGCAAACTACATTGTGATGAAGCTCAATAATGAGAACGACAAGACCATGATAAAAGGTATGATGCCTGCCGGAAGTTCTGATGTAATTGAAGCAACTACCATGTTTTCTCCCGGTGACTGCCTTGTGATTGGAGATGCCTGTCCGATACCGCTTAAAATCCATGTGGAACTTGCAAAGGAACGTCCGCAGAGTAAGACCATACAGTTCTGGGAAGAGTGGCAGAAAGAGCGTGAGAGCGTAGATTATGGAGCTTGTTTGGAGGAATATTTGAATAATTAGGTAACTATCAATATAGTATTTGTTCATGACATTACGGACCCATGGCGGCAGGGTGAATTGCCGCCGGAAAGGAGGAAAGTTGAACAGTAGAAACAAAGGAGCCTCCGGAGAACGCGAGCTTGCCGCAAAACTCCGCGAATATGGCTACGATTGCCGCAGAGGTCAGCAGTACAGCGGAGCAAATGGTGATGCTGATGTGGTAGGACTTCCGGGAATACATATAGAGTGCAAGCGTGTGGAAAAGCTGAATTTGCATAACGCTATGGCTCAGTCTGTGAATGATGCGAGAACAAATGAAACTCCTACAGTATTCCATAGGAAGAATCACAAAGAATGGCTTGTCACGATGCGACTGGAAGATTTTATGAAAATGTATTCGGAGGTTTTGGATAATGGCAGGAAAGCCCAAGAAGCGAATTGATTACGCTGGGTGGTCTGTTGATATTTTCTCTAATGATATTAAGATTGATAAACTGTTAGACGCTCAAGGGTGGGCAGGTTTTGGAATCTATTTTTACCTGTGTCAGATGGCATTTGGCAGCGAGGGATACTACTACGAATGGTGCTATGACTTATGTGCATCGACCGCAAGGAAGATGGGCGGGGGCATTGGTGCCGGTACAGTTAAGGAAACTGTGGACTACTGCTTGCAGATTGGTCTTTTTGATAAGAGGCTGTTTGACAGGTGGGGAGTGCTTACCAGTAGGGGTATCCAAAAAAGCTATCTCGTAGTCCTTAAGAGTAAGAACCGAAAAGGTACAGAGATTTATAAAGAGTATTGGTTACTTGATACTTCAAAAAGCGAAGATTATCAAGGTGTGGTTTTTGTACAAAAAAATAATCAATCACCCGAAGTAAATAGCGATTCATTAGGAGAAAATAATCAATCACTCGAAGTAAATAACGATTCACTAACACAAAAGGAAAGTAAAGTATATAAAAGTAAAGTAAAACAGAGAGAGTCGCTGCGACTGATTGAAGAATTTATTTCTGCCTATCCAAAAGAGTGTAATCGGTATCTGACCGAGACTGCATATTGTGATTTGGTTATGGACGGAGTACACACAGAAGAAACCTTTGTTCAATCCGCTAAGAACTATGCGGAGGCTTGCAGGATATTGGAAACCCCGGAAAGGTATATCAAAAACGCAGAGAATTTCTTAAAAGAGTTTGTGTTTATGCAATATATTCCGGGTATGTATAAGAAACCCACGCAGAAGAAATCAAAGAACGGATTTAATGATTTCAAGCAGAACAGCTATGACTTTGAGCAGTTGGAAAAGGAGTTGACAGGAGGGTAAAGTGTGAGACTGATTGATACTCACAAAGCCCCACGCTATCCATGGGATTTTTACGGAATTGATAAGGAACGGCGCAAAGAACTAACAGCAGCTATCCAATCCGGTGACTTTGGTGAGATAGCGCATACAGCAGCTAATACAGCCAACAAAGATATTGCAGAGTATATTTTGCTGTCTGTGATGAAAAACAAGTCCTATGAGGGCGTGGAGTATGCGGAAAAATTAGGCAGAATACCTTGTGGCAGGACAGATTTTTATGGGTATAGGAGATATTTTTATCACATATTTAATGAAAAGTTGAAAGATAAAAAATAAAAGAAAGGAGCCAGCCTCCGGCCGGGGCAACGTGTACACAGGCTTCTTTGAGAAGAAATGCAAGAAATATTAGATTTTTTGAATGGAGAAGAAACAGAAGATATTCAAATACCGGATGAAGGCTTTATGGAATGGAAAAAGCAGAAAAGCGAAGCGCGGGCAAGGATGACCGCAATGCAGACCCTTCCTTATGATGTAAAGAAGCGGCGCTCAGAGCTGCGTGCAAAGGAATTTATTGACCAGATGGATATGCGAGGAAAAAATGCTCATGTATCTGTGGGTGGATTGGACAGTATTACTTTGCATATTTTTCTAAAATCCATAGGAATCAACATACCAGCAATATCCGTATCTGGGTTAGAAGATAAGAGCATCCAGAAAGTACATAAGGCATTAGGTGTGACAATATTACAGTCTTATAAAACAAAGGTGCAGGTGCTTAATGAAGTTGGATTTCCAGTGGTCAGCAAACGAATAGCAGGGAAGATTGCACTGTTGCAAAATCCAAGTGATAAAAATAAGACTGTCAGACACGCAATCATTACAGGAGAGTGTGGGGAACTTGGACACTTCGCAAAGAACAGCCGTATGAAATTACCTCAGAAGTGGTTGAAATTATTCGGAGGATATGAAAACGAAAATGAAGGAGTCAATTACCAGGTACCCAATTTCAAAGTATCAAATGAGTGCTGTTATTGCTTGAAAGAAAAACCATGCGATGACTGGGCAAAGGAACATGAAAGTTTTCCTTTCCTTGGAATGATGGCATCGGAAGGCGGCCAGAGGGAAGAAGCGCTTACGGATCATGGATGTAACTATTACGGAAAAACGGTTATGAGATCAGCGCCTTTCGCACCGTATATGCGAAATGATATCTTACGGCTTGCCTTAGAGATGAATGATTGGTATCACGAACACATTGAAATATTTGAGCAGCTGTATTACAGCCAGCCTTATAGCAAAGACAGTATAGGAAATGTAATTCCATATGCGCCACTTAACAGCGTTATTCCTGAAATATATGGAGAAATTATTGCAGACGGTAAGGGTAATCTGGAAACAACCGGGGCAAAGCGGACCGGGTGCAGTATGTGTGGATTTGGTATTCACATGGAGCCAAGACCACATAGGTTTGATAAACTCCGGGAGCGGAATCCGAAAGAATGGGAGTTTTACATGTACCGATGCTGTACTGATCCGGATACAGGAGAAAAATACGGATGGGGAAGAGTGCTTGATTATATTGGCGTAGAGTGGGAAGATATACCGCCTGTACAGATGAGTCTGTTTGATTTGCCGGAGGTGATGTCATGAAGAATGGATTGATAATTGACTGCTTCGCCGGCGGAGGCGGGGCAAGTGTAGGAATAGAGATGGCTCTAGGGAGACAGGTGAATATAGCAATTAATCACGACCCGGACGCTATCCTGATGCACAAGACTAATCATCCTGATACGTTGCATCTGACAGAGGATATTTTTAAGGTTGACTTGCAGAAGTACGTAAAAGGGCGGCATGTTGCGCTTATGTGGGCAAGTCCGGATTGTACAAGCCATAGCAAGGCAAAAGGCGGAAAGCCGCGGGAGCAAGGGCTGCGTATTTTACCGTGGGCAGTATATAAACATGCAAAAGCTATTCTGCCGGATGTAATCATCATGGAAAATGTGGAAGAGATTCAGCAGTGGGGACCGTTAGACGTATCTGGACATCCGATACCGGAACAAAAGGGCGAAGATTATAAGAAGTTTATCACAGCAATGAAGTCTCTTGGATTCATATTTGACAGCCGTGAACTGGTGGCAGCGGATTACGGCGCACCTACAACGAGAAAGCGGTGGTATGCAGTATTCCGCAGGGGCGGTCGGGATATTGTCTGGCCGGAGCCGACACACAACAAAGGCGGAGCAGGCGGTTTAAAACCGTGGGAGCCAATTTACAAATATCTGGATTTATGGGATTTAGGACAGTCAATATTTGGACGTAAGAAACCGCTTGCTGAAAATACAATGAACCGGATAGCGCGGGGATTGGAGAAGTTTGTATTTAACTGTCCGGAGCCGTTTATTGTACAGGTGAATCATGGCGGTGATAACTTCCGCGGGCAGAGCATCCATGAGCCAATGCCGACCATTACACAGAAACATGGTTTTGGAATAGTGACACCTTTACTGATTCAGTATCATTCGGAAACTGTAAAAAACGAAGTTAGAGGTCAGAAAGTAACAGAGCCAATCAACACTATAGATACCAGTAACCGATACGGCTTGGTGATGTCATATCTGACGAAGTTTTATAAGAGTGGCACCGGACAGGATATGAGGGAACCGATACATACAATCACCACATCACCCGGACACTTTGGAGCAGTATCTGTCCTGACTATAGACTGGAAAGAATTACAGGAAGCCGGAATTGATGAAGAAACAGCGCAGAAATGCACATGGGTAAGTCAGTTCATCATGGAATATTACGGATGCGGTACCGGGCAGAGCTTGAAGGACCCGTTGCACACAATAGTTACAAAGGACAGGTTTGCCTTAATAACGGTCCTTGGGAATGAATATGTCATCCTTGACATCTTCCTGCGGATGTTAAATCCGGAAGAATTGAAACTAGGGCAGGGATTTCCCGAAGACTATATTATCGACCGTGATTACAACGGTAATAAATATCCGGTAAGTAAGCAGGTTGCCCGCATCGGGAATAGTGTTGTTCCCATAATGGCACAGAAATTAGTAGAAGCTAACTGCGGTTATCTGAAAGTCGGGGAACGGCAGCCAGTCTGGAGAATAGAAAATTCTATAGCAGAGGAAAATGGACAGTTAAGGTTTGCGTAAGAGGAGTTATACAGAGAAAGATGGGCAGTTGCCGCCGGAGATTGAACACATATATCCAGATTATTCCTTATATCCAAAACTAACAGAAGATACAGCCTACGGCTTTATGAGCAGAGGATGTCCGAGAGGATGTAAATTTTGCCATGTGGGGTGTAAAGAGGGCAGAAAAGCATATAAGGTAGCTGATTTATCAGAGTTTTGGAGAGGGCAGAAAAACATTGTCTTGCTTGACCCGAATACGATAGCGTGTAGGGAGTGGAAAGATATTCTGAAACAGCTTATTAATAGTAAATCATGGGTGGACTTTTCGCAAGGTGTTGATATTCGCCTAATGACGGAAGAAAAAGCCGAAATGATAAAGCAAATCAAGACGAAGAATATTCACTTTGCCTGGGATAGATACGATGACAAAGAAAAAGTCATTCTTTGATACTACCATAGAACAAGACTTAGAACGCATTTACATATTGCGGGAGTTAGGTTACTGGCCTTATGTGATGGTGTATGGCAAAGAGCATACCAAGCCTTCTGATACAGTCCGTAGAATCCAGCGGTGGGTAAACATGAGGGCGGTATTTGAGAGCGTAAAGAGATTTGAGGACTACAAAACTGGATGAAAGGATAGGGAAGCATGGAGAGATTGAGATTTAAAGAATGTGAAAATTGCATGGATTGGACTGGCTGCATAACAGATTGTATAAACGATTGCGGAAAGCCGCTTGATGCAATGGAAGAGTTTAATAGATATAAAACCTTAGAGGAACAAAATCGTTTGCTGAAACTGCCTTGCAAGGTGGGAGATACGGTATATAAAGTGCACAGAGGAATTGAATTAGTTTATGAGTGCAAAGTTGTCGGAATAAAGCAGGAACATAATACGTTCTCTGTAAAGCTCCATGCAAACATAAACGAGAAAACATATGCTATCTGGGTTGATGATTGGTTTGATGAATGCCAAATAGGGCATGGTTTTTTCCTCACCCAAGAAGCAGCAGAAGCCGCACTACAGAACATAGGAAAGGATGAATAGGGAAGATGATTGATGAGAAGAAATTGATTGAGCGGTTTAAGCAGTTAAAAGGTTCTGACTCATTGGCGAATATGTTTTTAAGCGATGTTATTAGTGAAATCAAAAAGCAACCCAAAATCGACGAGTGGATTCCATGCAGTGAGCGATTGCCAGAAGAATCGCTAAATAGCGTGATTGGCTGGGATGAATACCGACAAAGACGTTGTTTTGTTCAATATTATGGTGGTAGATGGATTCTTGGCAATGATATTGATTCAGTGAAAATTGTCGCATGGCAACCTGTACCGAATAAAACATAAGGAGGAAGAAGAGAATGAGTAAATCAAAGAGTGTGATTGAGATGCAAAGAGTATTACCAATTTTATTCAATACAGATATGGTCCGGGCGATACTGGACGATAGAAAGACAGCAACCAGAAGAGCAATAAAAGGATACATACCGGATGATGCAATGTTCGGATATACAATGTTTACGCCAAAAGGATATATTTCCTGCCGGGGAACGTTTGCGGATGAACATGGAGAGAAATTCTTTAAATTACCCTATCAAAAAGGCGATATCCTGTATGTCCGGGAAACATGGTCAACACACTACACAGCATATAGTAATGGGAAACTTGTCTATTGTTATAAAGCGGATGGGATTAATTTAAAAGCGGGATGTCTTTCTGGAGAGTGGAACAGGTGGTATCCATCTATCCACATGCCGAAGGAAGCAGCTCGTATCTGGCTAAAGGTTACAGATGTCAGGGTAGAGCGGTTGCATGATATTACAGAGGAGCAGGCAATCAGAGAGGGTATTATAAGACTATATGATGATTTACCTAATGCGGAATACACATCTTGGACCAAGAACACAGGGGTCTTTCCTAAAGGAAAAGAGGAATGGGGTTATAAAAATTATTTGTGGCATGGTAATTTTGGATTGCGTGGAACAGGAAATAAAATGTCTGATGCATGGGAGTATCAATTTTCTTCTTATGACAGCGCAATAAGTAGCTTTTCGAGTTTGTGGAATACAACGTTACCTTTAAAAAAATGGAATATTCACGGATGGGATGCTAACCCTTGGGTATGGGTTATAGAGTTTGAGCGGTGTGAGAAACCGGAGAGCGAGGGGTAAAACACACATATCTTACAATTTAAAATGGTGCAACACAAGAAATAGAGGTATTGATGGATTGGAGGGCGAAATTGTTTTGACATCAGAAGAACTATTTAGCGTGCAGATGGATAATAATAAATTAAAATCTCTTTACATAGAACATTCAAACCATGAAAATTTTAATCCATATAAAAGAAATATCATTTCCGATATGCCCAAAGGCAGTGGAGAGGGAAAAGATTTTAGTGAGTGGTATGTGGCAGAAAAAGAAAGAATTGAAAAGGAAATTGAGTTCTATAAGGAGAAAATGCAGCGGGACAGAGAAATGGTGGATGTCTACATAGCAAGCGCACCCTTTCCGGAATGCGATATTATCCGCTATAGAGTAATTAATGGGTTAGGATGGTACGAAATTGGTGATTTGTTGGCTATGGACCGCCGGACAGCTTCAAGGAAATTTTATAATTATGTCAAGTTGCCCACAATGCCCATTGAAAAGTGATAATATGATAGTATCGAGAGCATCGGAAGAAATCTTGTGCTTTTTATTTTTCCCATTGTGCTGTTGGGTGAAATCCAGACCGGCAGCCATCTCCTTTAGTTAATAAGAAGAGGTGAGTGCGTGACAGAGAAACAACGGCGTTTTGTTGAAGAATATCTGATTGACCTGAATGCAACACAGGCAGCTATTAGAGCGGGATATTCAGTTGAAAGCGCAAAAGAGATAGGATGCGAAAACCTAACAAAACCTAACATTCAAAACGCTATAGCCAAAGCAATAGCAGAGCGCTCAAAGCGTACAGGTGTAAATCAGGATAGAGTTATTCGGGAACTGGCAAAGCTTGCCTTTGTAAAAATGACAGATGTTGTTGATGCACAAGGCAAAATTAAGGAAGATGCAAATGAAGAAGACCTTTCCTGTATCGAATCAATCAAATACAAACACTCTGATTCAGAAACCGGAGTAAGTGTAGAGAGGGAAGTTAAGATAGCATCTAAAATGAAAGCCTTAGAGTTGTTAGGGAAGCACTTGGGAATGTTTAAGGATAAAATTGAACTGGATGCAGACATGGAATTAAACATCAATATTGATTATGGAGATGAAGAAAAAGATTAAAAGAGTATGAACATCAATGTCCAAATGAATCCCTGTTTCCGTGAAGTAGACAGGAGCCGGAAACGATATATTGTCATGAAAGGCAGTGCCGGTTCCGGCAAATCAGTTGATACAGCGCAGAATTATATATTGCGGCTCATGCAGGATAAAGGCAGGAACCTTGTCTGCGTTCGTAAATCTGATATAACAAACAGAGATAGCACGTTTGCGGAGTTGACCGGAGCGATATATCGAATGTTCGGTGATAAGGCAAACAGATATTGGCAGATTAATATGTCGCCTTTGAAGCTGACTTGCCGTATGAATGGCAATCAGATTATCTTCCGGGGGATGAATGACGATAAGCAGCGTGAAAAGCTAAAATCTATTACGTTTCAAAAGGGTAAGCTTACGGATGTTTGGTGCGAAGAAGCAACCGAACTGACACAGGCAGATATAGAAATCATAGATGACCGTTTGAGAGGGGAACTTCCAGACGGTTTATTTTATCAAATTAAAATGACTTTCAATCCGGTAAATAAGAATCACTGGATAAAGAAAGTATTTTTTGATATTCCGGATCCGAACGTGTTAACTCATCATAGCACTTATCTGATGAACAGGTTCATAGATGATGCTTATCGGGCAAGGATGGAAAGAAGAAAGACAGTTGACCCTGATGGTTATCAGATATACGGACTGGGTGAATGGGGTGAAATCGGCGGTCTTATTCTGCATAACTGGAAAATTGAAGATATTTCGTTGAATCTGGACGATTACGATGATATAGCCATCGGTCAGGATTTTGGATTTAACCACGCGAATGCAATTCTGCTCTTAGGGATAAAAGATGATGACATCTATATTTTAGATGAAATATATGTTCATGAAAAAGAAACGTCTGAAATTATACCGCTTGCGATTAAGCAGGGAATTCCGGCAAATAGGATAATGTGGTGTGACAGCGCCGAACCTGACAGAATCAAGATGTGGAAAAATGCGGGATTCAGGGCAAAGGCAGTTGAAAAGGAACATACCAACGAAAAGAAATATCAAGCCGCGCAAATAGACTGGTTAAAGGGTGTTGTTTCAAAAAATAAAGTAATAAAAAGAATGATTTATGTGCATCCGCGCTGTGTAAATACTATCAAGGAACTGCAGCAGTGGAAGTGGAAAAAAGATGAAAAGACCGGAGAATATTTAGACGAACCCGTTCCGGTAATGGATGATGCTATGGCAGCCTTGCGATACGGCGTTGAAGGTTGGCGAAAAATCAAAAAATGGCTTGTGTAATGCCAGAACAGGAAAGACGGTGAAAAGATGCTTGAAATTGAAGAAATACAAAAGTTTATAGATGATGATTCTGCATCTGATAAAAAAAGACATGCGAAAAAAGGACAGAAATATTATGAGGGTGAGCATGATATAAAAGATTACCGTCTTTTTTATTATAATGCAGACGGAAAACTGGTGGAGGATAAAACAAGGGCTAATGTTAAAATACCACATCCGTTTTTCACAGAATTAACAGACCAGGCGGTTCAGTATATATTTTCAGGTGACGATGGAATAATAAAGTCCGATATACCCGAATTGCAGACGGAACTGGATGCTTATTTCAATGAAAATGAAGATTTTACGGCTGAGTTATCTGAAACTATTACAGGCTGCATGACAAAAGGTTTTGAATATATGTATGCTTATAAAAATTCAGATAATAAAATTTCTTTTCAGTGCGCCGATTCCCTTGGTGTAATCGAGGTGCCGGAAAAAGATTCATCTGATGGAAAACCTTATGTTATTTACTGGTACTTTGAAAAGAATACAAAGAATAAGCAGAAAATTAAGCATATTCAGGTATGGGATGAAGAAAAAACATATTTTTATGTACAAACTGATAATGGAAAAATACAGGAAGATACTTCCGAGAAAACTAATCCCAAACCACATACGCTATATAAGAAAGAGGGAGATGAAACAATATATTATGATACTTTTGGTTTCATTCCCTTTTTCCGGCTTGACAATAATAAAAAGCAGACATCTTCACTGAAACCAATCAAACCACTCATAGATGATTATGATATGATGGCAAGCAGCCTTTCCAATAATCTGATTGACTTTGACACACCTATTCATGTAGTAAAAGGATTTCAGGGGGATAATCTGGATGAACTGCAGCAGAATTTGAAAACCAAAAAGATAATAGGTGTTGATGAAAATGGTGGTATTGAAACCTATACCATAGATGTTCCGTATCAGGCCAGAAAAGAAAAGTTAGAGATTGATGAGAAAAATATATATCGGTTTGGGATGGGGTTAAATACTGCAGGGCTAAAAGATACATCAGCCACAACGAATATAGCGATTAAAGCGGCGTATTCTCTTTTAGACTTGAAATGTTCTAAGTTGGAAATCAGACTTAAACAATTTCTGCGAAAGATAATCAAGGTTGTTATTCAGGAAATCAATGCGAATAATGGAACTGATTACCGGGTGAAAGATGTATATATCAAGTTTTCGCATGAGATTATGAGTAATGCGCAGGAAAACACACAGAATGAGCTGGTAGAGGCACAGCGCAGACAGATTGAAATCAATATACTCTTAGATTTGTCAGCACAGCTTGATAATGAAACACTGGTGAAACTTATCTGTGAACAGCTTGATATCAAATACGAAGATATAAAGGATAAACTTCCGGATAATGAAGAGGAAGCTGCTAAACAGGCCGGGCAGGTATTGGAAAACATTATTCCGGATGATGAAAGTGGTGATGCAAGTGAACAAAAGACAGCTTGAAGTTCAGAAAGCATCATTAGCTGATGAAGAAAATGTTATCAGGCAATTAAAGGTAATATATGCACAGGCCAGAAAAGATTGTGAAACCAAAATCAGGGAATTTTCCATGCGAACAGATATGGAGAATTTAAAAAATATCATTTGGCAGAAGCGGTATCAGGAAGCATTAAGAGAACAGCTTGATAATATATTGGATATGTTAAACAGTAATTCTTTTACTACTATAGCTGATTATCTTGCAGGATGCTATGAAAACGGCTTTTTGGGTACGCTATACGATTTGCAAGGGCAGGGGATTCCACTGATATTTCCTATCAATCAAGAAGAAGCTGTTCGGGCAGTGCAGTTAGATTCTAAATTATCAGAGGGTTATTATAAAAGGTTGAGGGAAGATATTACAACCTTAAAGCACTCTATTAGAACAGAGCTTTCAAGGGGAATTAGCAACGGAAAGACTTGGAACCAGATGGCAGTATATATTGCAAATGGCATGAACAGTCCTTTCAATAAGGCATATAATAATGCTCTGCGGATTGCCCGGACAGAGGGACATAGAATACAACAGGAATCTACATACCATTGTCAGCAGCGTGCCAAAAGCAAAGGCGCTGACATAGTAAAGCAGTGGGATTCCACTCTTGACGGAGTAACCAGACCGCACCATGTTGAACTGGACGGACAGGTCAGGGAAGTGGACGAAGCTTTTGAAGTGGCAGGAATGAAAGCAATGTATCCAGGGGCATTTGGCATAGCAAGCGAGGATATTCATTGCAGATGCTGTCTGTTACAGCGTGCAAGATGGAATTTGAGTGAAGAGGAATATTATGATAAGTGGGATGGAGATAAAAGGGAACTTGTCAAGGTAAAGGCAAAGACTTATAATGAGTTTAAAGATAAAACCAAAAGTTATTTGATGAAAATGCAGTTCCCTGATGGTGTATATAAAATAAAGGGATTAACCGAAGATGTTAAGAATGAGTTAGAAGATGCTTTGATAAAGCTGAAATCAGAATATGATATCCGGCTAAATTCTATTTTGGTCGAAGCTGCAGGCAAGCATGATATTTTTGTGACAGGTTATCATGATGGCATAATGGATATGATAGTTAATAAAGATGCTGATTTTGATAGAATCATTAGAGAGATTCCCCAAAAGTATGCATCAGGGAAATTTGCAGGAAAATCACTTGAAGATTACATAGCCCATG
The DNA here is from genome assembly GCA_964554405.1 of uncultured Bacteroides sp. GTDB lineage: Bacteria > Bacillota > Clostridia > Lachnospirales > Lachnospiraceae > UBA3282. The sequence continues at coordinate 28,435 of CAZKOR010000006.1, read as the reverse complement.
AAATGGCGCATGTAATGCTATATCAAGATTGTACTTCCGACAATGAATATCGTGCAAAATTTCAGCAAATTGAATCGTTATATGATTACTTAAAAGGCATTTCGGTTTATGCGGATGAATTGCAGTCGGGTAATGAGGCGCTATCGGAGGCTTTTGTTAGGGTAAGAAATGGCGAAGAGGTACAACCGATAGTAAAAGTATTAGTGGAATTATACTATGGAAAGTGGAGGAAGTAATAGTGAGATTGCCAATTTGTGATACGTGTAGGCATTATCGTGAAAATAATTTAAATGCAAAAGAGTGTTGTGATGCTTTTCCGGATGGGATTCCGTCTGAGAAAGTAAAGTGGAGAGATGGGAACACTGAATGTGCAAATGGGATAAAATATGAAGATGAGAACGGTGAAGAATATAAAGAATTTGTACCAGAACCGGGAAGTGTTTTGTCAAAAATGCTACATCGGTTATAACGCATAACAATTAAGTTAGAGAAGACAGTCAAATCGGCTGTCTTTTTTATATACTCATTCGTCAGGGATGACGTAAAACATCTACCAAGTAAATTCGTGACATAACACGTAAAAATTGTATGAAAGGTGTGGGTAAAAAGAGATGAATTAATCAGATGGCAGTATATATTGCAAATGGCATGAACAGTCCTTTCAATAAGGCATATAATAATGCTCTGCGGATTGCCCGGACAGAGGGACATAGAATACAACAGGAATCTACATACCATTGTCAGCAGCGTGCCAAAAGCAAAGGCGCTGACATAGTAAAGCAGTGGGATTCCACTCTGGATGGAAGAACCAGACCGCACCACATTGAACTGGACGGACAGGTCAGGGAAGTGGACGAAACCTTTGAAGTGGCAGGGTTGAAAGCCATGTATCCGGGAGCATTTGGCATAGTAAGCGAGGATATTCATTGTAGGTGTAGCCTGTTACAGCGTGAAAGATGGAATTTGAGTGAAGAGGAATACTATGATAAGTGGGATGGGGATAAAAGGGAGCTTGTCAGGGTGGAAGCTAAGAGCTATGAAGAATTTAAAAAGAAAGCAAAATATTCTTCATTGTCATATGCGGATAAACAAGAATTGATATATGCCAATCAGCAAAAGATAGATAAGTTGCTTGTAGAGAAGAAAGCAATAGAAAAAGAAATATTGCTTGGTTCAGATATTCAGGAAATGCAATTTGCGCAGGAAAAAGCAAAAGCTATACAAAACCAGATTATCAATATCAAGACACAGAATAAAGAAATTTCAGATACGCTAGGTATTCCTGCTAATGCAAAGGAACGTTTTCTTGCACAAAATACAGACCTGTCAAAAATCTCGCAAGATATAGCAGATAATGAGCTTGGCGCTGTCAGTTCATGGAGTAGGACAGGTTATATTTCTATAAATGATTATTTGCGCACAGGGAACAAAGGCATCTATCCGCAGTATATTCAAGATGCTCAAATTTTGAAAAATATGATTGACAGGAATGTTGTAGAAGAATTAATTACTGTAAAACGTGGTACAGATTATAATGCAATGAATCACTTATTTGGTAGTGACGGATGGCAAAAAGAAGGGTATAATGTAGATGGGAAAATCATATGTGATGCAGGTTTTGTAGCAACATCACCTGATTTAAATGGCGGTTTTGGTGGGGATATACAGATGTACATTGATATTCCTAAAGGCGCAAAGGGAGTGTATCTTGGTGATAAATCCGCCGCACCTGATGAAAAGGAGTTTTTGTTGCAATGTGGAACGCAGTTTTATGTGGAAAAGATAGACATCTGGCATGATAAATGGAATAATGAAAAATATGATGTTTATTTAAAAGTAAAGGTTGATGATTAGAATGTCTAAGTTTACATGGGATGATATGAAACTTTGCAGGGATTGCCATTATAAAAATGAAAACCCTGACTTATGCAATTCAGAAGTGCCGCCAAGAGAAAAACCCGCCGTGATGGCGCGGTATGATGATTGCGGGAGATACATAAGGGAATCAAAATGGCAGCGAATGGGGGAAAAACACAGAAAAGATTTTGAGCATTGGAAGAATGGATAATATTGATAATATTATAGCGGAATTATTATTACCGATAATTTTATAAAGTTATTGCCTAGTTACGAAAAGACAGTCAAACCGACTGTCTTTTTTATATACCCATTCGTCAGGGATGACGTAAAACATCTACCAAGTAAATTCGTGACATAACACGTAAAAATTGTATGAAAGGTTGGGAAAAAGAATGACATTAGAACAGATTTTAAAGGCACAGGGTTTGTCGGAGGAACAAATCAAAACGATTATGGATGGCATGAAGCAGAATAAGATTTTCACAGCAAGCGAAGAAAATCTTGATACAAGGTATTCTAAGCTGAAAACGGACCATGATGGTGTTGTAAATCAGTTGGATGAAGCAAACAAGCTGATTGAACAGCTGAAAAATGGCACCAAGGAAGATGAATCTTTACAGGGGAAAATCACGGAGTATGAAACTACTGTAGACACCCTGCAAAAACAGCTTGCACAGGAAAAACTCGATTCAGCAGTAAAAATTGCCCTGTTGGAATCCGGTTGTAAAGATGTGGATTATGTGACTTTCAAACTGAAAGAAAAGGGAGAACTTTCACTGGAAGAAACCGGCAAAGTCAAGGGTATGGAAGATAAGCTTGCCGCATTGAAAACGCAGTTTCCGACAATGTTTGAGTCAAAAAATACGGAAGATATGCGTGTACTTGGTGACAATAGACTTCCGGGCAATGAGGACAGGCAGGATGAGCCGAAGAATCTTGCTGAAGCATTAGAAATGCAATATGAAAATGAAAACAAAGAGTAAATAAAGAAAGGTTAAAAAGGTAAAAGAATTATGGCAATTATGACACTGGAAGAGTTAAAAAAAGGTATGTCCGATAAGGTCTTTGACCAGATTGTAGACATTTTCCTTAGAGAATCAGCTATTTTATCAAAATTACAGTTTGATGACTGTGTTTCTGCATCGGGTGGAGGTTCTACCATGAAGTACAAATATATGAGAAAAGTGCTTCCTGCAACAGCGCAGTTTAGAAAACTAAACGCTTCTTATACGGCATCTGCTGCGACAAAGAAAGAATTTGAAGCGAACCTTGCAATCATGGGCGGCGAAGTGCAGCTTGACAGGGTACTCAATAAGGTAGCCGGGAAATTTGATAATCTGGCATACCAGATTGAGGAACATATCAAAGCGGTTGTTTCCCTTTTCCACTATACGTTGATTAATGGTGATGCAGCAGCTACATCAGCAACGAATAGTCCGGAATTTGAGGGGTTGGATTCGATGGTTGCGGGAACCTCTACCGAGTTCGGCGCTGATAAGGTTATTGATTTGTCTGATATCAGCAAAGTAAAAGCTAATGCAGATGAATTTTATGAAGCTCTGAATCTGCTCATTAGAACTACAGATGCGGATGCACTGCTTTTAAATACGGAAAGTATTGCAAAGATTCAGACAGTAGCCAGAATTCTTGGCTATAAGACAGAATCTGAAATTGCATTTGGCAGAAAAATTACAAGTATTGACGGCGTTCAGTTTATGGATTTGCATAATCATTATACTGTTTCCGGTGAGGGGGCTGCTGCAAGTGCAACTGCAAATGCTGTTGTGAAAAAAGGAATCAGCAGAAAAGTAAACGGTGCAGAAAATGCTACTACTGGATTGACTGATATTTATGCGGTTAAGTTTGATGTGAACGATGGATTCCATGGTATCAGCTTAAATGGCGGTGCGGTCATTGACAAGTATCTTCCGGATTTTAACAAGCCGGGCGTCGTGAAGAATGCAGAGGTTGAAATGATTGCGGCTACTGTATTGAAGAATACGGAACATGCAGGTGTGCTTAGGAATATTAAGATTGCGTAGCAAGAAGGAGGATAAGAAATATGGCACCTAAGAATAAAGAAACAGATAAAACGGTAGAACAGGCAGAAGTGCAGGAAACTGTTACAGAGCAGACAGCTGCAAAAGAAAAAACATGGGTTGTTAAGGTAACGAAAAATCCGGAATATTGTGGCGTTGGCGCAGGTGGTATTCAGTTCGCTAATGGACAGGCGACTATCAAGTCTGCAAGAATGGCAGCATGGTTTAAAGAACATGATGGCTATGAAGTAGTGGAGCAGTAAAAGAAAAGGCGGTATTTCTGATGATTGTAAAATCCGAAACGTTGCTTTCGATGAAAGCATTTAAAAATATGGATGCCAATACCCTGACTATGAAGCTTGAAGCTATTGAAAGTCTTGTTAGGTCGTACACCAATAATAATTTCCAGAATCGCGCAATGCGTATAGAAGCGCCTGTTGCTGATGGAATGCTGTTGGGTCACTCACCTTATTTTAAGGTGGGTGACACCATTCAGATTTCACAGTCTAAAGTGAATGATGGTTTGTATGTAATTACGGAAATTACAGATACAACTATTGCAGTAGATAAGGATTTATTTGATTTCCCGGTAAATACCGTGACAAAAATAATCTATCCGGCAGATGTACAGAAAGGTGTAATTGACCTGATGATTTGGGAAAAAGATAACCGTCAAAAAGTCGGTATCAAGACGGAAACACTGTCAAGGCATTCGGTAACGTATTACGACCAAGACGCAAACAATCAGGTGATGGGGTATCCGATTTCCTTACTTGGATTTTTGAAACCGTATATGAAAGCGAGGTTTTAAGCTACATTATGATTGGCGGGAATACAACGGTTACGATTCAGATAAATACCGGAAAGGCAAAGAATGAAATCGGTGAAAAGCTTCCTGTATGGGAAAGTGTGCAAGAAATCACTGGATGGTTGGATTTATCTTCCGGAGACAGCAGTTATACCACATACAATTCCAAAATTCAGGAATCAACTCATATTTTCCTTTCGGATTATGTTGAACTGGATAAGCGTATTAAAGCGGAAAATAGCCGCATTGTTGATGAAGAGGGTAGAGTGTATGATATTAAACTGATTGATGACCCTATGGGAATGCACAGGCAGCTTGAAATTTATCTGAGCTATACAGGGGGATAATCATATGTCATCAGTTAAGTTTACAGATAACAGCGCACAGGTTAAGGCGGCAATCAGTGCAGCGGCAATAGCGTATCTTTATGAAGCCGGTGGCGAACTGGAAGCACAGGTGAAAAGGAATACAAGGGTAGACACCGGACAGACAAAAGGGCAGTGGCAATATGTAGTTGATGAGGGCAGGCTTGAAACTGTTGTGGGAAATCCTCTTGAAAATGCTATATGGGAAGAATTTGGCACTGGTGAATATGCGTTGAATGGAAACGGCAGAAAAGGCGGATGGTACTATGTTGATAGAAAGGGCATAAGACACTTTACCAAGGGCAAAACGCCATCGAGAGCCTTGTACAAAGCCTTTACATCTCTCAAGTCAGTGCTTATCAGACGGGCAGAAGAGATATTGAAAACGAGGATAGAATAACATGAGCAGTGAAACATTGGGCATTATATCTGACGCTATGGACTCTTTGGGTTTGGATTATTCTTTTATGCAACGGAATGTTGCAGATGGAGAGAAACCGCCTGAAACATATTTTGTAGGTGAATATCAGGAAACACCGTCATTAAATGAGAATGGTGAACAGGAAACTACATTTATTTTGACAGGATTTTCAAGAAGTTCCTGGATGAAGTTAGAAGAAGCAAAGAAAAAAATAAAGAAATGCTTTCCGAAAGCAGAGGGAAAAATCGCTATTGCCGGGTCAGGTTTGGCAGTGGCGATTTTCTATGCAAATAGCTTTCCTGTGCCAATAGAGGATGCAGAACTAAAGAAAATACAAATTAACTTAACAATTAAAGAATGGAGCGTGGATTGAGATGAGAAAATCAGGAATCACAGAAACAACACCGCAGGATTTTATTCTGAATGCGGGAGTAGTATTTAAAAATTTTAAATATGTTTGGAAAAAAGTGGATAAGGACACAACGGGCGCAATTCAGATTGTCGAAGATGGAACAAAGGAAGCGGAAAACACAATTCAGCTTAAAAAAGTAAAAAATCCCGGCGTTTCATTTATTACAACAGATACATCATACACAACCCCTGTTGTTGGTGATTATATCATTGGTAGCTGGGATGATGCAGCAAAGAACGTGCTTGGAGCAACTTCCGGCGGAAATAAGCTTTCTATTATTCCGGAAATCAACCAAATTGAAGTGGATGGCGCACTTGTAAAGGTTAAAGGTCTTACTTTAAAACAGGGTGAAACTGGAAGCCTTGAAACTAATCTTGCGCAGCATACAAAGGAATCTTTTATCCGGGCCATTGTCGGGGAAGAGCAGGACTCTCTGGTTAAGGGATACTCACAGCTTACTACCAAAGCATTGATTGAGGCATCTGATTATCTGGATAATATTGCATATGTCGGCACAATGTCAGATGGTACAGAATGTATTGTCATCATGGAAAATGCGCTTTGTACATCAGGCTTTGAATTGGAAGCTAAAAACAAAGAAACTGCGGTGTTTAAGGCAACTTTTGAATGTAATGCAGGGTTTGAGGATTCACATGATACGCTGCCGATTTATATCTTTGTGCCTAAGAAAGAAGCTGCAAAAGAGATGCCTGCAAGCAAGGGTGAGAAGCAGTATACTCAGTCAGAGTTGGAGAGTATGACAATATCACAGATTGAGACATTGGCGGCGGAGCGCGACTATACGCTGACAGGTTCCAATAAGGAAGAAAAGATTGCATCATTTTTGATACAGCAGAGCGGAGGTAATGAATAATGGAATTACAGGAAGAGATGATTGAGCGGTCTTATGAATTACGGGATTTAAAGGATAAAGACCTGTTTCCAATGCTGAAAATATTAAAGAAAATTGGAATAAAAGACTTTAAGAGCGCATTCATACAGGTTGCATCAGGAGAAAAAAGCGTAAAAGATATTGGCATCCTGACGGCTTTTGATATGGCTGATATTTTAATCGGCAATCTGACGGCTGCGGAAGATGAAATTTATTCCCTGTGGTCGGACATTTCAGGTATACCAGTAGATGAGATGAAAGAAATGGAGTTTGGTACGCTTCCGCTTATGATTACAGATACTTTTAATAAGGCGAGAAATACCTCTTTTTTCAAGGTACTCTTCAAATTGCTTTCCTAGGAGAATTCAGATTTATGGACTTGCTGTATTCCAGATACGCAAGTCCTTTTGAATTCATGAATCTGTATATTGAACAGGGACGGTTTGGGGAATTTGTTGCAGAAATAGTCGAAATGGACAATAAACGAAGCCGTGAAGAAGCGGAGAGGGAAAACGATAACAGGCTATGGAGCATATACATTCGTAGTTTCTCTGACAAGACATTTGATGAATGGAAGAGAGAGTTGAAACAAAAAAAAGAACCTGTCAGCTACGCTATGACGGATAGACAGGTTGAGAGTGTGAAAGAACAGGCGAAAGGAATTTTAAAAAAGATATCGCCTGTATGAATTTGTAATGAAGATGCAAGGGGCTGATTTTGTATTATCAGTCCTTTTTGCATGTAGAAAAGGGAAAATTATGGAACTTTTTCAATTACTTGGGAAAATTTCAATAGATGCGTCCGGTGTAGATGAAGCAGTATCAACGACTAAAAGCAAGATGGAATTACTGGGCGGAAAAATTGAGACTGCTGGACAAAAAATATCCGGCGTGGGAACAAAACTAACCTTTGGTGTAACCAATCCGCTTGTCCGTCTTGGAACAACAGCGATAAAAACGACTGCGGATTTTGAGTCTGCAATGTCGGAAGTTGCAGCTATATCGGGTGCAACGGGTGAAGACTTCATTGCATTAGAAAATAAAGCCAAAGAGATGGGGAAAACGACGAAGTTTTCTGCATCAGAAGCGGCAGACGGATTGAAATATATGGCCATGGCGGGTTGGAAAACGGAAGATATGCTCAATGGCTTAGAGGGAATCATGAATCTTGCCGCAGCGTCGGGGGAAGATTTGGGAACTACATCCGACATTGTAACAGATGCGCTTACTGCGTTCGGATTGTCGGCGGCTGACAGTGGACATTTTGCAGATATTTTAGCAGTTGCGTCAAGTAATGCAAATACAAATGTTTCTATGATGGGAGAAACTTTTAAATATGTTGCTCCAATAGCGGGTTCAATGGGCTATTCTGCCGAAGATACAGCATTGGCTATCGGGCTTATGGCGAACTCAGGTATTAAGGCCAGTCAGGCAGGAACTTCTCTTCGTTCTATCATGACCCGGCTGGTAAGTCCGACTAAAGATTCACAGAGTGCAATGGATGCACTTGGCATATCAGTAACGGATGGTTCCGGAAAGATGAAAAGCCTTGAAGAAATCATAGTAGATATGAGAAGTGGTTTTTCAGGACTTACTGAAGAACAGAAAGCTTCGTATGCTGCTATGTTGGGCGGTCAAGAGGCAATGTCTGGTCTACTTGCAATTGTGAATGCAAGTGATGCAGATTTTAATAAACTGGTGACGTCAATTAGTTCTGCGGATGGCGCAGCCAAAGAGATGGCTGATACCATGAATAACAACTTATCAGGACAAATTACAATATTAAAATCACAGTTGGAGTCTTTAGCAATTCAATTTATTACTCTGATTATGCCATATTTAAGACAGGGTGTGGAATGGCTTCAGAAGTTATGTGACTGGATTTCAGGATTAGATGATAATACCAAGAAAATGATAATAACAATTGCCGGGATAGCTGCTGCGGCTGGACCCGTGTTAACAGTTGGTGGCAAAATAATCAACGGAGTTGGGAAAATTGTTTCTGGAATATCGGGCGTTATTAGTATAGTGAGCAAATTATCGCCAGCGATTGGAACGGTCTTGTCGGTTGGCGGCAAAGTCGCTGCCGGAATCGTTTCACTGGTAGGTAAAATAGGCAGTACTTTAATTCCTGCTATTATTTCTATTGCTCCGACTATTCTGCCTATTGTAGTTGCTATTGCAGCAGTAATAGCTATAGGCGTTGCACTTTATAAAAATTGGGATGAGATTAAGGCGTGGGCAGCAGAAAAATGGACGGTCATCAAAGAAACTATAGGGAATGCAATCGAGGGGATTAAGACCTTTTTTCATGATTTGAAAGAAAATGTTTCTGAAAAATTCCATCAAATGACGGAAGCCATTGCAGAAAAAGCAGCGGAAATAAAGGACAAAGTATCTGAAAAATTTTCAGAGATGAAAGAAGCTGTAGCCTCTAAAGTAGTTGAGATAAAGGAAAATGCTGTTGAAAAATTCCATGAATTACAGGAAAAGGCATCAGAAAAGGTTCACGAACTGAAAGAAAAGATATCTTCTAAGTTTGAGGAAATCAAAGAGAAAGCTTCTGAGAAAGTTTCAGAACTGAAAGAAAAAGTTGTATCGAAAGTAGAGGAAATGAAAGAGAATGCGTCTGCCAAGGTACATGAGATGAGCGAGAAAATCTCTTCCGGCTTTCAGAATATGAAAGAAAAGGCGGCTGAAAAATTCAATGATTTAAAAGAAAAGTGGACATCTAAATTTACTGAAACGAAAGAAAAGATGATATCCGAAGCCGAAGAGATGCGGCAAAAGGTCAGTGATAAACTGGAGCAGTTCAAGACAAATGCAGTAGAAAAGATAGAATCTTTTAAGACCAGTGCAGTACAGAAATTCGTAGAGATGAAAGACAGGGCTGTAGAGAAGCTATCTGAATTGTCTAGAAAAGGCGTGGAAGGCTTCAATACAATAAAGGAAAAGGGCAGCAGTGCAATCAGCAGTCTAAAGGATTTTATGGTTTCAAAATTTACGGAGATGGGAGCGGCGGCAGAAAGTAAATTTTCTGCAATTGCCAACAAAGTCCTGAGCATATTTACAAAGGCAAAAGAAGGATTGTCCCGTATTGTAGAAACGGTAAAAGGATTCTTTAATTTTGACTGGAAGCTGCCGGACATTAAATTGCCGCATTTCAGTGTTGATGGAAGTTTTTCTCTTAATCCGCCATCTATCCCCTCTTTTGGCGTTGAATGGTATGCAAAAGGCGGTGTTATGACTGACCCGACAGCGTTTGGAATCAACCCTGATTCCGGGAATGTCATGGTCGGCGGTGAGGCAGGAGATGAAGCGATTGCACCAATTGAAACACTGAAAGCGTACGTCAGAGAGGCGGTAGACGGGAGCAATGTGGAATTGTATGGACTTCTAAATGCCATATTATTGGTATTAAACAAATATCTTCCGGAACTGACAGAAAAACAGATTGTTATGAATACAGGGGCTTTAGTTGGAGAACTAAGCGAGCCGATGTACGAAGAGTTTGGAAGAATTTCACACAATAGGGGGAGACGTAATTAATGAATGGCGCCAGATTTGATGATAAGTTCACAAAAGAATATGGAGCAATAATGAATTATGCGAGAATTACGCCGCCTGCTGTCAAAGAGAACTATGTTGATGTTCCGGGCGGTGATTCCTCTATTGACTTAACGGAGACTGTAGGCGGAATTTCTTATAGTGATGGACTTATTGATTTTAAGTTCACATTGTTTGATTTTGACAAAAAAGAGGAAATGAAGAATAGTCTTCACGGAAAAAGAATGAAGATAGTATTAGACAGGGAACCGGAAGTATATTTTGACGGCAGAGTCTGTTGCAATATGGATGAATGGATGGGAAATCGGTATGAACTTGGTTTTTCGGTCAAAGTAAAGCCGTATAAACAGGATGTGCGAGAGACTATTCATTTAGATAACGTTAATGGTAATACGAAAGAAATCATTCTTGTAAATTCAAGGATGCCTGTAATGCCGGAAATAACAGTGGAGGGCAATATCAATATTGTTTATGAAAAACAAAGATATTCTATGAAAAGCGGGGTGTATAAATCTCCGGAAATTACTCTTTATGAGGGAATTAATAGGCTGACAATATCTGGCAAAGGGAATATCAGAATCGCATATCGAAAGGGGCGGCTGATTTGATTGTAATAAAAAGTGGCGATAAACAGATTTATAATCCCAAGAATCCGCAGCTAAAGTTAATAAATCCTAAATTGACTTTGGAGGATAATGCTGCCGGTAGTCTGACCTTTAAGATATATGAATCCAATTTGAATTATGATGCTATCAAAAAGCTTTATCCGGTAGTTACTGTCATTCGCAATGATTCTACCATTTTTAAAGGTCGGGTCACAGCGGATGAAAGAGATTTTTATAATGGAAAAAGTGTGGATGTTGAGGGAAAACTGGCTTTCTTCAATGATTCTTATATGGAGCCGTTTTCTTTTTCTGGTTCGCCGGAAGAGTTGTTTCGGATGTTTGTGGAAAATCATAATTCACAGGTGAAAGATTGGCAGCAGTTTAAAGTGGGCGTTGTCACGGTTAAGGATTCCAATGATTATATAGTCCGAAGCAGTGAAAGCGTGTTGAATACATGGGAAGCCTTAAAAAGTAGATGTTTTCAATCTTCTTTGGGTGGACATATCCGTATTCGGTATGAAAAAGATGGTGATTATATTGACTGGCTTTCAGATTACGAAACTGTTTCCTCTCAAAGCATCGAGTTTGCAAAGAACATGATGGATATTTCCCTGATTGTGGATGCAACGGAAACATATACGGCAATAAGACCTGTTGGTGCGGAGATAGAGGGAAATAGGATTGATATTTCATCTGTCAATGACGGAAAAACATACCTCATTAACGAAGATAAGGCGGAAGAATATGGGGTTATCTATGCGCCTGCAAATGAATCAACGTGGGACGATGTAACTTTACCGGAAAATCTGTTAAAAAAAGCAAAAGAAAAACTCTATGGAACATTCACAATGTTGAGTGAAACCTATGAGATAAATGCAATTGACTTGAATTTGACAGATACAACCATAGAAGCGTTGAATGTCTGTGAATATGTTCTGGTAAAAAGTAAAATGCATGGATTTTGCGAAAAGTATCTACTGAATAAAGTAGAGTTTTTTATTGCAGAACCGCAAAACTCTGTTTACCATCTTGGAGCGGTTAAGAAAACTTTTGATGATGTAAATAGCAGAAAAACAGTTGCAAGTGCCAATATTCCAAAAGATATCAGTGCATTCAATAATGATGCAAAGTATGTATCGGAAGAACAGGCGGAGGAATTACTTTCGGAATATACGAAAGAAACAGATGTTGAAGATATAGTTACTCGACATATCGAACAATTGCCAAGTGGCAAAGATGGAAATGATGGTTTATCAGCATATGAAATAGCTGTAATTAATGGATTTGCTGGTACAGAAGCGGAGTGGATTGTCTCTTTAAAAGGTGAGCCTGGTGAAAATGGAGAAGATGGCATATCTCCCACAATCAGCATAGGAACTGTAGCTACAGGAGCGCCGGGAACGGAAGCATCTGTAACAAACTCCGGAACTGATACAGCGATTATTCTTGATTTTGTGATTCCAAGGGGAAATAAAGGAGAATCAGGAAGCGGTGGCGGTTCTGGAACCAGTACGCAGCTTACTTATGATGAGACATTGGATTTTTTGAGAGGTGATTCTGATGAAGATATTTAGACTGGTGGAAGTGTTTTGCCATATGATGAAACGATGGAATTTCTGAATAGTGATAGTGTGTTGGATGTGTGAGCGTGAAAGGAGAAGCTATTATGAGCATTCCAAATTTACGGGCAATTAGAGACTGGTGTAAAGAAAAAATCACCGGGGTTGAAAAGAGTTTAGTTATAAATGGCGTTCAGCTATATCTTGATTATCAAAATGGAGCATATGGGATTAATACGGACCCGGAACGGGGACCTGATACATTTACTCCTTTTATGACATCTGCAGAAGGAGGCGGTGGTGGAACTACGCCTAGTGAACCGGATGAACCAGTAACACCGCCGCAGGAGGAAGAAGAAGTGAAGCAAATAATTGATTTTAAATACGGTGGAGGATTAGGTCAAACTTACAGTAGTAAGTTTACATTCAATGTTGGTGATTTTGATGTAAACAAACTCATTAAATTTGTTATAAATAATTTTACGTGCAAAGGGTTGAAAAATACTTCAAATGCTTATACGGTTTATGTATATTTTCAATTATACGTAAGTGTAAACGGGGCAGTGAAAGCTATATCGCTTGGTGCAGGAACTGTATCAACGACAACTTTAAAAGATGTAATTAGTATAAGTAATAAGGAGTATACATTGGCTGAGTTAAACACATTAGCCGGTGGTACAATTGAAAAGATTTCACATTTTTATTGTTATACATCTACGGCAGGAACGGCCCCAGGAAATATATCAGTTATAAATGAACTTAGTTTAGATGCTGAAATTCAATACAGTGTTTGATGAGGTTAAAAAATGAGTGAAGAAGTAAAAGTGTTAACAGATGAAGAATTAGTAGTATTCAAAAATAAAGGAGGCAACCAACCATGGCAACATTGCAAATACAGATAGAGAAGCAGCTTTTAAGTATTCTTAATCAGGAAATTATAGCAAGCGGTGATACGAATACCGACCAATGCGTATTTTCTTTTAGCGAAGAGTGGGAGGGATATGTAAAAACAGGCGTATTCTATCAGGATAAGCCTAATGTCCAGTATGTGGTGCTTGAATCTGATGATACCTGCATGATTCCGGCCGCAGCTATGGCAAGGGAGGGAAATCTGTATATAGGAGTATTTGGTATTAATGGTTCCAAGGTGCTTACGTCCACAGTAGAGAAAGTCTATATTGATGAGGGTGCAATATCAGGTGCGGAAATTACTACGGAACCGAGCGATGATGTATTCCTGTCAATTATTGCCCAATATCAGCGGATTGCAGAGTTGATAAGACAGTATGAAGAGACCATGGGACAACAGAATGAAATCCTTGATACATTGAATGCTTTTGATGTGGTGGAAATTAAGGAGAGATTAGATGCGATTGAAGAAACAATGATTTATTATAATGACCTTGCGCAGCGCTTACTAGACAGGGAAATTATAATTAGGGATGTGCCGATAAAGTTCACTGACGGTGTTTGTGAAGTCCAAAATGAAGTGATTACTTCCGAATCATTGTGCGATGTGTATTTTGATGAATATTCATACGAATATGCAGCAAAATCCTTAATCCTGGTATCTTCATATGACGGTTACCTACGTATAACCAGTTCTGTGGATATTGATAAAGAATTAACAGCCAGTATATTAGTGAGGAGGGATTAACATGTTAGGAAAAACGAACATTTCAACCGTGGAAAAAGGCGTTATCATATCAGACATTGAAGATTACAGGTGGGATTCTGCAAATATACAGGGGATTAATGAAACACTGATAAAAGTTATTTATGCTAACAATATTCTTGTGGGTATTACGGAAACAGGCACTATAGCATATACAAAGGACGGGGAAAATTGGGAATGTAAGACATTGGAGCTGGAGAACGGGGACTGCTTGGAACTGGCGGATATTGCGTATGGAAAGGGAAAGTATGTTATTGTTGGAAGCCATAAGGGCAAGGAAACATCTATACATGGATTGATTGTAGTAACGGAAGATTTTGTTGATTATGATATCAAAACAGAGGCAGAACAGGCAGAATATTTTAATCCGGTTGGTATGTGTATAGCTGCGAAATTTTTTGCTGTTTCCTCAAACGGGAATAATTTTATTATTTTATACACCGCAGGTATTTCTTTGGGTGCCTCAAGAGTGCCAGTATATTCTGCAGTAACGGATATGGATAAAACGGTAAATAATTTGATTGATTCTGGTATTTCTAATTTACAATCAAATATGGTTGAAAGTGCAGTAGCAAATACTATATGTAAGAGTGCTAAAAAAGTGAATGGAGAAATTCTATATTACCAAAGCACTACTGTATCAAGTGGCAATACATATGAAACTTATAATGAAGTACATCATGTACAGAGTGATGGTATAGGACAAACTACTATAGTTACAGACGGCGAATATGATTATCAGGATACAAACCTCTATTCAATATTCGAATGCAAGGACGCTCTCTATTATGCAGCCAATACAAATAGTATGCAGTACAAAGTTCAAAAAGTAATTGGAAGTGGAGACACCGAAATGAAGTCAAGTGGTATCGCATATGGGTTTGTGGATGCGGTATATTTTGATAAATGTGAGGTGTTTATTAATGATCATGAGATGCTTGTTGTTAAGCGGGGAGAAAATCTTGCAGATAAAAGTCTCAATGATATGGTAGAGATTACATATGATTTTTCAATGACATCTATTATTAAGGCTTTTAATAAGCTGTATATTTTTGGGACTGGCGGAAGCATATTAGTGTCCAGTGCCGAAAGTAGGAACGAAGATGTTCTTTCAATTAAAACAATGAGTGCGGTAAAAGCATTATATGAAGCTAAGGTGTATACAGATAATAAATGCAAAGAAATACAAATGGAAAATTTGGATGAATATGTCAAAAAGGAAGATTTGGAAGAGTTAGGCGAACGGGTGGAAGTTATATGGAACGATGTATTCAACAATAATGAAGGCGAAGAAAGCGGGGAGGGTGATGAAGCATGAAAAGAGCGAGTGAGAAAGACATAAGAAAGTTAATCGAATTAATCAAAGATAAGCTATCCACATTAAGCAAGGTTGCATTTTCTGGAAAGTATTCTGATTTATCCGAGAAGGCGACGGCGGCGGATGTGGGGGCGTTGCCGGTGACAGGGGGAACGTTAGCAAACTCTATTGAAAAGATATTAATGATTGAACGCAGTACCAAAGGCGACATTTTAATAGAATATAAAAATTCAGAAAAAATTATAGGAGCTTTAGGATATAACATTTATAGTCAGCTTGTATCGACTAATCAGGGTGGTGTGATAAAAAGGGTTGTTATTGACGGTGATGATATAGGAAACTGTATAGTAAACGGAAAGAAATTGAGTGAATGGCTAAGCTGATTGCATTCTTGTAAAATATAAAGAATGGTACATATCAACCAACCCAAAGACTTATTATTCAATATAAGAGGTGGCAAGCATGGAGGATACAATTACAAGGAAAGAGCATGAAGAATTTGCCCGCCGGATTGATGCGGAAGATGAACGGCAGAACCGACGCATTGCATTATTAGAAGATAATGTCCGGCAGATTAACAACCTTACTATATCAGTCAAGGAAATGGCTGTGAATATGGGGAACATGCTGAAAGAGTTGGAAAAACAGGGGGAACGTTTGGGAGCGCTGGAAAAAGAACCGGCTGAAACACATAAGCAGATTAAGCAGGCTATCATTACAGCTATAGTGGGAACTGTTGTGGGCGCTGTCGTTACAGCAGTGCTGATGATAATATAAAAAATAAGAAAGGATGAAAACACTATGAAAAATGAAACGTATTGGAGCAGATGGGCAAAGGCGGCAGGAATGAGGGCTGTTAAGACCGTAGCACAGACGGCGGTTGCATCAATCGGCACTGCTGCAGTAATGGGAGATGTAAACTGGATTATTGTTGCTTCGGCATCTGTGCTTGCAGGAATACTTAGTTTGTTGACATCAATTGCGGGACTTCCGGAAGTGGAGGTATAGTATGGTTGTAGGGATTAATTGTGGTCATACGAAAAGCGGCGCCGGATATGGCGCCGTTGGCATTATTAAGGAAAGTGGGCATACAAGGCTTGTAGGACAGGCTCTTATGGACCTGCTTCGGTCGGCGGGCGTAAGTGTGATTGACTGCACAATAGACTCTGCGAACTCTCAAAATGAATATCTTGCCGCTGCTGTTGCATTGGCTAACCGGCAGGATTTAGACTGGTTTATCAGCATTCATTTTAACGCATGCGCAAGTCATGAGGGGCATGGAGTGGAAGTTTATACTTATGAGGGCAGACAATATCAGGATGCTTTGGATGTGTGTGCAAATCTGGCAGGACTTGGATTTACAAATCGCGGAGTGAAAGCAGGAAGCGGACTGTATGTAGTCCGAAAGACAAAGGCTAAATCCATGCTGATTGAAGTATGCTTTTGTGACAATAAACAGGATGTAGATGTTTACAATGCTGCAGGTGGCGCACAAGGCATTGCAAAGGGTATTTTTGAAGCTTTGTGGGATTATGTAGATACAATCGGAACTATTACAGGAGAAATGCCTATCATGGGGAGCAGTATTGCAACTGTCGAGCAACTGAATGCGCTGTTATTATCTGTAAATCCCCAGGCAACAAATTACTTACATTTAGCTGAAATCTTTCTGGAAGAGGGAGAAAAAGAGGGTGTAAGAGGTGACGGAGCATTCTGTCAAAGCCTTATTGAAACAGGGTATTTCAAATTTGGTGGAGATGTGAAGCCAGAGCAGCACAATTACGCCGGACTGGGAGCTACAGGCGGTGTACCAGGGCTTTCTTTCCTTGATGATAGGACAGGCATCCGGGCGCAGATACAGCATTTAAAGGCATATGCGTCTACCATGTTGCTTGCGCAGGAATGTGTTGACCCTAGATACAAATACGTTTCTAAGGGCTGTGCGCCTACGTTTGAACGCTTGTCGGGCAAATGGGCGGTACCGGGCTATTCCGGTTATGCAAGTCTGGAGGCGGCCAGAGCAGCTAAAGACTCTTATGGGGACCATATCGCACAACTGATTAAACGTGCCATAAAAACAGAAGCTGCGCCTATACAACCGGATGAGGATGAAACAGCTCCAGAGGGAATGTTGTATATTGTGCAGGTCGGGGCATATAAGAGTCTTAATAATGCCAGAAATCAGCAGGAGAAGCTGGAAAAGATGGGTGTATCTGGTATAATTAAGCAATATGCGGAAACGTAAATATAAGTCCGAAATAATGCTCTATAAATGCTTTTAAATTATTGCGGTTAGCGACACGTTAGCAACAAATGAAATGTGAAAGCCGCGTATTTTCAATTTTTTTTAAATTTCTACATTTAATAAAATCTTAATATAAAAATAGTATCGTTTTGAAACAATATGGTTTATAATAGCATCAGTAAATAGTGTGAAGAGAAGTTCTGACTTACATAGCAAGTCTTACTCACTCAGCAAAGGCTGATTTCGTAAAGTCAGCATAGCTGACTTAGAACTTCTAAAGCTTCACACTGAAGAATGCCTAAAATGCGGTATTCTTCACCGGAGAGAAAGGCATGGTTATTAATATGGCACAGCCCGTAATTCAGGTAAAAGATTTATATAAAATTTACCGCGTAGGGGAAACAAGGGTACGCGCGTTAAATGGTGTAGATTTTACGATAGAGAGAGGAAATTTCTGTTCTATCGTCGGGACTTCCGGTTCCGGAAAATCAACGCTTCTTAACATGCTTGCAGGGTTGGAGAAACCGACGAAAGGCGAAATCATTATAGCCGGGGAACATATGGAAACCAAGACGGAGAATCAGCTTGTTGCTTTCAGACGGGAACACATCGGTTTCATTTTCCAGTCATTTAATCTGCTTGGTACGATGAATGCAATCGAAAACGTGGCGCTGCCCCTTACTTTTCAGGGAATGGATAAAAAAATACGCAATAAAAAAGCGGAGGATATGTTAGACTTAGTCGGTCTGACAAAGCATAAAAAACACAGACCGAATCAGATGTCCGGCGGTCAGCAGCAGAGGGTCGGCGTAGCAAGGGCGCTTGTGGTGGAGCCTGAAATCATCTTTGCGGACGAGCCGACAGGTAATCTGGATTCCAATACTTCCGTAGAAGTGATGGACTTAATGAAGAAGGTTGTCAGGGAAAAAAATCAAACACTTGTCATGGTAACGCATGATAATTATCTGGCAGGATTTGCGGATATCATTCTTCATATCAAAGATGGAAAAATTGTGCAGATTGAGGACAACAGGTTGAAAGAATAATATTCTTTAAACCGAACTTATTCGGTTTTAGCAATGTTTGCGCCTGATGGCTGCAAACTCGCAGGCTGAGGCGGAGATATAATTCCCGCGAGCAATGAGGAAAATAGCCATGCATGGTTATTTGACGAATGCCGCGAGGGGCGCTATGCGCCGATTTCTTGGGAGGAGATAAAGGATATGTGTAGAAAAAACATGTGGAAAAAGGGATTGCTCAGTATAGGATTGGCGGCGGTGTGTTTTTTGGCGGTGCCGTCAGGGGTGTATGCGAGTGAAATGCAGACGGAAAATACAACAGCGGAAGGGACGGAGAACGCTAGTATAGCTGGGGCTGCTTTTGCACCAGAGCTGTTAGCAGATACTGATACTCCGGCAACGGATGCTGATAAAGATGCTGCAAAATCCACGCTTCAGGAGTATATGAATAGTCTGAAAACGCTTTATGGGTTGGATGATGCGGGAATGGCAAGGTTGCAAAGTGTGTATGAAGCTGCGATTGAAGATATTAAAAAGAATAATACAAGAACAAAGGGGACTTTAGAAGATTTTGTTACTATAACAAGGTCTGTAATGGAGAATACAGCGTATTCATATGTAAATAGTATAAATAGCATAAATAACAACAATTCCTCAAATACTTCAAATACTTCAGACACTTCAGACACTTCAAGCATCAAGACCGACAATCCGGACCGCATCATTAACGATGATGACAGAGCGGCGGCGGATGAGGATATGCTTTACTATATGAATAGCTTGAAGGTGCGCTATCGTCTGGATGAGAAAGTAATGGAAAATCTGCAGAAAGTATTTAACAGTGCAGTGTATTATATTGCCAACACGGACATGACGGTAGGAGAATTGGCGGCTTATGTGACTACAACGAAAGGCAATATGGAGTCTACAGCGGTTGCTAATGTCAGTGTGACAACGAGTGAGTTTTTACAGGTCGGGGATAACTGGGCAACGCCTACGGTAAGCTATGGACAGTCGGTAGCGATTGTTCTGCCGGTTATTAATTTCGGTACGGAAGAGTTAAATGATTTGATTATTGAGCCGCAGACTTCGACAGTTGTGTCGGAATGGCCTTTTGTGCCGGATAAGACAAGTTATTTACAGACGGAGCCCTACATTCCGGGGAACAAGACTTATGATGCGGCAATGAAAAACCGCAGGGAATTTACTTTTTATTTTACGGCAAGAAGTGATGTTATGAGCGGATATTATCCGTTAAAATTTAATGTCTGGTATACGAAATCAGGTATTCGCTGTGAGGAGCCTGCGGTACTGACAGTTTATGTGCGGACTATCGGAAAACCCGGAAGCGGTACGATAGGGGGAAACGGCGAGGAGACGAGCGGTGCGAAACCGAGAATTGTCGTTACTGGTTTTGAGACAAATCCGGCAACGGTTTATGCGGGAGATACGTTTGTTTTGACTGTGCATGTGCAGAATACCTCCAGGGAGATGGCAGTGACGAATGTATTATTCGATATGCAGGCGGCCGTAGAAGGAGAGGATAAAACAAATACGTATGCGGCATTTTTGCCGACCTCAGGTTCCAGTTCAGTTTATATGGAAAGAATTAATTCCAACACACCTGCGGATATTGTGATAGAGATGACCGCAAAGGCTGACTTGGCGCAAAAACCATATGTGTTGGAAATCAATATGAAATATGATGCGGGCGCGATGTTTGACTTGACCGATAAGGCAAGCGTATCCATTCCGATTAATCAGGAGAGCCGTTTTGACATCAGTACGCCGGAAGTAGTGCCGGGGGATATTATGGTCGGTTCCCAGTCCAATGTCATGTTCAGTATTTACAATACGGGTAAAACCACGTTATATAATGTGCAGGTGAAGTTTGTTGCGGATTCTATTGACGAGGCATCGGCTTTTGTCGGTAATCTGACTTCCGGCAACACGGGAAATGTTGATGTTATGTTAACTGGAATAAGTGCGACCATGGATGACGGCACTGTGAATGTGGATATTTCCTATGAAGATGATGCGGGTAATGTGACGACGGAGACAAAACAGATTACTCTATATGTTTCAGAAGAGTTCTTTGATGATGGTTATATGATGGACGAGGATTTTATGATGGGAATGGAGGAAGAAGAGGGCGGCGGTTCTCATATTGGTCTTATCATTGCGATAATAGCGATTGTGGTAGTTGCAGTGATAGTCGCTATCTGCCTGTTTGTATATTTCCGGAAAAAGAAGAAAGCCGCACTTCTTTTAGCAGAGGATTTGCTCTCTATTGATGCGGATAATGATAATAGATATAAATATTAATGCAGTGAGTGGAAAGGAAAGGGTTTTAGTATGAAATTCCTTGATTTACTGCGTATGAGCAGCAGTAACCTATGGAAAAGAAAAGTCAGGACAATTTTAACAGTCTTAGGCGTTGTGATTGGCGTTGCTTCCATTGTTGTTATGATTTCTTTAGGACTCGGGCTTAGCCGTTCTTTGCTGGAGCAGTATGAGTCTTATGGAAGTCTGACGCAGATTACTGTCTATGAACCATGGAGTTATGGCGGCGATAGTTCGCAGGAAGTTCAAAGACTGGATGATGAATTAGTTGAAACAATTAAAAATATGGAGCATGTAAATGCGGTCTATCCTACGATGCAGATTTCGGCAATGGCAAGGTACGGCGCTTATGAGTGTTATCTGAATATTATGGCAATGCCGTTAGAGGCACTTGAAACGCTTTCGATAGAAGTGGGAGAGGGGAGTCTGCCGTCGAGAGCAGATAATGAGCTTAAGTTTTTTTACGGCAGCCAGGTTTTGCAGGATTTTTCCAATTCCAAGACAGGCGCAGGTTATTGGTCAACCGGAGAACTGCCGGATATTGATTTAATGAACGACCCAATTTTTATTATCTTTGATACGGACGCTTACTGGCAGTCACAATGGAATGATACGGAAACACCGGTTGCGCCGCCGAAGAAATATTTGATTGAGACGTGCGGTGTAGAGCAGACCTCGGAAGATGGATGGACGAGATATGGCTGGTATACAATGTGCGATATTGACAAACTGATTCCGGAACTGAAACGGATTTTTAAGAATAAGCCGATTCCGGGGCAGCCGACAACGAAAACGGGAAAGCCATATAAAGAAATTTTCTATAACAGACTTACTATCGATGTGGATAAGATGGATAATGTGACCGCAGTACAGTCAGTGCTTACCGATATGGGATATGATGCAAGCAGCAATGCGGAGTGGATAGAGTCCGAGCAGAAGACGTTAGGCTATGTGCAGATGGTTCTCGGCGGTATCGGTGCGGTATCTTTGTTTGTAGCGGCAATCGGCATTACAAATACGATGATGATGTCCATTTATGAAAGAACAAAGGAAATCGGTGTTATGAAAGTATTGGGATGCGATTTGCGTAACATTCGTACCCTGTTTTTACTGGAAGCAGGATTTATCGGTTTTATCGGCGGCATAATCGGTCTTATTTTAAGCTATACCTTATCCATCGTGATTAACAGGATTGCATCGGGAGCCGAAGGTGGTATGGTAGCTGCCGGGTCTTCGATATCCTATATTCCTTTCTGGCTTGCAGGAATGTCTCTCGTATTCGCGGTGTTAGTTGGTATGATAGCAGGATTTTTCCCGGCGCTTCGTGCTATGCGTTTAAGTCCGCTTGCAGCGATTCGTACAGAATAGAAACAACGGAGGTCACGCGCTGCGAGGCATCCTTATGTTAATAAAATTAATCTCCTTTGGACATACTAGGAAAAATACACTGGTATATTTGAAGGAGGTTTTTTATGGAGAAAATGTTACGCATTGTGGAAGTACATGCAAGGGAGATTTTGGACTCCCGCGGAAATCCTACGGTAGAGGCGGAAGTGACGGTGGAAAAAGAACCAAGCGGATGCAGGGTGACAGGCAGAGCTGCCGTACCGAGCGGAGCCAGCACAGGACGGTTTGAAGCGGTAGAACTGCGTGACGGGGAAACACGTTATTTCGGACTGGGAACGACCAAAGCGGTAGGGAATGTGAATACGAAAATACGTGAAGCGATTCTCGGACTCAATGCCCTTGAGCAGGGGATGATTGACCGCGTTTTAATAGAACAGGATGGAACAGATAATAAGAGTAATCTTGGAGCCAACGCGATGCTGGGTGTGTCTATGGCATGTGCCAGAGCCTGTGCACAGGCGCTTGAGATGCCGTTGTACCGTTATCTTGGCGGAGCGCATACCAGACTTTTGCCGGTTCCCATGATGAATATTTTGAACGGTGGGAAACATGCGGATAATACGGTGGATTTTCAGGAGTTTATGATTATGCCGGTGCAGGCGGAAAGTTTTGCGGACGGACTTAGAATCTGCGCGGAAATTTATCATAACCTAAAACAAATCTGTAACCAGAGAGGGCTTTCTACGGGAGTCGGAGATGAAGGAGGATTTGCCCCGTCTTTATCGGACGCCGCAGAAGTGCTGGGATTAATTGTTGATTCCATTAAGGCGGCAGGATATACACCGGGGCAGGATATCAAGATTGCCATGGATGCTGCGGCAAGCGAACTGTATGATGAAACATCCGACACCTATTATTTTCCGGGTGAATCACAAATGACCGGACAGGAAGTCAGAAGAAGCGCTGCCGAGATGGTTTCTTATTATGAGAATCTCGTGGAACGTTTTCCGATTATTTCGATTGAGGACGGTCTGTTTGAAGATGACTGGGACGGATGGCAGCTTTTAACAAAAGCGCTTGGAGAAAAAATTCAGCTTGTCGGAGACGACCTTTTTGTGACGAATACAAAGCGGCTGGATGCGGGAATCAAATTGCAGGTGGCTAATGCAATTTTAGTAAAAGTAAATCAAATCGGTACGGTTTCCGAGGCGATGGAAGCAATTGAGATGGCGCATAAAAATGGTTATAAAGCGGTGATATCCCACCGTTCCGGTGAAACAGAGGATACGTTTATCGCAGACCTTGCCGTGGCGGTAAATGCAGGACAGATTAAGACCGGAGCGCCCTGCAGAAGCGACCGTATCGCCAAGTATAACAGGTTGCTTCGGATTGAAGAAGAGTTGGGAAGCGTAGCATGTTATAAGGAACCGTTTAATAAAATTTAGGGAATTGCTATAGCGGATGGTAAATGTTATGATAAATTAATAGTGAAATACGAAAGAAGCAGAAAAAATTATGTTTATTATTAAATCCAACAAAGCACAATATGAATATGATATTCATTCTCTTGT
Organism: uncultured Bacteroides sp.; assembly: GCA_964554405.1. GTDB lineage: Bacteria > Bacillota > Clostridia > Lachnospirales > Lachnospiraceae > UBA3282. Next base: position 4,390 of record CAZKOR010000006.1, on the reverse strand, counting down.
AAAGGCGTTTTACCCTGAAAAGGAGGTCAGGGTATTAACGCCTGATTCTGTTGTAAAAGACAGGAAGCTGTTAGAAGAGCCTGTGGCAATAGAAATTCTCTTTGAGGAGGAAAACGTGCTTCTTACTTTTCTGAATCATGGGAATAATAGCGTTATTGAAGATAATAGAGCTGTTGAAGAAGGTAGGCAGTATACATGGCATGTTAAGGATGTAAAAGATACGGATTATAAAAACACCTTCAAGCGTTTCCTCTATACCTCTCTGTGCGAAGAAACCGGAATTTCCCTACCTTGGGGAAACCTGACGGGCATCCGTCCGACCAAAATTGCCATGAGTATGTTAGAGCAGGGGAAGAGTGAAGAAGAGATTAATTTGTTTTTGCAAAATGAGCATCTGGTAAGTGCACCGAAGAGAGAACTCAGTATAGAAATTGCGAAACGGGAAATGGAAATCCTAAAACCCATTCATTACGAAAACGGCTACAGCTTATATGTCGGGATTCCGTTCTGTCCGACAACGTGTCTGTATTGTTCTTTTACTTCATTTCCGGTCAGCCTGTGGAAAGAGCGGATAGCGGATTATCTGCACGCATTGGAAAAAGAGATTGACTATATTGCAGACCTCTATTGCAACAAAACGTTAGATACCGTTTATATTGGCGGCGGTACTCCTACGTCTTTATCGGCGGATGAACTGGACAGGCTTCTTTCTAAACTGAAAGCTTCCTTTGATTTTTCCACGGTACAGGAATTTACGGTGGAAGCAGGACGTGCAGACAGTATTACGAAAGAAAAACTTGCCGTATTATATAAGCACGGCGTGACGAGAATTTCTGTCAATCCGCAGACGATGAAACAGGAAACATTAAAATATATTGGAAGGCAGCATACGGTGGAGCAGGTTATAGATGCTTTTCATATGGCAAGGGAAACAGGTTTTGACAATATTAATATGGATATTATTCTCGGACTTCCCGGAGAAAAAGAAGAGGATGTGAAAGCAACCATTACTGCAATAGAAAAGCTTATGCCGGATAGTCTGACCGTACATTCCCTTGCTGTGAAGCGGGCGTCTAGACTGTCGCAGTGGATTTTGGAGAATGGAATTGACGGTTTACATAACACTGATGAAACAATGCGGATTGCCGAAGAGGGAGCAAGAAGAATGGGAATGGTGCCGTATTATCTATACAGACAGAAAAACATGTCCGGCAATTTTGAAAATGTGGGTTATGCCAAAGAGGGAAAATATGGCATTTATAACATTTTAATTATGGAGGAAATGCAAAGTATCATTGCACTCGGCGCAGGAACAGTTACTAAGAGGGTATACGGCGACGGAAGAATTGAGCGGTGCGATACCGTGAAAGATGTGGCAGGATATATCGAGAGAATTGATGAAATGATTGAGAGGAAATGTGTATTATTAAGTGATTGACAAGATTTTTTCTTCCGGAAAAGAAACCGTTTTATCACCGTAATCATATATATTTATTGCTTTTTCTGTATTTTAAAGGTGAGATTCCCTTTGCTCTTTTAAAAGCATTTCCAAAATAATCACCGTCATTAAAGCCACATTTGAACGCAATTTCGTTAATAGATTCGTTTGTTTCAAGGAGCATATTTGATGCTTCCTGTATTCTCACATTTATAAGATATTCCTTATAACCAAAGCCTGTAGAAGACTTGAATTTTTTCGAAAAATAGGTAGGACTTATGTTGACATGAGAAGCCACTTCCTCAAGGCTCAGATCTTCCATATAGTTGATTCTTATATACCTGGCAGCTTCCTGCATAAGGGTATCCGCCATATCTATGTTTTGGATGTACTCACTGCTTTTGTGGTGCTTATAGCGTATCAGAAATATTATAAGCTCCTGAAGGCAATTTTTAATATTTATATCCGAATAATCGTCGCACTGCTCATATTCAGACAGCATCCTGTTTAAAAGCCCCTCTATATAATCCCTGTGTACACTTGCAATGTGTATAACAGGGTCGGAGTAAAATATCTTTTTGAAGGATACTTGAGAAGAGGATGATTTGATGTCGGGTACAGTTTGATCGTTAAACATTATGGCAATTCTTTCGTGGACTTTGTCATTTACATATGAGGTTTTATGTATGGTATTCATAGGTATAAAAACCATATCTCCCCTATCTAAAATATAAATGGAATCGTCAAGAAAAATCTTCCTTCTGCCGCTTTGCAGGTAATATATTTCATACATAGGGTGTAAATGCGCAGAGGGCATATTAAAATATGGATCATGGCGTATTTTAGTGATTTTAAATATCTCGGACAAAATAAAACTCCTTCTAAAATATCTAATCAGAATGTATCTAAAAACAGTATAATCCAAAAACGCAAAAAATCAATGTTTTTATTTTGAAATATCAAGAATTAAATGGAAAATACATATTTTTTGTTATACAATAGTAACAATAGAAATGACGCCGGTATTTCAAAATACGAGAGAGGTACTGTAATGATAAAGCTGCATTTTGAAAAACATACAACAACGACAGGAAAAGAGAACATATTTATTTTGGAATACCATTAAAAAAGGTATATTGACTGCTGCCAAGGGTTCTATAACTGACGTTCAGGGAACTGTATACCCATCCGCTCTAAGACCTACGGCTTATTGGAACGACGGCAGTATAAAATGGCTTTTTGTACGGGGTATGGTAGATTTGCCTAAAAATGTTGATATTGAGATTTTCATTACAAGCAATGAGTATGATTATCCCCATGCTTGTGCATTAATGTATGCCAGAACAGGTATCAGACGATATATGGATTATGTTCTTGTCTCAGGCAGGCATTGGATGGATATAGATATATGCCAAGATGTTTATTCCCTTTATTACATTTTGCAGTGCTTGTGTAAGAGAGGGGTTAATGTGATTTATATCTAACTCTAAAAGAAAGTGTATTTTAACAATGGAACAGAAGAAAATAGATATGACAGCAGGTCCGATTATGAAGAATGTATTTCTCTTTGCCATTCCTATTGTACTGGGAAATATATTGCAATACATGTATACCACGGTGGATACGCTGGTTATCGGGAATTACTGTGGTGAGATTTCTCTGGCGGCAGTGGGAACCAGCTCTCAGCCGGTGGAAGTGCTTTTGTGTGTTTTTCTTGGAATTGGCACAGGAGTATCCATATTGGTCTCTCAATATATGGGAGCCAAAGATATGGCAAGAATGTGTCGGGTGGTAGACACAGCTACATTCTTTGTATTTGCGTGCGGTATTCCTCTTTGCGTACTAGGATATTTTGCAGCTCCATTGATTCTAAGGGTTATGGGCGTACCTGCGGATACATGGGATGCCGCGGTGTCGTATACGCGAATTGTATTCTTTGGAGCCCTTGGAAATATCGGGTATAACATGAATGCGGGAATTTTGCGGGGGATGGGAGACAGCAAGGCGTCTTTGTGGTTTCTGGTAGCATCTTGTATTGCCAATATTGTGCTGGACCTTACGCTCGTCGCCGGATTTGGAATGGATGTGAAAGGTGCGGCGCTTGCCACGACAGCTGCGCTGTATCTGTCTTGGATTATCAGTATTGTATATATCAGAAAAAAATTCCCGGAATTGGAATTGTCCTATTACCCGAAAGCATTTGATGCAGGCGAATTAAAGCAGTTTATTATGATCGGTCTTCCCATCGGACTCAATAATTCGCTGTACTCTCTCGGACATGTAGCGGTACAGACTCTGGTAAATGCGCAGGGGTCCACCTTTATGGCAGGCAATTCGGTGGCGGGCAGAGTGACGGGTATGACCAATATAGCGATTTCCGCATTGTCTTCCGCGGCGACTACTTTTTCGGGACAAAATTATGGAGCCGGGAATTTTGACAGACTTCGGCAGGGTTACATTAAGATTCCGGTAATCTCCGGTATTGTTACATTGGCGGCAGGACTGTGCGTGATATCTTTTCGTATGCCGGTCTTACGGATTTTTACGAGAGACGAAGCGGTGTTGATGTACGCTAACAGATATGTAGTGGTGATGCTCCTGTCACAGTGGTTTTTCGCGATATTCAACGGTATTATCTGTATCGTAAACGGTGTGGGGCTGATTCGTTATACAACGATTATAAATATCCTGATGCTCTGGGCGGTACGTATACCCAGCGCTTATTTGATTGACCGCTATTTTGACGGAACCTATATTATGCTTTGCTTCCCAATCAGTTTTTGCTTTGGTATGGTCATGATGATCGGTTATTATCTGTTTTCAAAGAAGTGGAAGGAAATTATCAGGACTGGTCTGTAATCTTAAACGGGTGGAAAAAGAAGGCGGTAGTGGGGGATTAAAATGAATAAAATCAAGTTTATCATTGTAGGATCCGGCTGGCGGTCATTATAT
>CAZKOR010000005.1:49876-52017 GCA_964554405.1 uncultured Bacteroides sp. | reverse complement strand
GCATGATAATCATTCTCAACCAGGAATTTCTCAATACCGATTTCCTGTCTTGCCTGCACTGCAACATGCGCCTTAAACTCATTTAAGTCTCTGCCCTCATCTATAATTTTATATTTACTGTAATATTCTTCTACCAGTGCATCTACATCGCCCTGTGGAACCGCGTCCACATATTCTACTAAATCATTGACATTATAATGGTCAATTTCCCAACCAAACTTAATCTGCGCTTCTACTTTATCACCTTCCGTTACGGCAACATTGTTCATATTGTCTCCGAAACGGCAGACTCTGATATGTGAAGACTCAACAATGCCGAGCGCAGTCCGCATCCAGCTTCCAAGCTGTTCCTGAACACTCGGGGCAGCCCAATGACCGACGATGATTTTCCTCTCGATGCCCATACGGCTTACAATATGTCCATATTCTCTATCTCCATGCGCCGACTGGTTTTCATTCATGAAATCCATATCAATGGTGTCATAGGGAAGTTCTTCATTAAACTGCGTATGCAGATGACAGAGCGGTTTTTTATATTCCTTTAATCCGAGAATCCACATCTTAGCCGGAGAAAATGTATGCATCCATGTAATGACGCCCGCACACTGCGCATCGTTATTTGCATCATTAAATGTCTGCCGGATAGATGCCTGACTGATTAATGTAGGTTTTAATATCACTTCAAATGGTAATTTGCCGGAAGCATTGAGCCCCTCCACAATTTTAGCGGAATGGTCCGCTACTTTTCTTAAACACTCATCCCCATATAAATCCTGTGAGCCGGTACAAAACCAGAATTTGTAATTTTTTGTCTGCATAAGCCCTCTCTTTCCGCCGTTTCTACGGCACACATCATTGAAAGCTGCCAACTCGGTAATGAAAATCACCGACATGGCAGCTTATATTTTATATTGCAAAACATTTATTAACGTTTTTTCTTACGGGCAATAACCACACTCTGAATGACTAAGAACAGGCAAAGCATAACCGCAATGGTAATTCCGGTCCACCAAGCATCCTGTAACCCTACGGAAGAAACGATATTTTTAATCGTGTTAAGTGACAACACTCCGAAAAGTGTTCCAATGATATTACCAACACCACCCGTTAACATTGTACCACCAATGATGGAAGATGCAATCGCATTCATTTCAGCACCACTACCATTGGATACCGCTCCGGAACCAACATGAAGGAAATAAACAAATCCGCCGATTCCTGCTAACAGTCCGCATAACAGATGAGCTAAGAATTTCGTTCTCTTAACATTAATACCAAGCATTAACGCACTCTGGTCATTACCGCCGACCGCATAGAACTGACGGCCTAACTTCGTCCATTTGAGCATACAGAACAGTAAGATGACAATCAGCAGCGCCACAACAACGCCAATCTCTACATATGCGTCAACATAGTTTCCATTTTTTGAGGTATAACCCAGACCCGGTATAATCACACGGGTATTTTTCAGAGCAACAAACGCTTCGTTCTGTACATTGAACGGATTCGTATTCACGATTGTCGTCATACCGCGCGCAAAGAACATACCTGCAAGAGTAACGATAAACGGTTGAATATCCAGATAAGCAATTAAAAATCCCTGGAATATGCCGAATGCAAGACCAATCGCAATTGCAATCAAAAATGATACAAATACGTTGCCGCCCTTAAAATCCAGATATACCGCACAGCACATGGTAACCAATGCCGTAATGCCCCCGACAGAAATATCAATACTTTTTGTAATCATAACAAGACTCATACCACAGGATAAAATAATTAACGCCGCATTATCATTCAATATCTTAAAGAACATTTGCGGTCTCCTGAAACCTGATCCCAAAAAGATCATTGCGCCGATATACATAATAAAGAAAACTACAACAGTAATCGTAAGAAGTAAATTGGTATCCGTCATATTTTTAAATTTATCCCCAAAACTGCCTGCCTGAGATGTTTTCTGATTTGATGACATACTAAGCTACCTCCTTCGTCTGTAATTTTTTCATCTTGGAAGTGAACCATTCCCGTACTACCGGCGCACTGATAACAACCAGAATAATAACAACAACTGCTTTATATGCCGGAAGCGCATCAGACGATACGTTAAATTTATATAACGTTGTCGTAAGAAGCTGAAT
>CAZKOR010000005.1:0-49776 GCA_964554405.1 uncultured Bacteroides sp. | reverse complement strand
GCTACCATCGGCTGTATTTTAAAACATGCAACGAGCACACCATTAAATGCTCCGAATAACATTGCAACAACACAGCTTATAAGGAAAGCTACAATAATCGGCGCCTGTAAGGTATCCGGACGGGTATTGTCACCGCATAACACGCGAAGCAGCACACTGCCTGCTATCGCTACTGCTGCGCCGACACTGATATCCTGGCCGCCGGAAGCCGCCGTAACAAGTGTCATACCAATAGCAAGAATCGCAACTTCGGAACCGTTATCCAGAATTCTTACCAGATATCCGGCTAAAACAGGGTACCCTAAATTATTTTGCTCCAGTGTAATCTTCAAAAAGGACGGATCCATAATCAAATTGAATACGAAAAGCAGAAACAGCGCAAACAGAGGAATAAACATCTGCTGTCTGACCATTTTTGAAAAAATATTTCCATTACTTGTTTTATTCATTTCCTTTGCTCCCATGATTATTTGTCACCTCCCGCAATCGTGCTCATAACCGTATTCTGGGTCAGATCACTGCCCGTCAGTTCACCGACTACTTTACGGTCTCTCATGACAATCAGACGGGAGCAGGTACGCAGCATCTCATCCAGCTCGGAGGAGATAAAGGTTACGCTCATACCCTCTGACGCAAGTTTCAGCACTAATTTCTGAATATCTACTTTTGTGCCGACGTCAATACCTCTTGTCGGCTCATCCAAAATCAGATAATCCGGATGCGTAAGCAGCCAGCGCGCTAAAATAACTTTCTGCTGGTTACCGCCGGAGAGCGACTTAATCGGCGTATCTGCCGAAGCAGTCTTAATGCTCAAAAGTTTAATATATTCATCAGCAAATTTATTTGCTTCCGCCTTTGAAAACGGTTTGAAAAACCCTTTTAATACCTGCTGTGCAAGTATCAAATTATCGCGCACGGAAAGGTCTCCTACAATACCGTCAATCTTACGGTCTTCCGGAAGATAAGCAATTCCGTTCTTCATCGCATCAATCGGCTTGCTGATTTTAACGGGCTTACCATCCTTCTTCACGCTTCCGCCAAGCACTCTGTCTGCACCGAAAATTGCCCTGACACATTCGCTTCTGCCGGAGCCAAGCAGTCCGGTAAATCCATTTACCTCACCTTTATCTATATGAAAATCAAACGGTTTAATTCCCGCATCACTTACTAATCCTTCAGCTTCTAATACAGGCACAGCGCCGGCTTTACGCTCATATGTCTGCTGTTTATCCTGAATATCCGCCGTATCATCCAGCTCCTTGCCAAGCATCTTAGAAACGAGCTGTACACGCGGCAAATCTTTGATAGCGTATTCCCCTACCAGTTTACCGTCGCGCATAACCGTAATTGTGTCGCACACCTCATAAACCTGATCTAAGAAATGTGTAACGAAAATAATGCCGACTCCTTTTGCTTTCAAATTACGCATCAACTTGAATAATTTTGCAACTTCCTGCTCATCCAGAGACGAGGTCGGCTCATCTAAAATCAATACTTTACAGTCCATATCCACTGCACGCGCAATGGCAATCATCTGCTGAACTGCAATGGAACAGCTCTCTAACTGCTGTGTTGCTTTTGCCGGAATATCCAAAGACTGTAATATCTCCTCCGCATCAGCATTCATTTTTTTCCAGTTCTGGTAGATATTTTCTGTTCTGCCTATGTACATATTTTCCGCAACCGATAAATTCGGACAAAGCGTAATTTCCTGATATACGGTACTGATGCCGGCTCTCTGTGCATCCTGCGGCGAACGTATCGTCACTACATTACCTTCCAGGGAAATCTGACCTTCATCCTTCTCGTAAACCCCTGTCAAAACCTTAATTAACGTTGATTTTCCGGCACCGTTTTCACCCATTAAAGCATGTACTTCGCCCTGACGCAATGTGAAATCAACCCCCTGCAAGGCGCGTACACCCGGAAAGCTCTTATGAATATTTCTCATTTCCAATAATGCGCTGTTACTCACCCCTAAGTCCACCTCCTGAAAATTCTTATAAGAAAAACGCGGCGCAGAACTATATATTCTCATCTGCGCCGCGCCATCAATTACTTAGATAATAGCTGCCGCTATACAAAATCTGAAAAATCTTTGATTTTTCAGATTAGATGCCGTAGTTATTAACGTCATCCTCCGTAATTGTTGTAGCGTCAAAGCCTTTCTCATCCATGATGATTGTCTTGTTTGCAACGCTGCCGCCGCTCTCAAGTGTCTTGATGATATCATCGATATAAGAAGACTGGAAAGGATTACACTGTCCGTCATAGTTCCAGTTCTGGTCAAGCAGTTCCTGCAATGCCCACTTGTTGCAGTCGAAGCCCATAACGATGACGTCTTTGCCTACACCGTGAGAGATGTTTGCTGCATCAAGTGCTGCTACAGCGCCTTTTGCCATATCATCGTTCTCAGCATAGATAACATTGAAAGACTGTCCGGAATCGATTACAGACTGTACAATCTGCTGTGCAGTTTCTGCATTCCACTCTGCTGTCTGCTGTGTAACAAGGTTCCATCCATCAGAAGAAACTGCTGCATCTAATGCCGCGGAACGACCTTTCTGTGCCGCTGTTCCCATAACGCCCTGAAGGTGAATGATGTTGTACTCGCTAAGTCCCTGGCTCTTTAACCAGTCAACCGCTTTCTGTCCTTCAGCGTCCATATCGGAAACGATAGAAGCTTCATAAAGGCTTTCGTCAGCGTCAATTACACGGTCAAACAGGATAACTTTAACACCTGCATTCTGTGCATCTGTTAAAACAGAATCCCAACCTGCCGTATCAGCAGCGGAAAGAAGCAGATAATCAACTTCATTCTGAATGAATGTCTGTGCAAATGCAATCTGCTCTTCGTTCTTATTGCTGTAAGAGAAAGATGCATCATATCCGTTTTCTGCCGTAAATGTTTTCTTTAAGTCAGCGTCATTTGCTGTACGGTATCCGGATTCATTCGGGTCATTATTGATAATACCCACTTTAATTGTTCCACCTGAAGATGCCGCTCCGTCTGATGATGCCGTATCCCCTGAAGATGATGCGCTGCCAGATGTTGCTGTGCTGCTGCCGCTGTTTCCACAGCCAGTTACTAATGCAGCTACCATTGCTGCGCTAAGTACCATGCTTAATACTTTCTTTTTCATTTCTATGTCCTCCTTTAATTTTCGGTAAGGCCGCTTTTATAATGTTTCAACCTTACAGCTTCCACTTTAACAGAATTATATAACTTTTTCAAGTCATATTTCGTTGTAAATACAATTTTCTATATTTTTACACAATTTATATTTTGCACCATTATTGCGTTTTTTTGTAAATAGGTGTACTATTGTTACAATATGTCCTATATTTTTTTCTTATGAGAAAGGCACGGTTACTGTATGAAATTTCCCTGGCTCCATAAAGCAGTCCAATTTATCAGTAAAGATACAAGCGAACCGAATGAATCCCCTAAGTTAATTGTCGTAGTCCGGGTTCTGGTCCTTTCCATGCTTTTTTATATTGTTTTAAATAGTATAATCTATATCAGTATGTTAAACAATATTGGAATTGCGATTTTAGTTGTTTCTTTTCTGGTATATCTGTATATTTTCCTGATGTCGTACCGTCATAAAACGACAAATGTTGTTTATACACTGAATCTGTGTACCATTGCATGGGTGATAGTCAATCTTTATTATTTTGGCTGGGATATCGGTGTACAGCATTTTCTTCTTGTCTTACTTGTACTCTGCTTTTACTCCGGCTATTCTCAATATCAGTTTAAAATTTTTGTTGCTGCCGTACTCTGTATGTTTCGCATCTATCTTTACTTTTTCTGCCGTGCCAGAGAACCTGTTTTCACCCTGCCGGCAGCCACCATTATTATTCTGCAGATTATAAATACGCTGGCTATTTTCTGGTGCATCTCCGTAATAGTCTATGTATTCAGCAAGGATTCCCAGGCTCTGGAAGGCAAACTGATAGATTATAATAATCAGCTTCTGGGACAGGCAAATACGGATGCACTGACAGGTTTATATAACAGACGTAAAGCAATGGAGTATCTGGAAAAACTTTTAGTACCTTCCAATCAGGAGTTTACCAGTATCTGTATCTGCGATATTGATTTCTTTAAAAAGGTAAATGATAATTACGGACACGATGTCGGCGATACGGTTTTACAGGGTATTGCCAAAACGATGAAAACAACACTGAATAAAAAAAGTTTTATCGCAAGATGGGGCGGTGAGGAATTTCTATTGGTTTTTCCATCCTGTAACGGTGATGAAGCGCTTTATCATCTTGAAGAACTGAAAAGTAATATTAAAGCCCTGCAATTTCATGTAGGAGAAAAGACATTCTCTGTTGCAATGACTTTCGGTCTTACGGAATATGATTTTCATTCCGATATTGACTCTATCCTCAAAGAAGCAGATGAAAAACTGTATATGGGAAAGGAAAACGGCAGAGACCAGATTGTATTCTAACGCTGTCTCTACTTTTCACGAATGCTCTGCGCTATTTTTACATATATTGAAGTAAAGGCATCGGAAACAGGTCATATCATTGAAAAAAAAGCTTTCCCTCAAACAATGGATAGGAGCCGTTTGTTTATTGCTCCTTTTTATCTTATTTACTCTTTTTCTTTACAGCCATTCTCATGAAGATTCCCGGTTTGAAACATATGCGGAAAAATTCTTCCTGTCGGAGTTATGTTCCAATCCCATCAATCTACACTATACACTTGCTGACCCTGCTGCATACGGAATCGATGAAAAAATGCTTACGCTTCCCGTATACCATGCCGGTCAGGCGCTGGAAGATTTAGAAAGCATAAGAGCAGCTCTCACCACGCTGCAAAAATTCCATCCTGAAAAAATGTCCTCTGCCAATCAATATACATATATCCTTTTTTCCACTTACCTGACAGCACGTGAGGCATGCGCCTCCTATCCATATTATGAAGAACCGCTCTCGCCAAACTCCGGTATGCAGGCTGAACTTCCTATTTTACTTGCCGATTACCGGATATCCTCTGTAGCGGATATTGAGAATTATCTGTCGATTCTATCACAGATTCCCGCCTATCTAAACGGTATAATCCTTTATGAGCAGGAAAAAGCCGACTGCGGACTTTTTATGTCTGACCGCTCTGTCAGCAAAGTAATCGAACAGTGCAGCGCTTTCATGGATCCGGAAGAACTAAATGCAGACACCCATTTTCTGGAAACCACTTTTTCGGAACGTTTGAAAACACTAATAAACGAAGGAATAATCAACGAATCGGAAGCCCAGGCTTGGCAGGCGGAGAACAAGCGTCTTCTTACGACTGTTGTTGCGCCCGCTTATGACAAACTTGCCGATGAACTGACTTTACTTAAAGGCAGTGGAAACGACTTACAGGGGTTGTCCTATTATGCCGATGGTCAGGCATATTATCAGGCATATCTTCGTTCCGTAACCGGCTCCTATCATAGTATCCCGGAAATCAAAGAGATGCTTTCTCTGGACTTTGAAGAAAACTATACGACGCTTATCCGTCTACTGCAGGAAAACCCTTGGCTAAACGACACGCTCACTGATGAAGCTGTCGTGTTCCCGGACCTTTCTCCGGAAAGTATGCTCTCCTCTTTACAGGAAATGATGGCAGAAGATTATCCGGCTGTACCGCTTCTGTCAATCACGGAAACAGCTCCAACATGCAGTATTAAATACCTGGATGAAAGTCTGGCTCCTTACAGTGCGCCTGCCTTTTATCTGACACCGCCTATTGATGATATGAGTGAAAATACCATTTATATTAACAGTACAGATACTTCAAACGGGCTTTCCCTTTTTACAACTCTCGCACACGAGGGTTATCCCGGACATCTCTATCAGACTGTTTACAGCGGACATCATCTGCTGCGCACAGGAGCTTCCCCTTTGCGGAATATTTTATATTATGGCGGCTATGTAGAGGGATGGGCAATGTATGTTGAACTTGGCTCCTATGATTATGCCGTCCGGCTGGCAGGTGGTACTCAGTCGGAAACAGAAGCATTTTATCAGGCACACAAGCTGAACAGGCAGATTCAGTTATGCCTTTACTCTCTATTGGATATTATTATCCACTATGAAGGCGCCTCTTACGAAAGAGTCTGCGAAATTCTCTCCGCCATAGGTTTTACGGAGGAGGAAGATATCCATGCAGTTTATGAATATATTATAGAAGAACCATGTAACTACTTGAAATACTATTTAGGCTATCTGGAAATAAAAGCGCTAAAAACCCAGGCAGAAACTGCCTGGGGTGACTCCTATACATTATGTCGTTTTCATACTTTCCTGTTAAATAACGGTCCGGCAGATTTCCGGACACTCTCAAGACTGCTTGCAGTTACCGGCACAAAACGTCAATCTCTTGCATTGGAAAGAAAGAACTGATTGATACGGTTTAAGGCTTTTTCCAGCACATGCTTTTCCTCATCCGAAAGCTGTTCTACGATTTCATTCACCAGTTTATCATGGAACTGCCTGTGGTGGAGAAATGCCTTTTTCCCTTTTTCGGTCAGGGAAACCAGAACAACCCTTCTATCCTCTTCACTCCTTACCCTTTCCACATAATTTTTCTTCACCAGACTGTTAATGGAAATTGTAAGCGTTCCTGTCGTAACATGAAGCGACTTTGCAACAGTTGTCATATTCTTTTGTTCTTCCATTCCAATTGCCTCTATGACATGTATATCATTTATGGTAACATCCTTATATTCTTCTGTCCGAAGCGCCTGTTCTTCCACTGTATTGATATTGCGGAATACCCTTACCAGCACCTCATTCAGCGCATGATTAATATCCATTTTTATCCCTATGCCTTTCTTAGGTGAAAAATTTATTTTTCACCCTATTCTATGGATTTTAAAGATTCTGCCATATTAATTTTCTCTAATTTAAAGAACATGATTATATTTACAAAAACAGCAAATCCAAAAGTAAATAGCAGACTTAACACATAACTGAAAGGCGTAACTAATGTTTTAAAGGAAACCATATCTATATTCACATGATACATAACAAACCAATGCAGCCACTTTCCAAGCAGTAACCCTGCAAGACCGCCCATTCCCGTCAATATCATATTTTCCCGAAAAACATAATCCGCCGTTTCTTTCGCATAAAAACCAAGCACCTTGATTGTCGCAATCTCCCGTATTCTCTCCGTAATATTAATATTTGTCAGATTATAAAGTACAATAAACGCCAAACTTCCCGCACAGATAATAATCAGGGCAACAATATAATCCATGCTCTCCATCATCGCCGCAAACCTTTCCCTCATATCCTGTATCACTGTGACGGAAAGTACATTATCCCTGTCGGAAATCGCCGCTGCTGTTTCATGCGCATCCACATTTTCTCTTATCCGGGCATAAGCATTTTTGTATTCCGGCTCTATGCCAAGCTGTTCTTCATAGGTATCCTGATGAATGTAAATATAATTATATACATAATTCTCACAAAGAGCAGATACTGTCACCGTAAGCTGATTCATATCGTTATCTCTTAGAGTAACTTTATCACCCACCTGAATACCCATATTTTCTGCAATTTTGGCTGTCAGCACAGCTTCTCCTTTGCCCGGATACGGAATCTCCTCTCCGTCCTTTGTATGCAGACTTAGGAAAGCTGCAATTTCTTCTATATTTTCAGGAATATCCAAATATACCGATTTGGTTTTTCCGCCAAAATCCATATCTACACTTTCTTCATATAAGAAAGCTATTTCGGAAAGTTTATCCCCGGTCTGCTCAGTCAAGGCATTCGCTTCTGTCTCATCCACAACATCCGAAAATGAAATTCCGATATCATACATCTGAATTTCATCATACTGCATACCCGCTACATCCGTCACAGAATCCTTTACGCCGAATCCGGTCACAAGAAGCGCGGTACAGCCGCTGATACCAAGTATCATCATAAAAAATCTTTTCTTATAACGGATAAGGTTTCTTGCGGAAACTTTATGTAAAAATTTCATTCTGCTCCAAAGGAATGTGATTCTCTCCAAAAAAATCCGCTTACCACCCTTAGGTGCTTTTGGACGTATCAGATTCGCCGGTTCACTGTACAATTCGTAGCGGCAGGAAAAATATGCAGCTCCCACAGAACATAAAAGCGCTGCCGCAATCGAAAGAAATGCTACCAAACCATCAAAATAGTATTGAATGTCGCCCATGCTGTACATAATCTGATATCCCATCCAGATAACTTTCGGAAAGAGCCATGAACCGACCGCACAACCCGCTACCGCGCCAACAACTGCTGCAGAACCTGCATAAAACAAAAATTTTCCCATAATCGCTGCATTGCTATAGCCGAGTGCTTTTAAAACACCAATCTGCGTTCTCTGCTCCTCGACCATTCTGTTCATCGTTGTCATACAGATAAGCGCCGCTACCAAAAAGAAAAATACAGGAAAGACATTCGCAATGCCCGCTACAATATTGGAATCACTCTCATAACAGACATATCCGACATTAGTATTTCTCGTCAGTACATATTCATCCGGTTCCTCAATATCTTCCAGTTCCGCCTGCGCATCCTCTATCTTCTGTTCCGCATCCGCCACCTCTTCTTCAAACTCTGCTTTTGCATCCTCATATTCCTTTTTACCGTCTTCTAACTCTATCCTGGCGTCCTCTAATTCCGCTTTACCATCCTCTAATTCTACTTTGCCGTCTTCTAACTCTACTTTGGCATCGGCAAGATCTGTCTTTGCCGTTGCAAGTTCTTCTTTGGCATTTTCCAATTCTGTCTTTGCATCGGCAAGTTCCACTTTACCGTCCTCTAATTCCTGCCTTGCCGTAGTAACTTCGGCTTTTGCCGACTGTAATTCCTCTTCCGCTTTTTTCAATACTTCGTCATTGTATGCAATTTCTTCACTGGCAGCGTCTATCTGCTCCTTTCCAGCCTGTATCTGAGCCTTGCCCGCATCTATCTCTGCCAGTCCGGCGCTTATCTGATTCAAACCTGCTTCTAACTCTAATGGTAACGGAAGGCCCATCTCCTCTAATGTTTTCTTTTGTGTCTCCAACTCCGCTTTCTTCTCTGTCAATTCCGATTCTTTTTGAAGCAATTCCGCCTCACTTTCTACAATGGGCGCTATCCGCACATTCAATTCCTCTTTTGCTGCTTCCAATTCGTCTCTGGCATTGATTAATTTTATTTCATTCTCAAAAACTTCCCATTCATGTAAAGCAAGTTCTTTATCGGCATCGGCAATTTCCTGTTCCTTATCCTGAATTTCCTGTTCACCGTCTATGATTTCCTGCTCGCCGTCTTTGATTTCCTGCTCAGCATCGGCGATTTCCTGTTCAGCATCAGCAATTTCCAGTTCACCATCAGCGATTTCCTGTTCGGCGTCAGCGATTTCCTGCTCGCCATCCAGAATTTCCTGCCACGCATCGGCAAGTTCCTCTTCCGCCTCCTTCTTTTTATCTGCCAGTTCTATGCGGGCGTCATCAATTTCCTCCTGTGCCTCATCAATCAGCCGCGTGTATCTTGCCAATGCAAGTTCCTCGGTTTTCGCTTCCAGTCCGTCTTGCAGGGAGTCTATATAATCTTCGTATTCATCCGTATAAACATCATAGTGCTTTTCTGTTGTTAAATAGATTTCCGTCAAATAATCGCAATCAAACGCTTCTTTCGGAACACAGATAAATCCTGCTATTTTTCCGTCCCCAACAGAAGTCGTTCCGCGTTCAAAATTAATATAACAGGGCGAATGCACAAAACCGACTACTGTGTATGCAGTATTATAAAGCATATCCAGCGTGTCTTCATCATTATTTTCCATCACGGTTATTTGCGCGCCTAACAGACTTTCATCATATAAATTATCATCCAGAACACACTCATCAGGACGCTCCGGCATCCTGCCTGCAGACAATACAACCATATTTATTTTTTCCGGCACTGCCTGCAGCTTATAAACATCTCCATTGCCGTCACCTATCGCACATATAACATCAACGGAAATGCTTCCCTCCACGTCCGCTACCCCGTCCAGTTCTACTAATTGCTCTACATCTTCTTCCTCAAACCCGATTGTAGATAACAATCTGAAATCATAGAAATTCTGTTCCCGCAAATAATCATTTTCTGTTGCAATCATTGCCGGTGTTGTCGCTTTCAATCCGACAAACAAAGCAACGCCCAACATTACGATTGCAAAAATCGCAAGATACCGCCCAAGACTTCCTTTGATTTCCCTGATTGTTGTCTTTATCATTCCACTGCTCATTTATATCACCATTTATCTACAGTTTGTCTACTACCATTCTATATCTTCTACCGGAATAATATGTTCATTTAACTCCATTTTGCGCACCGTTCCGCTCTTTACCGTAATGATTCTGTCCGCCATCGCTGTTAATGCCTGATTATGCGTAATGACAACAACGGTCATGCCCTCTTTTCTACAGGTATCCTGCAATAATTTTAAAACAGCTTTACCCGTATTATAATCCAATGCGCCTGTCGGTTCATCACAAAGCAAAAGCTTCGGATTTTTGGCAAGCGCTCTCGCAATGGCAACCCTCTGCTGTTCTCCGCCGGATAACTGAGCCGGGAAGTTGCCCGCCCTGTCTTTTAGCCCAACCTGTTCTAAAACAGCCATCGCATCTAACGGCTCTTTGCAAATCTGCGCCGCCAGTTCCACATTTTCCAATGCGGTCAGGTTCTGCACTAAATTATAAAACTGAAATACAAAACCGATATCATACCGTCTGTACGTTGTCAGCTTCTTATTATTGTATGCCGAAATTTCTTCACCGTCCAACAAAACAAGTCCGGAGGAAAGTTTATCCATTCCCCCCAAAATATTTAAAATCGTCGTCTTTCCTGCACCGGACGCTCCGACGATAACACAAAACTCTCCTTTTTCAATAGTAAAATTAACATCTTTAAGCGCATCAATATCCACTTCTCCCATATGATACGTTTTGCTGACATTTTTAAACTCTACAAAGGAACCCATATACCGATGCCCTTTCCTTTCACTTAGTAATATTTCACGCTTCTGCTATTTGAATAGTGTATCATATTTATTTTGATATTAAAATAATTTGAGGGGGAAAAAATAAAAATTTGAGGAAAGAGATGTATACGCATAGTATCTGTAAATTTCAATTTTATCTAACACAATGATAGCTCATGAATAAACTACAATTTCATAAGCTATCATTCTAAAATGCTATTTATTTTCATTTCTTGGCTTGGGTTTATATTGCTCCTCTCCAGACTCAATATATAACACAAAATCATTGATTTCTTTTTCTGTCCATCCGGCAGCACGTAAACCTAAAAGTAATCTTGCAACCTCAGTCATATTCATTAATCACATTCCTTTCTATTAATTAATATAAATAATAGTTTCTAAGAATATTGTAACGCTTGTATCTTTTATAGTCAATCAAACACTTTCTTATGATAGCTAAATGTCTGCTATTAAGCAGGCAGTATGTATTATTCGTCAATCATGCTGTCCATATATCCTCTTTTCTCTAACAATTCCGCACAAAAAAATTCAAAGTCGTGCCCATCCATCTCGTCTATGATGCCCGACCTGTGATTTCTTTTGTACTGACTGACACAGAACCGAATCAGAAAAAACAGTCCCACGCACAGACAGACTCCTACAGCGACTGCCAATATCGTTATCCATATATGTACGGTTATTTGAATAGTGTATCATATTTATTTCAAGCTCATTACTCATCAAATACCACTATAGTTCCATAGTTTACCGCCTCTTTTACTTTTCATAGACTCTCTGAAAAGATGATTTCCTTATACCTTTCTCACAGACTTACAAATCTTCAGCCTTAAAAGTATTATATCCTTCATAGTGATAACTTGCATCAATACCCTTCATATATACTTCTCTATCATCTATTTTATCTGTTAATACATTTTTAAGCAAAATCTTAATTTCCAAATCCTTAACCGGACTTCTTTCCATAGCAAGTAAATACTCTTGCTTATCTACTTTATTCCAATCTACAACTAACTTTAATTCTTTTTTTAAAATCAAGTCAAGCCATATGCGGGTACTCCTCCCATTTCCCTCTCTAAAAGGATGAGCAATATTCATCTCAACATATTTTTCTATAATTTCATCATAGGTTGACTGAGACATATCATCAATATGCTCTAACGCATCCTCTAAATACATTACAGATGCAAATCTAAAATTTCCTTTTGCTATATTTACTGTTCTTACCTTTCCTGCAAAACTATATATCTGATCAAAAAGAAATTTATGAATTTTGGCAAGTCCTGAGAATTTTCCAATTTCAAATTCTTCAATAATATTATTTCCGTATAATTCAACCGCTTTTGCTTTACTCATTTTCTCTTCCACCCTTGCAAGCTCTGCGGAATCTGTAATACCTAATTTATTTTCCGAAATCATGTTTACCCCCATAAATTTATTTCCGTAACACGCGGTTTTATATTATAATTATACCATCAATATTGTCATCTTACCACATATAAACCTTATGCCTCAGGAAGAAAAGGATAAAATAAAAAACACATAGGAAAGAAGGCGAAAAAAATGCGGACACCGGAAGAAATGCTTGATTTCATATTAAAGATAGCCAAGGAAGATGAACGAATTCGTGCGGTAACCATGGGCGGATCCAGAGCAAATAGGGATTGCCCTGCGGATGTGTATCAGGACTTCGACATTGCCTTCTACGTCAATGATGTGGCGCCGTTTTGGGATAACATGGAATGGATTGAGGAAAAGTTTGGGATGCCGTCCCTGATACAGAAACCAGAAAGCATGGAATTGATACCGCCGGATAATGACGGCAACTATTTTTATCTGATGATATTTCCGGACGGAAACAGAATCGATTTAAATGTGACACCTGAGAAATATGAAGATGACGGCGAGCCGATGCTGCTGTTGCTGGATAAAGACGGAACATTTCCTAATATTCAGATTGCTGAAGACTATTGGTATGTAAAAAGACCGAGTTCTCAAATATTTACCGACTGCTGCAGTGATTTTCATTGGTGCCTGAATAACGTGGCAAAGGGAATCGCCCGGGATGAACTGTCCTATGCGATGGAAATGCTGAATCACTATGTCAGGGACATGCTTATTCTCATGCTGGAATGGTATATAGGCGTGAACTATGACTTTAAGGTTTCAGCAGGGAAAAGCGGTAAGTATTTTAAGAAATTATTACCTGAAAATGTATATAAGAGGTTTCAGGCAACTTATTCTAATGCAGATTACAGTAATATGTGGAAGGCAGCATTTGACATGCTTTACCTGTTTGGAGACATCGCAAGAACAGTTGCCGCGAAACTGGAATTTACGTATGATGAACTGGAAGAAAAAGGCATAAAAGATTATATGAAAATGGTAAGAGATGATATGCTAAAATATGACACCTGATACTTTCATGAACCACATGACTTATAATGTTTTACTCCAAATCTCCATATAAAATAACAGATAAACAAAAACCCAATGATTCCAAACGGATAAAATGCCAGATACCAATTATGTGTTTTACCCAGCAAAAACTGCAAGGGATAATATTGAATCAATGTATATGGAATAACATAAGTACAAAACCGCAGAATTCCTTTTCCATAAATGTCTATGGGATACTTACCATGTGATTTTGCACCATATGTAAGTACATTAACCAACGAAGTATCTTCTATGGAAAAAAAGCAAAAACTTGCCTCCAGTACGAACAACCCTATAAATAATAACGAGCCCCCTATAATCATGGCAGCTATTGTCCATATAGTCATAATGCTCCATGTTATCTGACTATGTCTGATTCCCAACACCAGCGTAATAAGGGCAGTCAATAAAGGACCGGTTCTTCCCACTTCAAACCGGCTTCCAATTATCTGAAGAACCAGACTGCATGGTCTTAGCATCATCCGGTCAAATTCTCCTCTCTTCACCATTCCGGAAAATACTTTGAACCCATTGCCAAACAGCTCCGCAAATGTAAAGGACATCTGAATGATAGAAAAACACAACAAAACATCCCCATAGGTGTATCCCTTTATCTGTGTAAATCCGGAGAATAAAAATTGAATCGCAATCAGTTCACAAAATGCAAGCATAAACCGTGCAATAATCATCAGTAAAAAAGACAACTTATATTGCATTGCACTTTGCATACAGACAGAGGCATACTTAACGTACAATTTCATATTTTCTTTGATTTTCATTATAATAACCATGCTCTTCTCTCAACCTCCCTGTATTACGACTCTTTTTTCCGCCTGTTTCCATATGACAATTCCCATACACATCAATGTCATCAGCCAGAAAATTTGTTTTAAAATACACTGATATATTTCTCCTCCGACAAGATCCCCGCTGTATATCCGAAACGGAACATTCTGCATATAGGCAAACGGAGACAGCTCCAATAAAAACAAATATTTTTTCGGGAAAAACGGCAGCGGTATAATATTTCCTGACAGAAAATCTACTGATCCTGTCAATACCATTCTCCAGCCCTGAGGCGAAATAGTAAAAAAGCACAGCATATAGACAATCATACAAAATGTGACTGTTATCCCAAGTGCCAAAAATAAGGTTAACAGAAATAACAGAAAGGCGGCGCCATTCACCGGCAAAGTCATTCTATAGGCTTTCGGCATCAGAAACGCACACAACAAGACGGGAACACATCTCATAATCGCTTCCGCTATTCTTGCGCCGGTTGTTCTTGAAAACCACATGGAATAGATTGACACCGGACGACACAGTTCATATGAAATATTGCCATTTACTATCATTGCAAAAAGATCATTATCCGCCGCCCATGTATTAAAAAGAGCCAACAAGGCTTCTTTCAGCCAAATGTATGTCACAATGGAAGAATAATTCATCGGCAGATTGCCTCCGGAAGCTTCTGCTATTGCTCTGTATGCCAGACATTCCATTAATCCCCAGATAAGCTGTGTCGTCAAAGCCGTGACAGATGCCATGCGGTATTGAAGTCCGGTGGCAAATCGAAGTTTAAAAAAACAATAGTATTTTTTCATGATCCGCCTCCTACATAATGTTCAATTTTGCATAGAGACTTGCTATAATATGGTCAATGTCCGTTTCAGTGTCCTCCTCTTCCGATTCCACAGATTCAGCTTCAAGACGCAAATCTTCCAAAGTACCATCCAACAGCTTCTGCCCTTTTCCAATCAAAATTACGCGATTGGTAATTGCTTCAATATCCTGCATATCATGTGTTGTTAAGATTACCGTAGTTTTATGTTCTTCATTCATCCTTTTTATGAAGTCACGGACTGCAATTTTAGACACTGCATCTAATCCAATCGTTGGCTCGTCCAGAAATAGCAGTTTGGGCTCATGCAACAGCGACGCCGCAATTTCACAGCGCATACGCTGCCCCAGCGATAACTGCCTTGTTGGTGTTTTTAATAACTCCTCCAGATTTAAAAGCTGAGTCAGTTCGTCCAACTTGTTCCTGTATTTCGGCGCAGGTATAGAATAAATTGCCTGTAAAAGTTCAAACGAATCCATGACCGGAATATCCCACCATAATTGCGAACGCTGACCGAAAACAACACCAATCTGCCTGACATACTCCTTCCTGTCTTTCCATGGCACCTGACCATTTACCAGACATGTTCCGCTATCCGGCGTCAATATTCCGCTTAATATCTTGATTGTGGTACTTTTTCCTGCTCCATTCGGACCAATATAACCCACCATTTCGCCATCGCTTATGGAAAAACTTATATTGTCTATAGCGTTAATTATGCTGTACTCTCTTTTAAAAACCGATTTTACTGCATTACCGAATCCTGCGTCACGTCTTGCGACTCGATAACTTTTGCAAATATTACGGAACTCTATCAAAACAAATCCCTCCTTTGTTTTTATCAGCTGACAAAAAAATTTTAGCAGAAAACTAAAAAAAGAGTAGACTTGTTATTAATTTTGTAGTAAACTACACAATGAACTACAGCTAAAAATTGAAATATATAATTATTAATTCAATCCTTGCAGAAACTCCTGCCATTTAACATAAAATTCATCATAATATGGATGCGAGATATTGGTTATCAGCCACTTTCCATCCCTCTTTTCAAAAGTAA
Source organism: uncultured Bacteroides sp. (assembly GCA_964554405.1). Taxonomy (GTDB): domain Bacteria; phylum Bacillota; class Clostridia; order Lachnospirales; family Lachnospiraceae; genus UBA3282. The sequence goes on along the minus strand of CAZKOR010000005.1, from coordinate 33,645 downwards.
TCTCCCCCGTGCTTACCGCGCCGTTAACAAATGGCATCTCCACCACCATCCTGTTTTCCTCCGCCTCAGTAATCGTCACGCTGTAGAAGAAATAGAGTTTATCGCAGGGAAAAATTCCTTCTTTATCCATTACATAGTTTCCGTCCTTATCCTGATACAAACATACCCATTCACGGTACATTGCTGTCAGATAATCAAATATATCTTCATCAAACCATTCCGAAAGATATTCTTTTAAACGTCCTTCCTCCGAGTATTCTCCCAGTGAATAAATATCACTAATATCGTCCGACTTATCTTCAAGGAAATTCTCATCTTTAAAGCTAATGACTTCATTCGCCATCTCAAAAGCATGATATACCATGCAGGCTGCCTCTTCCTCAGTCACTCCTTCCCCCTCTCTCGTAACCGGATACAGGCTGTTATAAGCTACCTCCGCCCTCTCCGCAAGTTTTCCTTTATCCGCAAGCAGTCGGATATTTTCTGTCTCAATCTCGGAAAGAGTCTCTTCATAAAACAGGAAATGATAGGGGTTATACCATTCCTGATTGTTAAAATGCCAGAGCAGCACAGGATCGGAAAACTTCTTTCCATGACGGGCATATATCTCCTGTGCAGCAAGGTACAGCTCATACTTAGACAGTCCCGCTATCTCTTCCTCTGCAAGCAGACGTTCGCTGCTGTCCGCCAGTATATAGCCGTTCTCATCTACCTCTGCTTCGATTATCACCCTGTTCCCCTCTTCATCCGTTCCGAAACACTCTTCCAAATCCTCTGCCAGTTCCCGGGTGAAATATTCCGGAAAGAAATCTCCTTCCTGCATATAGTAATAACGGAAATCGTTATACCACTGGCTGATATCTATAATCTTCCATCCCTCTTCTCGCCATTCCAGCCTGACAGGCACTGTTTCATAATCCCAGCCAGTTCGCCATCCATGCTGAAGCACAATCCCCACTTCACAGTAGGTATCATCCTGAGAAATCAGCGTCATTTCCTCCGGCACATCTTTCCAATAATGAAAAAGATTATACTCATCATAGGGGTAGTATGTATATCCGTCCCCTGTTTCCTTAATCTGATACATATATAAGACATAATCTATGATAGCCTCATCAAAATATTCCTGCAAACGGCTGCGCACCTCTTCCCTGTCATGTACAGGTCGTTCCGCGCCTATATCATCCATAAATTCATGCACAGCATCGTCCGCCTCTGTAACAAATGCTATTGCTCCTTCCGCAGTATGCATCCTGCTTACAGGTTCTTCCTCATCCGCAATCTCTTCCGGTTTATCTTCCGATTCTGCATCAATTCCTGTTGCCGACTCTATGTCTTGCTCTTCCTGTTCTATTGTCAGCTCTGATTTCGTTTTCTGACCGTCTTCCATCATTTCATCTTGTCCGCTTCTTCCACAGCCGCATACAGCTATCGCAACCACGGTTATAAATATGTATTGCAGTATTCTACTTGTTTTCTTCATCCTATCGACCTATCCTTTGGTTCCCTTCATGTTTTTTAATCAATCACTGCCCAGCTTCTCTATTTAATTTCGTCTGACTGGGATGCATCGAGAGACATCCTCCCTCCACCCGTACACCTTTATATTCTACTAAATCCCAATCCGGACTTGGATAATACTCATCAAATTCCATTCTGCATACGCTTCCGTCCTCCAAGACAAAATCACACCATGTATGCAAATTCGTCCTCAGAAGTTCCATATAAGTGCCTTCCGGCAGAGTAATCTCCGTTCCCAACATCTCTCCCGTATAAGGCTCTACAAGCGGCATCTTTAACTCTATCCATGCCTTAATTTCCCAAGTCGTGTCATGATAATAATAAATCTCATTGTCTGTCTGCCAAAAGCCGTTCTCATCAATATAATAATCTGTCTCATTCCAGAAAAATCCAGCCATTATCGGATCCCCAGGATTATCTACCCTGACACAAGCCGGATCTGTAATCCTGTTCACGCCCAGATAAATATTTCTCTCTTCACACCCCTTATATTCGATTTCTCCATTTTCAACAGCATACACCCCATAGCATCCTTCTCCATCCAACATACCGCATGTCCAGAAAACGATATAATTCCTATTCCCCGCAGTATGCAGCAAATACGTCCATCTGATAGATTCGTCATTATATTCGTCATCATAATATCCTGCGCACCGCTCTTCATTTATCTGTATTTCGGTATCCTTTTTCTCACTTCGCGGATAATGGAACACCTGAATTCTATCTATAGATCCATCCATATCTATATCATATAAAAGAGGAATATCATCCTCCAACTCTATCGTATAGGCATCCGGTATCTGCATATATCTTTCTGCAAATAAATCCGGCACATCCTGAAAAACTACTGCCGCATGCAATAATATCCCCTTTTTTGCGGCAAGCATTTCGGACGGAATATAAAAGCAAATGCCATGATAGCTGATTGTCCATGCTGCTTCCTCATCCTGCCATATCTGTTTCAGCCGCTTTGCCATGTCTTCCGCAAAATCAACGTCCGGATAATTAATCCTTAACTGACTTTCTATAATCAGACTAAGCCTGTCCACATCATGAACGACATCTGCTAACGCTATCTCCTGTCCCATTTCCGGATCAAATTGATACCCCCGGCAGACTGAACCTTCTTCTCTTGTTTCCAGAAAACTTAATGCCCTTACGTCAGCCCTGTAGACAATTCTTGAGGAATCCTTTGCGTAATCCTTCGCTTGCTCATGGTACTGCTGCAGCCATTCGCGCAGTTCAGGATAACAGGAATCTTCCATACGTAGTGTCAGACCCTTTAGCTGCAATATCTCCGCCTCTGTTCCCGGCAGCGGCGGGCGGTATGTATCCAGCCAGAACTGCAACTGCTCCATTACTTCTACGCTCATTTCCGTTGGTTCTTCTGTATCTAATCTTTCAGGTTCTGCCGCCTGTTCCTCTGCATCTAATGCTTCCACATCACTTTCCCTATCATCTGCTTCTTCCGGTTCTGCATCATCCACAACCGTCTCTTCTTCATTTAGCGTAAAGGTGGCTTCCGATGCAGCCACATCATTGACACCTGTATCGTTTTCGCCTTCCATGACGACATCCTTACCGGAACACCCCGTTATCCATAATAAATTTATGATACATATCCATGTTAATACCTTTTTCAATTTTCTTCCTCCATGTTTATATTCTAACTTGTACTTTTTTCCATCTGATAACAATATATATTCCCATCCCCATCTACCAGATAAAATTTATTATTCTTATCGGTACTGATATTCGCAATATTCTCAAAATCAAGTTTCCGCAAAGATAATTTTTTAGTAGTAAAGTCATATATAACGCCAGTCCATGTTTGTATCGGCGGAGTATTATTCCTTCCAAAAAATTCCACATCTTTAATTTCTGCTGTGACATACTCGCTTACAAGAACCTGACCGTTTTCCAATAAAAACAGCGCGCCCTCTTTGCCCGGACTGATAGAAATAATTTCCGGAATTCCCGTGCTATCAGTTTCCACATCCAACACACTTCCAATATCCACCTCTTCAAAAAAACCGCTGTAATCCAAATCGCGCAGCTCTACAGAAGCTCCTGCTTCCTCATCGTCATGATATGTAATCCTATCACTATTCCAATACCAAAGAGTTCCATCGTTTTGATACACATACATTGTATAGGCATCGGCTCCCATCAGGGCAACATTGTCATTTTCTCCCATTTTATATAAATAAGCAAGATAAAAACCACTCTCTTTCCGTATATCAAATATCCTCTCACTGTTTCCAGTAAGAACCTCATTTTGCCAATCAAATGCGGAAGATTCTCCTTGGAAATTTGGAATAATCAAATACTTCCAGCGCTCTCCAAGGTATTCTATCGATATAATAGAAAAAATTTGGTTATCTTCAGACTTAAAATAGTGAAAATTCCCCGCTCCTACATAGATTTCTTCCACATGATCGGTCAGTTCCTGATATCCTTCCAGTAAACTCGGAATGTAATCTTCTATGCTATCTTTATATAGTCCTAATCCCCATACAAACAGTTGTCCGTCACCATTAACTGCAAACGCCCGTCCATTTGCCGCATCTATTTTAATAATATTAGATAGTCCTTGAAGTTTCACCGGTTCAGGATACTCTACACTAGTTTCTCGCTCCTCCGGAACGATTAACCACCCATGGTTAAGCCCCCATGCGTATACATCGCCTTCACTTGTTAAAGCATAAACCGAGTTATATCCTGTATCCACTATTTGTACAACATCATCCACGCCTGCGATTACTACGGCATCCTCTTTCGTTTCCCCCTCTTCCCATTTCCAGACATTTCCATTCTCATCCAAAGCAATTATACACGACATTCTATCTGGTGAGATTACCGTTTTGATATTACCCAACTCTATTTCTATCTCCTCAAAAATATCTTCCGGCATTTCATCATTTTCTTGAGTAATTGCATAGGATTCTTCTGACACTTCATCACTAGCTTGTATATTTTCTTCTTCATTCACAATCAGCATTTGTTTCTTTTCTGCCAACAAATAAATTGAACAAACAATAATTCCTACAAATAATACACTAATTATTCTTTTATCTTTTCGCATGGGTTAAACTTCCTTTTTCTTTTGCTTAATCTACTAATACCTCTTCCTGTATCATATTTCCATATTTATCAATTTCTGCCTGCCACATTTTTCTCAAACCATCCGTGATAATACTGCCTCTTCCTTCTGCAATTAATTCCTCTTCTCTCTCTTTAATTGAACGTTTTGAATCTTCACTGATTTTTTTACTTTTACAACAACTAACAAAACCCTTAAAATCATCTGCAATGTACTCTAGCTTATTTCCCTTTTCATGGTCACAAAAATATACTTTACCCAAATTATCATTACGCAAGCCAATTGCCATATAATTCCCAAAGGAATCACAGGCAATTGGAAAAACATTCTTTTCTAACCATTCTTCTAATTCAATGGTATTTATACTTAACTTAACATCACCTATTCCAAAAAATCCCCGTACATCGGAAGATATTTTCCCCGATTTCAGTTTCGTTTCAGGTGTATATCCACCGTTATATTTATGTAAAAAACTCTTGTATTGAACAGGTAATATAATTTCGTACCTTTTTTCCATATCTGCAATTTGCTCTTTTACATCACAATTTAAAAATTTTGATATTAACATACAGTTTTTCCTCCGTTACTTATAGAATATCTTTATCTTTCCTAGTCCTCGCATCAATGCGTCCTGCACAATATGTAGGTCCTTGAGTTGAACCTGATAAAGTAATAAAAAGGCTCACTAGAAAACACATAATATTTTCTAGTGAACCTTTTTAGTCAATAAGCTCAAATCCAGTTTAGTGCACGCACCACCCTAGTAAAAACCTCTAACGATTTTTGTTCTATAGATGATATTTTACGCTTTCACAATACGTTTGTCAATTACCTACTACAAAAAGTTTGTATGCTTAGGATTCTTATTCTTTTTTATTCTTCCATCTGCATCACAAAACAAATGACATATTTCTTCCATTTTTTTATTTCTGACATTTTTTGTTGCTGATACCTTCATTACATCATTATATACAAAAAGCAATGTTACAAAATCATGAGTTATGTGCCTCTGCATTTGGATGATATTGAAGAAACATCCTTACTATATTATATCCGTCTTGTTTCGGATTATCACTCAAATCATTTATTAATCGTACTTTTAAATAATGTTCTACATCTAAAGATAATTCCAAAATAATTTTTCTAATGTACATATCAAGCTTCGATAGTTCTACAAGATATGCAAAATCTAAATTGTAATACTTTTTTGTTTGTGAATTTATATTATAATTCCTCGCATAAGAATTTAACTTAAAATAATAATTATTGTATTTCAAGAACTTTTTTGCATCTTCCTTTGAATACAATTCGAATTGTATATTCTTGTCTATCATGTCCTGAATCTGTTCTTCTACAGTCAGCTTCAGTTTTTCCATTTGTTCCTCCATCTATTATCCTCACTTCGTATAAATTCTACACCTGCCTTTTTAAATATTATATGACAGTTATCGGCACAATACAACAATTCTTTACTTCAATCCGCATATTCCAAGTCTTTAAATAAAAATTTTTGTTCTTATCTTTTTCCGAAGATTGAATTATCAATTTAGTAATTTATCAATCACAACAGCCTTTGCATATAAATTTTTTCCATTGAACCCCATGGAGCAATTTTACGGTCTATTATTTCAAAACCGTATTTTTCATATAAATTTTCGTGGTCACTTATTATATGTACCCTGTCGAAACCAATTGATTTTAAGTAATCCATTGAATATTGTATTAGTTTTTGGCTCAACCTATTTCCTCTGTATTCTTCACCAACAAACATATAACCAATGTAGGGCGTATAAGATACATCCGGAATACAATCTGCCCTTGCAACCGTGCAATATCCGCATATTTTCTGTTCGTCCATGGCAATGATAACCCGCTCCCATTCTGTAAATAGATTATTATTCATTGCATCAGCTAATGATTTACCAGCACTCCATGAACATTTTCCCGCATAATCTCTTACTTTATTCCACATCTCATCCGATGAATTAATCATTTTAAAATCCATACGTTATTTCTCCATTATTTTATCATTTTCACTGCTCCTCTTACAGTACATTTTATTCTGCTTCTAATGGAATTCTGAGAATAAAATAATTGGCATTTCCTCTCAGAATACTTATCACTAAATTAACGGCATCCTCTTCCAAATAATAACAGGTATACTCATCCTGAAGTCCTTCTTTATATTCTTCATAAAACTCTTTTATGCACTCAGCAGAATACTCCCAATCATACGGTGATGACATTTCTATCTCTCCATTTTCCACCCGCTCTGCTAAATTATCCTCCAAGGTTATTAATTCTGACAACGCCACCTTTTCTCCCGTTTGGATATCTATTGTAATACCCTGACAGAAAGCATGTTCATGCCACACACTTAAAAATGTTCCATAGTATTTGATACTAATTAGTTCATCATCCGCCTTAGTAATTTCATAATCTGCCATATCCTCACGAATCATACGGGTATCCCTGTTAATCAGATAATCAGTATTTCCCATAGCAAGAAACAGCTCCTGATTGATTGCCGTTTCTATGTTACTGTTCTGGTAATCCCCATATTCATTGGAATAATAAATCTGGGGAAATGTAAGTTCTATTGTTGTCTCCCAAGGGATAAACTGTGATGGCTTATTCTTCGGGTCAGTTTCCACAATCGTAGAGGGATATAAAGCATAATTTGTATTTTCTGTCTCATGTCCTCCGACTTCCGAAGTATTTTCTCTTACAACTCTTTGTACCAGCGGTTCTTCCTCTTCAATCTGCTTCTGACAGGCTGTACAAACCAGAAGCGAAACACACACACTCAATATCATAATAGTTTTCTTTTGGTTCATTATCATTTTCCTCCCCACGTACCGCGAAACCAATCCTACTTCATCATCCCCGCCAAAACAACACTGGCTGCAACCCCTGAAATCGTCGCCAGAATCGCACCTGCAAGCGTATACCTTGTCTTCGTCACTTTTGCCGCCATATAGTAAACGGACATCGTATAAAAAACTGTCTCTGTACAACTCATCATAATAGATGTTGTCATTCCAATCAAGGAATCCGGTCCATGATTTTTAAAAATATCAAGTACAAGTCCGGTTGCTGCAGAAGAGGAAAACATCTTAATTAGTATAAGCGGTATCAGTTCCGATGAAAAGCCGAACTGCTCCGTCACACCGGAAAATAAGCCGCCTAAAAAATCCAGAAAACCCGATGCGCGAAGAACTCCGACCGCCACCATCAGTCCGATTAATGTCGGCATAATCTGTATCACGGTATGAAAACCGTCTTTTGCGCCTTTGACAAAATCCTCATATACATTTGTTTTCGCCGCAATGCCATAAGCAACAATGTAAAAAATAATAACCGGAATAATAATATTAGAAAAATGTGCAAAAACCTGTGTCATAGAAATGCCTGCATAAATTCCTTTTTAAAATTTATGCAGGCAGCTTATTTTTTATACGTCAGGCATTTTATTCAAGTTCCATCATCCCCAGTTTCAAAGCTCCCATAATGCCTTGCTTATCGTCCAAACTCTGCGGCACAATAAAAGAATCCAAATCATCCAGTTCTTTCGTTTTCAGATAGCCGTTTAACAACTTTGCAAATCTATCCCGAATCATCGGAAATAACTGCTGCTGGTGCATAACGCCGCCGCCCAGAATAATGCGCTGCGGGGATAAGATACAGGTATAATTGACAAGCGCCTGCGCAATATATTCTGCTTCCAGTTCCCAGACTTCTTTCTCATCGGCTAACTCCATCGCCTTTTTGCCCCATCTTCCTTCTATGCCCGGACCTGCTGCCAGTCCCTCGAAACAGTTATCATGAAATGGGCAGAATCCTTTGTAATTATCTTCCGCCGCTTTATGCAGCAGGATATGTCCGCCTTCCGGATGAAGCATTCCGTGCACAAGCTTTCCGTCTACGATAACGCCGATGCCGACGCCGGTGCCAATAGTGATATAAATGCAGCTGCGCAGGCCTTTCCCAATACCCCATGTATACTCACCCAAAACGGAGCCGTTCACATCTGTGTCAAATCCTACCGGAACATCAAGCGCCTTACGGAACGCGCCAACGATATCATAATTCTGCCATGCTGTTTTAGGTGTTGTGGTAATATAACCATAAGTTGGAGACTCGCGGTTTAAGTCAATCGGTCCGAAGCAGCCGATACCCAGTGCCTCTATTCCTTTTCCCTGAAAAAAGGAAACCAACTCAGGAATCGTTTTTTCCGGTGTAACAGTCGGAATTGAAATCTGCTCTAAAATTTCACCCTTTTCATTTCCAATGGCACATACCATTTTTGTGCCGCCGGCTTCTAGTGCTCCCAGTTTCATAGCTTATCTCTCCTAATCAATCATTTTAATATTTCAACTAAATAATGTTCGTCATTTTTATGTGCATGATTACGCTGTTTATATTCCTGAATTGCTTTTATCAATTTATTAATATCATTTCCATAATAGGTTTCATAAAATTTTGTATCACCTTTATATTTGTATTTATTATAAGCTATATTATCCTTAGCGAAATCTTTGGGACGTTTTTGGGATTTCACTTTTTCATACTCTTTGAACTTTTTCTCTGATAATATCAACAAAATTTCCAACTCCGGCAGTGTACAGAATTTGGTTACTCTTTTTATTTTTGACTTAAATTCCAATGGAATATCCAATTTATCGGTCTGCTTATCTCCGATCCTCCATATTTCTACATCTCCACCGTAAATTCGTAATTGTCCCATAACCATTGGAGATTTTTTAATTTGCCGCGCATGATAGGTAATTTGCCCAAGTAAATCATCTTCGCTCACGATTAATTTTTTATTTTCCATCAGCATGTCGATAATTTTCTTTTCATTTGCTCCCTCGCACATAATTAAATATCTCATTGCATCAATTCCTTTTTCAGCTCCATTAACATTTCATAATTAACCGCAGTATCAAACGCATTTTGATAGAATTTTTTACTCTTCAATAGTTCCGTTCTGATACCATATTCTTCATACATATTACTTATTGTTACTTTGTCTTTTGAATGTGTTATCCAAATATTATCACTCCGATTAAATAAATCTAATAACTCACAGTAATGTGTTGAAAAATACAGCGTTGCATTCTTTTTATTTACTTTTTTATCTTTATATAACATAATCAGATTTTCAACTAATGTTTTATGAAAATGATTTTCTATTTCATCTACAATTAAATCAAACCCCATCTTTAATGATATCACTGCCAGAATATATAAATTGATGCCTTTTGTTGTTCCACTTGATAAAAACGCAAGTAACTCCCTGTCCGAATACATTTTTTCTTTTCCTTGATAGTTTAAAAGATAATTATTATCATCTGCCTGTTTCAAGCTGATAATATTATCATCGAAAATTTTAAGTATTCGTGTCAAGAATTTATAATCTAGTTGGACTTTTTCCATAATCCAAAATGTTAGAAAATAACCCTTTTCATTTTCCAGAGATACATCATAATACATTTCTCTGATAGCTGTTTTTTTCAATACAAAAAAAACAATTGAAACGTCTTCCGGAACTTCTCCGCTTATTGGATATTCTTCTCCCCATTTCTCTGTCATTATCTGTTTCAATTTTGATTTATAATACTTTTTTCTAAATAAGCGCTGATTTTTAAAAACCGCTTTATCTTCTAATGTATTTGAATTACTTAATTCAACAAAATACTGATAAATATATCCTTCTTCATAAAAATATATTGTCAATTCTATTCCTTGATAGTTGCAATTTTTCCCATCTAATCTAAACGTACTTAATATATCATAGCACCAATCCAACAATACTAACGTAGAAGTTTTACCGGATGCATTTTTCCCAACTATTCCTACGGTGCTATACACGTATAAGTCTTCATCCACCTCTAATAATTCATATTCTTTATCTTCACTTGTTTTTTTTGATTTCGCAATAAAATCAATTGCAAAATCATCTGCGCAGTTTTTAAAACCTTTTGCCTCTACCCTTAAGATCTTCATAACTTATCTCCTGACATTTATGATTGTTTTGGCTTCCAATATAAATATTATCACACTTCTATCAAATTTTAAACATTTTTTCTGTTTAAAATCATTCAAAAAAAGAGATTCAGGGTATCCCCTGAATCTCTTTCACTTATCTTTTCTATTTAGCCCTTTACAATCGCATATGTCTCTCTTGCAATCGCAAGCTCTTCATTAGTCGGAATCACAAGCACTTTTGTCTGGGACTGCGGTGTTGTAATTACTAAATCCTCTCCGCGTTTCGCATTCTGTTCCTGGTCTAATGTAACACCAAGATATCCAAGACGGCTGCATACCATGTTTCTCATGAATGCGCTGTTCTCTCCGAGTCCTGCCGTAAAACAGATAGCATCTACGCCGTTCATTGCTGCCGTATAAGCGCCGATGTATTTTGCTACGCGGTATGCAAATGCTTCCATTGTACGAATACCTGCTTCATCGCCATCTTCATACGCTTTCTGTAAATCCCTGAAATCGGAAGAAAGATTTCCGGATAATCCAAGCACACCGGATTTCTTATTGAGGACTGTCATCACATCATCAATAGATTTTCCTTCTTTATGCGCAATAAATTCAATAATCGCCGGGTCGATATCACCGGAACGTGTTCCCATAATAAGTCCCTCTAACGGTGTCAATCCCATAGATGTATCAATACATTTTCCATTCTTCACTGCTGAAACGCTTGCGCCGTTTCCAAGATGGCATACGATAAGCTTCAAGTCTTCATACTTTTGTCCTAAAACTTCTGCCGCGCGTTTTGACACATAAGAATGGCTTGTTCCATGGAAACCGTATCTTCTTACTTTGTATTTCTCATAATATTCATAAGGAAGACCATACAGATATGCCTCTTTCGGCATTGTCTGATGGAAAGCCGTATCGAAAACGCCGACCATAGGCGTCCCCGGCATCAGTTCCTTACAAGCTGCAATACCTATCAGGTTAGCGGGATTGTGTAACGGCGCCAACTCATTACAATCAGTAATTGCCTGTACAACTTCATCCGTAATTAAAGTAGAGGATGCAAATTTCTCTCCGCCGTGTACAATACGATGACCAACCGCACCGATTTCTGTTAATGATTTCACAACCCCGTTTTTCTCATCTACCAATGCATTCAATACCAATTTGATTGCCTGTGTATGATCCGGCATCGGCGTTACCGTTTCTACTTTTTCTTTGCCGGTCGGCTGGTAAACAAGCTGGCTTCCCTCGATACCAATACGTTCACATAAACCTTTGGCGATTAATTCTTCTGTCACTGCATCAATCAACTGGAATTTCAAGGATGAACTTCCACAGTTAATGACTAATATATTCATTGTCTCGTGATACTCCTTTCTAATTCTTCAATTTTGCATAACGGCTGAAACTTCTTATTTTTAACCAAGCTGTGCCTGTACTGCTGTTAAAGCTACAACACCGACAATATCTTCCCAGGAACATCCACGGGATAAATCATTGACCGGTTTAGCAATTCCCTGTAACATAGGACCATATGCCTCTGCTTTTGCTAATCTCTGTACTAATTTATATCCGATATTACCGCAGTCCAAATTCGGGAAAATCAAAACATTAGCTTTTCCGCCCACTTCGCTTCCCGGTGCTTTTGATTTCGCTACCGACTTAACAAGCGCTGCATCTGCCTGTAATTCACCATCCAGACAAAGGTGCGGATACTGCTCATGTGCAATTCTTGTTGCCTCTACCATTTTATCTACTAACGGATGTTTTGCGCTTCCTTTCGTAGAATGGGAAAGCATTGCAATAACCGGTTTTGCTCCTACCAGACTCTTGAAGCTTCTTGCGGAAGCCTCTGCTATGGAAGCAAGTTCTTCTGCCGTCGGGTCCTGATTCAAACCACAGTCTGCAAAAAGGAATGTACCGCCCTCGCCAAATTCACAATCCGGTACATCCATAATGAAGAAACCGGATACCAATTTTACGCCGGGTGCAGTTTTTAAAATCTGAAGCGCCGGTCTTAATGTATCTGCAGTTGCATGAGCGGCGCCTGCCACCATACCGTCTGCATCATTCGCCTTTACCATCATAACGCCGAAGGTCAGATAATCCTTTAAAAGAGTTTCCCTTGCCTTTTCCGGTGTCATACCTTTATTTTTTCTTGTCTCATACAGCAAGTCTACATATTCATCCAACTTATCTGTCTTTTCAGGGTCTACAATGGTAACGCCATCCAGTTCTACTTCCAGCCATCCGGCACCATCCAGAATCTTATCTTCATTACCAATCATGATAATATTGGCAATGCCCTCTTTAATAATATGTGATGCCGCAATCAGTGTTCTCTTATCGCTGGTCTCCGGCAATACAATTGTTTTCTTATCACTTCTTGCTTTTTCTTTCATTAAGTCAATATATGACATAATAATCCTCCATTCCTATTTAGGTCTTACTGTTAACATCTGAATCAAGCCGTCTTCGTTAACTTCACGTACCGTAGCAATCGCCATAATATTATATCCGCCGAAATTTGCTATGAACTCTGCCTGTGTATCATTCACTACCTCTGCTTCGGCAATAGAATACTGACGAAAACCGAATCTATTTCGGAAGAACATATTAATCGCTTCTTTACCATAAATATGATACTCTTTCTGAGCGGAGGAATTAGCGCAGTAATCGCTCAGAATTCCATCTTTCGTAAACAACTCAGCGAGCCCTGCGAAGTCTTTATTTTCCATAGTTTCTACATATTTCTCAATAGGTTTCATATTATTCCCTCCCGTCTTAATATACTTTTTCGGTATTGAGCAGAGCATCCGTACCGCCGTCTACAAACATGACATTACCATTAACGCCTCTTGCCGCATCTGATACCAAAAATACCATTACTTCTGCAATTTCATCTGCATCCATCAGACATTCCTGACCGTATTTTGTCGGAATAGGAAGCGCATTCAGTGCCATTTTAGCAGAAGTGCTCATTGTTGCCGTCATCGTTGTATTTACATTTCCGGGAGCAACCGCATTAATACGCACACCATTAGCCGCCCATGAAGCGGAAACACGTCTTACCCATCTTGCCAAAGCATATTTTGTAGAAACATAAAGGCTGTTTCCTACACTCAGATTGGAAGAATCCATCTGAGATACCAGATTCAAAATTCTTTTTTCATCCCCAATATTGTTCAATAAATCTGCAATATCCATACGTCCCGCACCCTGTGAAATGGTGTTGGAAGCAGTTACTACACAGCTGCCGTGCTTCTTTGCAAGCAATTCATATGCTCCTTTTGCAAGTGCTAACGTACCGAAATAATTGAGCGAAATAATCAACGGAAGATTACCGCATGCTCCGGACACACCTGCATTACAAATAATGCCGTCCAACCCTTCCGGATGCATCTTACGTAAGCTGTCAACCGCTTCTTTTCTTCCTTCCTCTGTTGCCAGATTGACACAGATATCTCCATCTTTTAAGTCAATGTTGATGACCTCATGTCCACGCTGTAACAACAGTTCCTTTGTTTTGGCGCCGATTCCGCTCGAAGCGCCGGAGATTGCATATACACCCATAATTTTTCCTCCACTTCTTCTCTTTATTTATCATTAATACCTAATGGTATAAATGCCATATTATTGTATCCTACTGCAGACGCAGCATCTCTGTGTAGGCAAGTAAAAACGGTCCCACACCTTTTGCATCATCTTTTACAACCGGCTCTGACATATAATAGTCATAAGTTCCTGAACGCATCGACTTACCGCCAAGACCTGCTACAAGACAGATACCGTCAAGATGCAGATTTCCTTCTTCGTCCGTAGAAAGATATTTATCGCAGATGCCGTGAAATGCTTTTTTGCCGTACTCTCGGTATTTTTCCGGTAAAAATCCAAGGCGTACACCCTTTAACAAAGCATATGCCATAATGGAACTTCCGCTTGTCTCCAGATAGTTTCTGTCCATGCCGCCTACATTGACAACCTGATACCACATGCCGCTCTCATCCTGATACCGTAACATCGCATCCATCAACTCTACGAATATCTTCTTCATATTTTCATACGGCGCTCCATGAGATGCGTCTGCCTTATCCAACGTATCCAATAATGCCATAGAAAACCATCCAAGCGCACGCAACCAGAAATTCTGGCTGAGTCCGGTAACTTTATCACACCAGAACATTTCTCTGGAAGAATCATAAGCATGATAGTAAAGTCCGGTTTTAGGGTCTTTCATATTCATAACGACCTGTTCAAACTGATTAAAAATATCTTCGTAATTTTTCTTATTGTTAAAACGGGTCTCATACTCCATATAAAACGGCTGGCACATATACAAGCCGTCTAGCCAGACCTGATTCGGGTAAATGTTTTTATGCCAGAAGTTTCCTTCTTTTGTTCTCGGCATTTGCTCAATCTGGCTGTATACTAAATCGATCGCCTTACGATACTTTTCTTTCCCGGTTAAATCATACAACTCAAATAATGTTTTTCCTGCATTGACGTTATCAATATTTAACTCTTTTACGTCGTACCCATCGATTGTGCCGTCCTCATTTACTTTGCAGTCAATAAACGCATCTGCGAACTGAAAATATTTTTCGTCTTTGGTAATGGTATACATCTCTAAAATTGCCTTAATCATACAGCCGTCAATATAGTTCCATGTGGATTTTACACCCTGCATAATTTTTTCAATATTCCAGATCGGGCGGTCCGGTGTACTTTTCTCCATCAACTCGTCAATATATTTTTCAATTCTATCCATGGCATCCTCCTTTTAGCCGTTTTCATTCATTTCTATGTAAAAAATTTATTTTTCACATTTTTTTAGCTGCAAATACTGTCCGTAAGCCATCAAAAATATGCCCGCTTTTTCCGCATCACCTGTGAAATCTTCCCCCGGATTCTCTATTGTTTTCATAGCGGAATCAGCATATTTTTCTTTTAACAAAACACCCATACGGCATGCTTTCATGATGCAATAATTTACCAGGATATCCTGACACGGCACTGTACTTTTCAGCGTCAGTTTAAAATTATCCTGCAACTTTCTGTACTGCTCATAGATTTCAAAACTCATGTTATCCATCGCATCAATCAATGCTGCAAGATATCTTCCCAAACTTCTTAACGGTACTTCCTTTTTATTATATAAAAATTCCTGTACATTTTCAAACTGATTAATAATATCATTGTACTTTTCTTTTTTATTATATTTTGTTTCATATTCCATGAAAAAAGGCTGTGTCATATAAAGTGCATCCAGCCATGCTTCACCCGGCTCTTCGCTCAGATAAAGGAAATTTCCGCATTCACATCTTACAAAATCGATTGCCTTACGGTACTTTTCATCTTTTGTCTTATCATACATAAAATAAAGCACCCTGCCGCAGCTTATACTCTCATCCTCTTTCGGATAATCCTTTATCTCACCATCCTGTGTAATCAAAGCATCCAGACAGGACTCTATAAAAGAAAAATATTTCTCATCTCCTGTCGCTTCATACATCTGCTTTGCACCCATAAGCATAACGCCCGTTTTGTAATTCCACTCTTTTGGCTGCTCGCAGCAAAAGCTGAAACATTCATTCATATACTTTTCCGCTTCCATCTTCTATCCCGCTCCTTCCCTATATGAATCCCCATAAATTTATGCCTGAATCCGCTTTTTTCTCCAATATCCTGTCCTGTACACGATATATAAGACAATAGCCGACAAGCCGTTGCTGACAACAACGGAATACCATACGCTCCGAACTCCCATATGCAGCCATGAGCCGCATATGTAAAGAGTTGCAAACCTGAATACCCATAATCTTGCAGCATCAATCACCATCGTTACTTCCGTATGACCGCTTCCCTGAAAAAGTCCCATACTGGAATTATAAACGCCATTAGCAAAACACCAGAATGCCATAATACTTAAAAAATCCGATGCCATGCTGATTACTTCCGTATCTTCCGAAAATATTTTAACAATGGCTGTCGAAACAGGCGCTCTGGAAAGAATCATTCCTCCTACGAAGAGAAAAACAACGCTTATCCGCATGGAAAGATGATAGCCTTTTTCTGCTCTGTCATACTGTGTGGCGCCTACATTTTGTCCTACAATTGTTGCAACCGCGGAACCGATTCCATTTGTCGGCAATGTAATTAAACTGTTGATTTTGTTTCCGATTCCATAAGCCGCCATAGCCTGCGTACCGTACTTTAATACATTTCTCGTCATAAGCAGGAAACCGAATTGCATGGTACTGCCGCCGATTGCCGTAGGAAGCCCTATTACCAGAATATTCTTTAGTTTTTCTTTTTCAAATTTCAGTTTGCGCAGATTCAGATGAATGTCTTTTTCTTTATTCAATAACAGTATAAATGCAATCACTGCCGGCGCTGCTTTCGCTGCTACCGTTGCCAATGCCGCACCTGCCACTCCCATATGAAGAACCATCATAAATAACGGATCCATTATCATATTGAGTGATATGCCGAACAAATTCAAAAACATCGGCCGGACAGTATCGCCCTGCGCCTGATTAATTGCGGTATATATATTGACCGTATACAAAAAGGGCATATCCAGAATTACTAACTGCAAATAAGTCTTGCTGTAACTCCAAGTTTCTTCCGTTGCCCCAAGCCATGTTACGATAGAGGGGGTTGCCACTGCGCAAAATCCTGCGCATATGAGAGAAAAAATCAGTGCGCAGGCAAAAATCTGATTAGCCATGCTTCTTGCATCTTCATCTTTCTTGGCGCCCAGATATTGCGAAATCAAAACAGAACCCGCTACCGTAATACCGGAACCGAAATTAATGACAATATTCTGCATGGGCGATACCAGATTGATTGCGGCAAGTTCCTCTGTTCCCAGCTTTCCAAGCCAGTACGTATCCGTCAGGTTATACATCGTCTGCAAAAAGCTATTAATAACAACTGGTATTGCAAGTGTCAGTATTGCCTTTAGCAGATTCCCGCTCAGTAACAATTCCCGATTATTTTTCTTATTCATTTCTATTCCGGCAGCTCCTGATAATGAAATGTCTCAAACTCCACAAAAAGTGAGTTATCTCCCGCATAACCGTACATACCGACCATCGCCCCCGTAAAGCGCTTCCCCATGGATATACCCTCATCACATAGATAATACACATTGGACAATTCTGTTACGTTTTTTCTCTCTTTCCCTATTTTACCATAATAGAATTGCCTACGTAAATATCTTGTTTCCACTCCGAGAATATATTGCTCTCCCACGGGATTAATAAGCGTCTCTTTTGTATGACAGATATCCTCTTTTCCGATATGTTCTTTCACTTGCAGAAAGTAATTTTCTTTTTCTTTGGAGACAAAAAAGCATACCCATGTATTTTCATCATAATAACAGGTGATACCCGCTTCCTGTCCATCGCAAAGTTCAGGAACTTTAAACTCCGCCTCTGCTTTGAAACAAAAATTACTTTGTCTTCTCACCAGAATATTTCTTGCCTGCACATCGGAAAGCGGCACACGGCTGCCTTTCACTATAAATTTTCCATCCTGTATACGAATGCCGTCCGCTTCCGGCGGTCTTGGCGTGATAAAATCTGTCGGCGCTGTTTCGCTGACCTTTTCCGCTTTCGGCAGATTGGGCATTATCTGTAATGCACTCGGTCCTTTCAACTGATTAACAATCGGCCATCCATCCGCTGTCCATGTTACAGGGTCGAGCGCGGTTTCCCTGCCCAATATGCTATAGCTGCCCTCTACTTTTCTGCCGCACAGATAGACCATGTACCATTCTCCATTCTGTGTACAGACCGGTTTCCCGTGTCCACAGCGTTGTATGGCTGCTTTTTCATCCATCTGCCGCATAATCGGGTTATAAGGACAGGGCTCATAATTCCCCATTAATTCTTTGCTTCTTGCCACACTGATGCGGTGTCCCGGTCCTGTTCCGCCCTCTGCAAGGAACAAATAGTAGTAACCGTCTTTTTTTAACAGATGCGGTCCTTCAGGCGCGCGTTTCTGGTCGCCGTAATATAGCAAAGAAGCTTCCGAAATCTGTTTTTTGCAGTCACTGCTCAATTCAAAAATTCTCGCACCTCTGTTAAGAAGCATATAGTGTCTGCCGTTCTCGTGAAAAATAGAAGGGTCAATTCCATCCTCATCGATAATCGCCGGTTCACTGTATGGTCCCTCCGGTTTATCAGAGGATACAACTATCTGCTTTCTGTACACGGCCCCTGTATCATTTAAGCGATACGTTGCCGTAATATAAAATGTGCCGTTATCATAAGAAATATCAGGCGCCCAGTAACCTCTTCCGCCTTCTAATTCATCCAGATGCGCCCATGCCGGATTCGTGATGGCATGACCGATAATCTCCCAATGCACCAAATCCCTAGAATGAGAAATCGGAATACAGGGAAAGAAGATGAATGACGAATTTACCATATAATAATCCTCTCCCACCCTGACGATAGAAGGGTCAGGGAACATTCCCGTGCGGATAGGATTATGATACATTTCGCTGTATTCCGCCCCTACCTTCTCTTTATAATAGGCTAAGAGTTCCTTGTCATCGCGCTCCCATGCAATTTGATAGGGAGTAATTAAATTTTTGTCCCCCGCCGTAATATCCATTCCGACCTTTTCTACCAAATAGCGGTTCATCTCCAGATTTCCCGACATTGCAGCATAATGAAGGATTGTCCGGTTCTCATCATCCACCGTATTCATGCTTGCTCTGGAATATTCTACAATGTATTTCACAATGGAAAAATCTCCGGCTTTTGCCGCATATAGGCATAGCGGAACACCATCCTGCGTTTTTTCATCAATACAGGGCGGATTCTCCACTAAAATCCGCTCTACCTCTTTCAGATTTTTTCCCTCAATCGCCTGTTGTAAAGGGTGTAACGTGAATGTACTCAAAATCTGCATATCCTCCTTTTTCTTTCTCTGCCAGCACATTTGCAAAAAGACCTATCTTCGCTCCAACCCACGTATGGTCTGACGGCATAAAATCTGTCGCTACGGCCACTTCTGTTCCTTCTTCTAATGCATAATACATCTTAAAGAGCGGAGAATCTTTTCCTTCTTCCATAACAAATGTTACGTATATCTTTTCCATATCATCTGCAAGTGTTGCCAATACTTTCGTCTTTTCTTTGACAACGTCTATGCCATTCTCTTTATCATCATAAGCTTCTGCATACAGAAGTGTCTTTTTTCCATCTACGATTCTTACTGAGATATAGGCATAATGCCCTCCCATCATAACCATTCCTGCCTGTTCTTTCTCCGTCAGAGATGTCAAGTGCAGACATGTAGTAGCTTTAAAATACGGACATACAAGCTTCTGTGTCAAAACATTTGCACTTTCCCAGAGTATCGGTTCTTCTTTTCCGGAAGGATTTAATGCGCGCAGTCTTAAAAAGCCCGGTCTTTCTGTCAAAGAATAGAAATTCTCTTTCGGATTTCCAAGCCACTGCCACATCAAATCAAGTCTCTCATCCTCAAAATCATCGGAAGCTTCCAATGAACAGAGTTTTTCTGTGATACCCGTATTCGGTTTTTTATGGATAAGACAAGGTTCTCCGCATCCGTCCTGCGCATTGATCCCCATAACCGGCCAGTCATTTTCCCATATGACAGGCTGCATATGCACAATACGTCCATATAATCCTCTGTCCTGAAAATGGATAAACCACTCATCCCCGTTAACCGTATCTACCAACGCACCCTGATGAGGTCCGTTAATAATACTGTTTCCCTGCTTCAAGACAATTTTTTCTTCATATGGACCATAGATATTCTTGGAGCGAAGTGCAGTCTGCCAACCGGGCTTTACACCTCCTGCCGGCGCTAAAACGTAATAATATCCGTTTCTTTTATATACTTTCGGTCCCTCTATAGTCGGCTGAGTCTCCACACCATTGTATAACAAATGATCCTCACCGATTGCCTTTGTGCCGTCGCTTGACATCGGGAAAATTCCAAGATAGCTCTTGAAGCCGATACGGCTCTTGGCATATCCGTGAATAATATAAGCCTTACCGTCATCATCCCAGAAAGGACAGGAATCAATCAGACCCTTTCCCTCTAATACGAGTACGGGTTTATCCCATTTCCCTAACGGGTCTTTAGTACTTACCATAAAAATACCCTCATCAGGCATTCCGTAATATATATAAAAACGCGCGTTATGATATCGGATTGCAGGTGCCCACACGCCTTTAGAATGCTGCGGAATATCATACTTTTCATAGTCTATCTTATCCAACGCATAATTCACAAGTTTCCAGTTTACCAAATCTTTTGATGTCAAAATCGGAAGTCCCGGTATATAGTTGAAGCTGGACGCTGTCATATAATAGGTATCTCCTACCCTAATCACATCCGGGTCCGAATAATCTGCAAATACAATCGGGTTTTTAAAAGTACCATCTTCCAAATCCGGTTTCCACAAAAGCTCTTTCTGCATATCTTTCTGCTTCCTTTCTTCTATTGAAAAATGGCTCAGACCAACGCCCAAGCCATTTATTAATTTATCTTTTATAATTCATCCAGTAATAAATCTTTATAGACACCACCCAATTCTTTTAAACCTCTGGCTATACAACCCCCATATACAACTGCTCCTGCATATTGTAAATGCGTATTGTCTGCAAGCCCCTCCATATGATATGGGTATTCTCCCTCCGGTATGTGCATATACCATTTTTTTGATTCTTCCGCTCCAACCCTTGTCAGTTCTGCCCGGCTCATACCATGCAAATCAATCAACGGCACATTCAGATTTTTCGCAGTACGTTTCATTGCCTCTACATAATCACCATGTGCACCCGATCCAAGCGTCGATTCATCTATAAACGCCCCTCTTCTCTCTAAAGGTGTAATAAACACCGGAAAGGCTTTTTTATTTCTTGCCACATTAACAAACTTCTCCAGATTCACCATAAAGTCGGAAAAAGGTTCCGTATAACGTTCAGGGTCTTCTATCTTCTCATCATTGTGCCCAAATTGGATAAAAAGGAAATCGCCCTCTGTTATTTTATCGTATATGGCAGGCAGTCTGGATTCATCTATAAAGCTTTTCGTACTTCTGCCATTTTTGGCGTGATTCTCAACTTTTACTTCGGGCTTCAAAAACAAATGAAATACCTGACCGATACCCGTTTGAGGATATGATGTAATATCATTATACTGTACGGTGGAATCACCTGCCCAAAAAATTGTTGCCATGAATATTCTCCTCTCAGTCCGCAATATTACTCTTTGACTGCTCCGATATTAACACCCTTTACGAAATATTTCTGTAAGAAAGGATACAATATCATGAAAGGAATAATAACGACGATAATCGCTGCGTTCTTAATGGTATTCTCTGTTGCGCTACCTGATACAGTAGGCAGTTCACTACCCTGAATCATACCTCTCAGTTTCATCTGGAAGTTATATAAATCAGAGTTGTTGATATACAACTTATAATGGGTATAATCATTCCAATAAGATACTGCATACATCAGACCGATAGAAGCAAGCGCAGGCTTCGACATCGGAAGTACGATTCTGATAAATGTCGCCATTGGCGTACACCCGTCCAGCGTCGCCGCTTCATATAGACTGGCAGGAATACCTTCAAAGAAGTTCCTCATCAGTACTAGATTATACACGTTCAATGCAGGGAATAAAATAACAACCCATAAAGTATTTGTCAAATGCAATGACCTCAATACCAAGTAAGTAGGAATCATACCACCATTGAAAATCATGGTAAAGAGCAGTAAATTGGCAAAGAATGTACGTCCCGGCATTTCCCACTGAATCAGTACGTAAGCGCCTAATGTTGATAATGTCAATGCAATCAATGTACCAACGATTGTCGTAAAGAAAGAAATCATCAACGGACGATACAACGTCGGGTTAGAGAATACAAGCTTATAACCAGCAAAACCAAATGACTCCGGCCATAATTTCATACCGTATGCTGTTTTTAAATCAAAGGAGTCAACCAAGATTTTCCACAGCGGAATAATAATAATAATACCTAAAATTATAAATATAAGTCCGTTTACAACTGAAAAAACAGATATTTTATTTTTCTTCATATTCCCGCTCCTTCCTAGACAATTCCACGGCCGTCGCGTACTTTCTTGCTCCACTGGTTACATACGAGCACAAGTATCATGCCGACTAAGGATTTGAATAAACCAACCGCAGTTGTATAACCGTAGTTCGGAATGGAACCACTGTTAAAACTTTGATAGTAAATGTAGGTTTCGAGAACGTTAGAAACATCTAATACCGCATCATTCTGTAAAACGAACGCAGATTCGAACAAGTTCATAACCTTAGCAAGGTTCAAGATAAATACGGTCAAAATCGTATTTGCAAGAGCCGGGAATGTGATATAACGCATTTTACCCCAACGTCCGGCACCATCGATAGAAGCTGCTTCATAAAGTTCCGTATTCATACCTGCTAAAGTCGCCATAAAGATAACGGTCTGCCAACCGGTTTCTTTCCATAGATTAATAATATAATATGTACCACGCCATGTCTTAGAACTTCCCAGGAAATAAATCATACTGCTTGCATCTATCACTCCAAGTTTTACTAAGAATGTATTTACAAGACCCTGTCCGGTAGGCGCCAGAATCAAGGAAAACAGGGAAGCGGTAACAACCCAAGATAAAAAGTGTGGCAGATAAATCAGTGTCTGTATAACTTTCTTAAAATGAATATTAATAATTTCGTTCAAGAATAAAGAAACAACAACTGCAAACAATGTTGTTAAAATCAATTTGATTACACTAATCTCCAATGTGTTTTTAAATGCAGACCAGAAGCCCGGCATACTAAACATTTTTTGAAAATTTGTAAATCCTACAAAAGACGGGTCTTTAATGCCGTTATAATTTGTAAAAGCAAATCTTACCCCAAACATAGGTAAATAATAAAACAGGATCGCAAAAACGAGTATCGGGAGGAACATTACATAGAATCCTCTATATTTGAATATTCTTGCCCCCAATGATTTATTGGTACCCGTAGATGCTTTTGAAACTGATTGGTTTTTACTCATCGCCATTCTTCCTTCCCAATAAGACTAGATTACCCCATTTTATGAATTATGTGGAACTATAATGTGCTATAGCTCCACATAATCATAATTACTTTTTTAAAATCAATTTACTGATTATTTAAAGAATCAACAATCTGCTGTGACCAGTTTGCACCACCGTCAGCTTCATATTTAGCATAACCTTCTTCGATAGTCATTTCACCCATTGCAACCTTTGCAACGATTTCATTCTTCAAAGTTGTTAAGTCACCGTTGTACTCTGTCATAGCATCCGTACTCGGAATCAAATCAGCCGTTACACAGCTTGTAGCAAACAGCTCTGACGATGCCTTTGCTTCCGGAGCAACTGTCTGATCTTTCGGGTCATTTGCCAATACAACAGGAGCGAGGTTCGGGTCAATGTGTCCTTTCGTATACTGTGTGCCTGGTGTCTCAAGATTGTCTAACATATGGAATTCGCCTTCTGCGTAAACCTTTTCTTTGGAATCACCATTCTCGCTTGTCTCGCCTGCATATAATGTTTCAGCAGCCGTTGACCAGTGTACGCCTTCTACACCATAGGTGAAAAGGAACTGTACATCGCCGCCATCCTGCATTGCTTCAATGAAGTATTTGAATACACCTTCAGGATTCTCACATGTAGATGTGATACTCCATACCGGAGGAATACGGTCAAGATATGCACCAACTTCCTTAATCGGAGGAAGTGCTACTAACTCACCATCAAGACCATTGTTCTCAAGGTTGTTCTTCAGATTAGATGCCCATGTACCTGCCCAGTATGTGAATACACCAAAGTCATCACTGTAGAACTTTTCACGGCAGTCTTTCGTACCGTTTGTAAGTGTTGTAGGATCAATAACGCCCTTTGCATAAGCATCTGCAAGTCTCTCAAGAGCTGCTTTCATGGAATCCTCTGTAAAACCATCTGCATATGTGCCGTCATCTTTGATATAAAAACTCGGATGAGCATCCTGATAGAATTCAGGTAAGTAGTTTACATACGGAGCTTCAGGTCCGATAAAACCTGCTGCTGTTACACCAAATGTGTTACCGTCTGTGCCATCGCCGTCAGGATCTCCAGTTGTGAATGCTTCAAGCATTGCGAGGTATTCATCATAATTTGTAGGAACGCTTGTGATACCGCAGTTGTCCATCCATGCTTTCTTAACATATGTTACACAACCGTTACCACGACCGGAAGGCATGCCGTAAAGCTGACCGTTAATCTTAACACCTTCAACAATACCCGCACTGTTATTTGCTTCCTGTCTTTTCTTCAGTTCGGAATTTTCCCATGCATCCGTCATATCCCAAAGCACGCCTTCAGCAGCATATGCTGAATAGTATGTACTGGAAAGGATGATAACGTCCGGCCAGTCACCGCTTGCGATTGTCTGACCCACAACGTCAAAATATGCGTCATGGTCAGGCTGGATAACATTTACTTTGATTCCTGTCAATTCTGTGAACTTAGCCCAGAACTGTTCCGATCCGTTCGGTTTTGTGAAAACAGTACCATCAACCATGACAGTAATCTCTTCCGGCTTCTCAATGTCAGATGCTGTGTCTGCCGGTGCATCTGCCGTCGTGTTGTTGTCTGTTGTTGCTGCGCTGTTGTCTGTTGTAGACGCTGCGCTGTTGTCTGTTGTTGCTGCGCTGTCAGAGGAGCCGCCATCGTTTGCTCCGCTATTACCACATCCAACTAAGGAAGCAGTCATAACAGCAACCATGAGTAAAGAAATAATTTTCTTTTTCATAAAAACCTCCTTGTAAATATTTTTCTTCAGATGTAATTGCTTTCATCCTTTTTTTATCATAGTCCTATAAGGCATATCCTGTCAAGGAATTTTTTTGATTTCAATCCCTGTACTTTGAATCACAATTCTATTACCCGAATTTAAAAGAATTCAATTTTCAATAAATCAATACTTCCCTCACCTAAAAATTCCAAGTATAAGCCTGATTTCTCGCTTCCGGATGGCAGTTTTCCTTCTACTCTGTGCCATTCGTTCCCCTTCGGCAAAATCTCCAGGCACGCTTTATCTTCCCCATTTTCCATAAACCTTACCGCCAACTGCCCCTTGGCATTTCCACGATAAACGACCGCAATACCGGAAGTATTCTGAAAATCAAAATATTTATATCCTATCACGCATCTATTAACCACATTGCAAACAAATTGCCCCGGCTCACATTCCCGGTCTTCTCCCTCTTGAGTAATATAGGGTGACATGATTTTCTTTCCATCCGCCGTTCTGTTGTCATTTTTATCCACCAAAACACAGGCAATATAAGCCGGATATTCTCCAATTCCCACTAGTGGACCGCCATTCAGCCCACAACTCGTAGCCTCTGCCTGACGGATACTTCCATCTGCTTCAATCCATACCTGCTCTGCCACTCCCTGACGGCAGTAGCTGGAATTATTCGTCAAACGGTGGTCAAAAATATAGTATTTCCCCTGAATCTCCACCAGACTTCCATGAGTGTTTCCATTAGGGTATGCAGGATTATCTGTATCATGCCCGTTAATACCTACATCCGAGGTTGAATGAATACGTCCGCCATACGTAAATCCACTGTCCGGCCGATCGCTTATATAATAGTGTAATCCGCCAATTCTCACAGAGTATATTAAATAATACTTCCCATTATATTTCCGAAGAGATGGCGCCTCAAAATACCTTCGATCCTCAGGACACGGCACGTCTCTGTCGATTATGATTTCCGGTCCCCTTTTTATAGTCAGCATATCATCTTCCAATTCACACATATGGCAACCCACATATCTGCGCCCCAATTCATCTTCTCTTCTTCCGGGGCAAAATCCTGAGAACAGAAAAATCCTTCCGTCGTCATCTATAAAAATACCTGGATCAAACTGGAAAAAATCCCCTTTGGCGCTGCCTGCCACATGACCTTCTCGATCATGCACGTCTCCGTAATACATATACTGTCCGGCCGGCTCATCACAGACCGCCACCGACATAATGGCTGAATCCGCCACAGAATAGTAAAGATAATATCGCCCATCCTTCCCTTTCGCCACATCAGGTGCAAATAGAAGATTCCTCCCCACCGAATATGGATGTTGAGACTTTTTATAAATTACGCCTTCATACCTCCAATCAGATAAATCCTCTACAGGCGCTGACCAACACACGTAATCATTGAGACAATAATCATCTCCGCCAAATTTGTCATGGCTTCCATAAATATAAAGCCTTCCGTCAAAAACATGCGGCTCCCCGTCCGGTATATATTCATAACTCGGTAGATAGGGATTAAAAATTTGCTTTTTATTTTTCACTATATTGCTCCTTTCACGTTTTAATCACTTGGAAAAGCTGTTGCTCCGAACTGCAACAGCTTTTTATTATTATCATCTATTATCATCTCAAATCTTAAATACGGAAATTTCCGATTTTAATCCCTGCATATTCTCACCCAGTAAGTCTGCAGTCTCATTCAAATTCTCTACATGGCTCAAAAGCCTGCCTGCAATATCCCGGACTTTCTCGGCACTGTTAGCGGTTTCTTCAATAATATTTGAGATATTTTGCACACCCTGAACAGTATCGCTCCGCTCGGCATCCGCTTTCTCCATGCTGGCAACAATTCCTTTCAGGCCTGCTGCAAGAGCGTTCATTTGCTCACGCATGTCTCCAAACACTTTAATAACCTGCTCTACCGACTCACCTTGCAGCGCAACCATCTCCTGTGCCTGACCTGCATTTTTGACGCTGCTCTCTGTCTGCGCCATAATATGGGTAACATTATTTTGGATTTCTCCTGCTGCAGCTGCCGAATCATCTGCTAACTTGCGAATTTCTTCTGCGACAACGGAAAATCCTCTTCCCGCTTCCCCAGCTCTGGCTGCTTCGATAGAAGCATTTAAAGACAAAAGGTTTGTCTGTTCGGAAATAGATGTAATCGTTTCCACAAAAGAATTTATAATTTCATATTCTTTCTTCAAAGATTCAATACTGTTGCCCACCTCCGCAGTCATCTCTGTTGTCTGCTGTGCGCGTTCACCCAGAAGCCGGATAATCTCTATACCCTGATTAATCATATTTTCATTTTCATCTACAAGAACTTCTACTTTCTCTACCACCTTGCCTACTTCCTGTATTTCGTTAGATAAAATATCCGTTCTTGTGACACAATCTGCCGCATTCTCCGACTGTCTGGCAATACCGTCGTGAATCTCACCGATTACCTGTGTAATATTTTGAGAGCACTCATTGATAACCGCCGAAACTTCTTCTACACTCACTGCTGATTTTTCCAGTTCATTTGTTGCATTACTTACTTTATTGACAAGTTTTTTCGTATTTTTAATCATATGTGTTGCCGAACCGGCAAGTACCTGAAACTCATCACGTCCTTTAGCCTGCACCGTAACAGTCAGATCGCCCTTCGCCACTTCGCCAAACTTTTTGGAGATACTTCTCATATTTCCCTGAATACCCGCTGCTACATAAACCCCGATTACCAACGCAATGATACACGCTAAAATAACAAGTGCTATCGTCAGCATCTTAATCTCCTGCGCCTGACTGGTGACAACGCTCATCGGCACAAGCGCGCATATGGTAATATCCTCCACCTCTTCACTTCTGCTGTAGAAGAACAGATATTCCTCTCCGCGGAATTTTATCTTCATAGAACCGCTCAAATCTTCCTCACTGATGCCGCTGTAAAAGTCCTGACCGAAAAATACCTGCCCTCCATCTGCCAGTATGCTTTCCGCTCCCTCATCAAGCTGTTCTGAAATAATTTCTCTGCCGTTTTCCGTAATGAACCCAATAATGCTTCCATCTCCTAAATTGAGTCCACCGATGAGTTCCTCAATCGCTTCGCGTTGAATATCAATTACAATACACCCGTTTTTGGATTTCGACAGGATTTCATAAGAAAATATGTATTCTTCATCTGTTTTTCCCACTGCCTCATCTATAATCGGATGTGAGTCTATCCATGTTTCAATCGTACTTTTCCCGTCTGCAACCGACTCCCTGTGTTCATCGAGAATTCCCGGAATGCTCTTGTTTGTCGCCGTTGAAATAATTGCCTGTTCCTGCTTAGGAATAATGTATATATGGCTGATAAAAGTAATCGCGGTCCGGGAAGATATCATATCCGTGTTAATATCGCTCATTACGCTCTTTTTTTCTACCGGAGAATTATCCAGCGTGCCTATCAGATATTTGCTGACATCCCCGTCAAAGGCATATTTCACTCCTTCCGCTTTGATAAAAGCACAGGCCAATTCCAGATTTTCTTTTGTCATTTCAATGGTTTGCAGCGTAGACTCCTGAAACTTCTCGCTTAAGCCCTCCTCCGCTTTCCGATACGCGGATACACCTACGATAACCATGAAAATGATAGGAACCAGAAAACAGATAACGATTTTATTTCGGATTCCCAACAACATGAAAACGGAAGAGTTTTCCGCGGAAGAATTTTCCGTTTTTTTCGTTTTTTCTGTTTTTTCTTTCTTTTTTTTCATGTTTATTTTCTCCATCGTAATCCATCTCCCATTCCTTGTATAAGCAACGGATGCCGCGTTCCACGAGACATCCTTATGTTAATTATAAAATTTATTATACAATATTTCCGGTTTTTTTTAAATAGATTTTCTTCTTCATTTCTAAAATCTTTTCCGTTATAATAAAAAGCAGGTATTTTGATTTTTTAATTAATAACGCAAGTTACTATATTAGCAACGAAAGGTGGTTATTTTATGCTGACATTTGAAACAACAACACCGGAAGCTGCCGGCATTCCCTGCAGCTGCATCACCAACCTTATCAACCGGCTGCAAAAACGGCAGATTCCGATGCACAGCCTTCTCCTTATGAGACATGACAAGCTGCTTTTTGAGGGATATTACGCTCCCTGCACGGCAGATACGCTGCATCGTATGTTTTCCATCAGCAAAAGTTTTACTTCGATTGCTGTCGAACTTCTTGCCGAAGAAGGAAAATTATCTTTAGACGACCCTATTGTGAAACATTTCCCCGAAAAACTTCCGGAGCATGTACACCCCTGGATAGCTTCCATGACAATCAGGGACATGCTGATGATGCGCTCCTGCCATGCTTCGACCACATATAAAATCAATATGATGTCAGACTGGGTAGAAAGCTATTTTACGACGCCCCCTACACATCCTGCAGGAACGCTTTTTCACTATGACACCTCTGCACCGCATACGCTTTGCGCTTTAGTAGAGAAAATGACCGGTATGGATATGCTTGACTATCTGAAAAAAAAGCTTTCTCCGCTTGGACTTTCAGAACAGTCTTATATGATAAAAGACCCCTTCGGCGTATCCATGGGCGGCAGCGGTCTGGTTGCTTTTCCTATGGACATGCTGAAATTCGGCTATTTTCTTGCGCATAAAGGAAATGTCTGCGGACAGCAGTTACTATCTGCTTCCTACATTGATATGGCAGTGTCAAATTTAAGCGAAACCTGCGTTACTGCACCTCTGCCCAGCGAGGCCCAGGGCTATGGTATGCAGTTCTGGCGCGGTGAAAAAAATAATTACGTATGTTATGGAATGGGTGGTCAGTTTATTATTGTTTTCCCGGATTATGACCTCATTTGTGTCACTACCGCAGATACACAGTCCATCGGCGGCGGCAACCAGCAGATTTATGATGCGTTATATGAAGAACTTCTTCCTTATATTCAAGATCATCCCCTGCCGGAAAACCCGGATGAAGCGAAACATCTTGCGCATACCCTTTCCTCTCTCAGAATAGAGCCATTGGCAGGTGCTGCAATTTCAGAGGATGTACTGCAAAAAATTCATAAAATAAACGGCAAAACTTTCCATGTCCAAACTGAAAAATCCGGATTTGAAAGTTTTACCGTTCAATTTGATAAGATAGATGCCCTGTCCGACGGTGACTCTAATGGAAGCCTTTCTTTTGTCTACAAGCATAAACCTTATAACGTTGCATTCGGCATGGGACATATGCAGACTGGCAGTTTTCCTATCTATAACCAGCAATATGCCGCAAGCGGCGCATGGCTTTCGGACGGCACGCTTTATGTGAAAGCGCATATTATCGACGCATATGTCGGCTGTGTGCAGTTTCAGCTTTCTTTCCGCGAAAACGACCTGACCGTTTTTATGCGTAAGAAAGAAGAAAGCCTTTTTAGCGAATTTGACGGGCACCTATACTGTGTACTCATCCCATAGTCCCTGAATATATTTCCGGGCAGCCACTGCGTTGTCCGGAACAGTATTCTCTAATGTTACATGCACATAAGGCTTTTCTTTCTTAATGAAGCGGATAATCTCACTGTAATCCATTTCGCCCGTACCTGCCGCTACGGAAATCAATTCGTTGTTTTCCACTTTAAAATCCTTAATATGCACTACTGCAATATCTTTGCCAAGCATTTCTATCGCTTCATGAATAATCTCTGCTCTGTTCTGATAATTGCTGATATCCAGAAGATTAACGGGGTCAAATATAATCTGCAGATTCGGAGATGCAATCTCATCCAATACCTGTCTTGCACGTCTGGGATTACATACAATATGCTTAAATACAGGTTCAATCGCAAAGATAACCCCCATTTTTTCTGCATATTCCACGACCGGACGGACATTCTTGATAAAAATCTGCAGTGCTTCCTCGGAATGATTACGCTCTTCGTATTTATAGGCTTCATTCACCGCTCCGGTCTCCGTTCCTACCACGCCCGCACCCAGCAAAGACGCAAAACGGATATTCGCTAAATACCGCGTCTGATTTTTCTTTAAACTTTCCTCGTTCGGATTTGCCAGATTCAAATAGCAGCCAAGCACTGCTATATCAATCTCCGACTTGGCAAACAAGTTTTTCAAATAACATGCAAATCCCGGTGTCAATGCACTGTCCGCCACCGAATATTCGGAAATTACTTTTGAGAGCGCCAGATGTCCGCATCGAAAGCCCTGCTCATTTGCAATTTGCAGGCGTCTCTCCAACGGCGCTTTTTCAATATCATGTAAACGTATACCTAATTGCATCACAATCCTCCATTTTTCACACTATTCTTGCTCCAGCTTATCTACACCCTGCAGCTCCAGAGTCTCTCCAACGACTCCTTCTATCACTACATTGTCCAGTATCAGCTTCTCTACGTTCGTCGCATGAAGCCCCCTCTTTGTACACGGCTCTACTCCGTTTGACATAATCGGCACATCTGCTTTCGCCTCTTCTGCAAAAGAAATAGAACAGTTTCGCATCTCAATTTTCTCGATTTTCTGTTCCGGAAGTCCTTCAAAAAATGCCGCAGCAACATGGCAGTTAGAAGCATGAATGTTTTCAAACAGGAAATTCTTCATTGCCGGCGTTCTGTCGTCTATCGGGAATTTTTCCCTTGACTGCACATATTCTGTCCGCCCGTCCGGATCACAGAAATAAAAAGCATTTGCCGTAAACGGCGTCATAACATGGTCCATCTCGATATCCCGGAATACAATTTTATCCAAAATCGAATCTTTTCCCCGTCCGCGCCTTGTCTTAATCCGCAGTCCACGGTCCGTATGGGAAAAGCGGCATTTTTCCACAACCATATTGCGTACGCCTGCACCAATCTCACTGCCGACCGTAACCGCACCATGCCCGTTTTCCATCAGGCAATGGCTGACATGTACATCTTCGGATGGTTTTTTATGCTTTTTCCCCATATATACCTTTCCTGATTTGACTGCGATACAGTCATCTCCCAGCGAAAAGTGAACACCCAGTATTTCAACTTTACGGCAGGATTCCGGGTCAAGTCCGTCCGTATTGGGCGACTGCTGCGGATTCTGCACTTTCAATCCGGCAAACAACAGGTTGTCGCTGAAATACGGATGAATAACCCATGCCGGGCTGTTGCAGAACGTCAGACCCTGCACCTGCATATTTTCGCAATGATTCAAAAATAACATCCGCGGTCTGAATGCACCGACCATCACCTTGGGATTATTCCACCAGTTATCCGTGGAGGCGCAACCGTTAATAATGCCCTCTCCATAGAGTTTCACATCCGATACGTTAATTCCGCATACAATTCCCGCAAACATCGGCAGAGGATTTCCCTCCCATGTGCCCAAATTATATTCTTCTTTTTCATCATAACTCTCTATCAGTCCCGGAAACTTTGCAAAACGGTTTCTGTCAGTCTCGGCAAGCAGTTCCGCACCTTTGGCAATTTCCAGATTAATGCCGCTCCTTAGAAAAACGCTTGTTATTTTATATTTCCCTTTCGGTATTAAGACGCGGCTCTTTGGCGGACACGCCATAATTGCCGCCTGAATGAAGTTTGTGTCATCCGATACGCCGTCCCCGGCAGCCCCAAATTCTTTCACATTAATAGTAACAAACTCTTCATCCGTCCGAAAAGAAGCCGTACCTACCGATGCACCGCTCTGATTTTGTACATCAAGCACATATTCCGTATCAGGCTTTAAATCAAACAGATTGGTAATTACCGTATTTGTTTCTTTCTGTTCTACATTATTTAAAAACAGTCGATATTTTTCTACTGTTTCATATGTTCCTCCGTCATCCAGTTCAAACGTCACGCTGCGTGCCGTCTTCATAATCAGTCGAATATCCATACCCTCAACCACGCCTTTCTTTCTATGCTATAACTTGTAAACAGGCATCACCATTTCTTATATGGCAAAAAAGGTGGCAGCGAACAATGCTGCCACCTCTGCAATTACGTCTAAGCTGTTTAGCCCGGCTGCTTTCCGATATATGCAAGAATACCGCCATCTACGTATACAACGTGTCCGTTGATAAAGTTAGATGCATCGGATGCAAGGAATACAGCAGCTCCCTGAAGGTCTTCTGCTTCTCCCCATCTTGCCGCAGGTGTCTTAGCGATAATAAACTGGTCAAACGGATGTCTGGAACCGTCAGGCTGAATCTCACGAAGCGGAGCC